>CAZQOV010000006.1:0-40270 GCA_964595055.1 uncultured Bacteroidaceae bacterium | reverse complement strand
TTACTGCTTACTGCCTACTCCCCACTTCCTACTGCTCCCCCATCACCCGCATCAAATTCCCGCTCCAGATCTTCTCAATTTCCCTTCGTGAATACCCTCTTTCTACAAGTTCTGCAGTGATGTTCTTTATCTCACTTACATCGTAACAGCCGTCTACACCGCCTCCTCCATCAAAATCGGTACCAATGCCCACATGATCAATACCGGCAACCTCAACAATATGATCAATATGATCAACTACCTTGCTTACATCAGCCAGCTTGGGTGGGTACACTTTGTCAACAGCATACCAGTCTTTCAGAAATGCCTGTCTTCCCTCTTCATCAAGATCGTAATAATTTCCGTGCTTTTCATAAACGGCATTTTTCGCGGAATCTCTCAACGGATCAGGCTCCGGCTCCTCCACATAGGCACTGAGAATACACATCTGGATAACACCACCATTCTTTGCAAGCGTTCTGAGCATATCATCGTCCATATTTCGCGGATTATCACATAAAGCCTTTGCGCATGAGTGAGATGCGATCACCGGTTTGGCACTTGCTTCAATCACATCATAAAATGCTTCGTCAGAAGCGTGGGAAACGTCAATCATCATGCCCAGCTTATTCATCCGCTTAACCACTTCATATCCAAAGTCAGAAAGCCCGTTAAATTCAGGTCCATCTTCATCCGTGGAAGAATCGCAGATATCATTGTTTTTGGTGTGGCATAAGGTGATGTAACGTGCTCCAAGATGATAGAAAGTATCAACCATGGAAATATCATGTCCTATCGGATAACCATTCTCAAGCCCGATGAAAATGGCATGTTTGCCTTTGCGTACGATTTTTTTAAAATCGCGTGGATTCAGGGCAAGTTCAATTTTCTCTTCTCCCCTTTCCAGTTGCGCATAAATAGAGTCAAAATATTCATAAGACCTGGCTTTGGCCTTAATGTAACCTTCTTCCGTTCTTTCCTTCTGGCCAAGGAAAACCGCAAGAAATACGCCATCGAGACTTCCTTCCTGTATCCGGGGAAAATCAACCCTCGATCCATCCTGATAGGCATCCTGCCGATTAAAAAAATCATAGCCTTCTCTCATAAACTGAAGAGGGGTGTCTGTATGACTATCTACTGTCAGTATTTTATCGTGTAATTGATTAATGTAATCATCATCTCTCTTCTTTACACCGTCTCCACAGGAATGAAGTAAAAAAGAAATAATAACAAGAAATCCTGATATCCTCATCCGATTAAATATTAATGATTAGTTTTTATTCAGGGGTGTTAATTCCACAGCAAAGTTTTCAAATCACTGCAATTCTAAAACAAAAATAGATAATAACAAAACTTTTTTTCAGGGAAGAGGGAATTCATCTCTTAGATGGTAAACCTCGCAAGAATGGTCTCATCCTTTACTTCCCTGGACAGGGAAGAAATGGTTTCGACTGGTACATCATAAAGATCCAGAATCAGCAAACCGTCAAGGGCATTATTAAATTTTGGATCAATATTAAAGCCAATGATTTTCCCGTTCTGCTTTAAATATTTCTTTAACAAAACTGGCATGTTATAATTGGAAGTCTCTACATCTTTGATAAATCTGTCGAACTTATTCAGGTCATTGGCCGATTCCATAATGATATCCATATCAATGTCAGGAAAACCCTCGACTACAAATTTTTTCCTGGGTTTGATCATCTTTGCAAATTCATGATCATAGTGATTCATCATGATATATTTTATTATCATCCCTTTTGAAAACTTTGAAAAGCGGTTGCTTATGCTCACCGGTCCAATAAGATAGCGATATTCCGGATTCTTGATCAAAAAATAAAGGATCCCTTTCCATAATAAAAACAAGGGAAGGGGTTTTTTCTGATATTCTTCCACGATAAATGACCTTCCCAGCTCGAGTGATTCCTCCAATACGGGTTTGAATCTTGAACTCATTTTAAAAAGACTTTGAATATAGAACCCTCTTACCCCGTATTGATTCAATATTTCTTTTCCTTTTCCTACCCGGTAAGCCCCAACAACCTTTTTAGCACTGTTATCCCATACAAATAACTGATGATAATACAGATCAAACTCATCCACATCCATTGACCGGTTGGTACCCTCTCCTACCAGCCGGAAAGTCTTTTCCCTCAGCCTTCCAATCTCATTCATCAGATAGGGAATACAAAAAGAAGGAGTACAATATACCTGGAAATCTCCACTCTCAAAAAGCAAATATCTTTCTTTAAGCTGATTCACCTCCTGTTCAATAATTTCGCTATCTATAGCGGGTATGATGTCCTCCACCCTGCTGGCCCGGGTTAATGACGGCCTAAAAAACTTGTGGACTTCAAGCGAAGAACCCAGGGCATAGGTCTTTGCCCGTAAAAACCGGCCAAATCTGGGAATATCTTTAAATTCATTCTGCTCCTTTACCGATATGGGATTTCCAATCCGTATCCGAATGGGCCGTTTCTTCTTGTTAAAAAGCTCGGAAGGCAGCCTTGCTGTCCGTAAAGTGGGATGGATCAGACCAAGCAAATGAAAGAGACGGCTGTTATTTCCGGTGAAATATATTGGAACTACAGGAACCTGTGCTTTTTTTATCATCTTTAACACCGGAATCTCCCATTGCTTATCACTAATTCCCACCGCATGAAGATTATAACTGGAGACCTCCCCGGCAGGGAACATCCCCAGTGAATTCCCGTCTTCCAGATGTTTCAAGGCATATTTTATTCCGGCTAAACTGGATTTGACTGACTTTCTGTTTTCAAAGGGATTTACCGGTAAGATAAAATCCTTTACTGGATCAAGCCGTTGGAGCAGAAAATTAGCCAATACCTTGTAATCTGCACGCACGGAAGATATTAACTTTACCAGTAACATTCCGTCTATTCCGCCATAAGGATGATTGGAGACGGTTATGAAAGGGCCGGTTTTGGGAATGCGATTAATTTCATCTTCACTTATCTCATAACTAATTTTAAGCTCAGCAATTAACCTGTCAATAAACTCTATACCTTCCACATCCTTAAATTCCGCATACAGTTTATTTATTCTGTTTATTCTCATTAAGAGCATGAGAATCTTTGCCGTCCCGACACCTCCGATTTTATTGAGCTTGGCCGCTCTGATAATATCATCAGGTTCAATTAATTTTCCCATAGAACATCCGTAGTTTAGTTCTCAAATATAACGGAAAAAATAATGCCTTTTTAATTTTTCGGTTGAATTAGTGAACGCGCGAGAATCGGCTTCTTTATGCTTTGGCAGGAAAAACCTGAAGAAAAGGCAGGTTAGCTGTTTAACCGGAACTATTTAAACATATCTATTTGCGATATATAGATCTTATCGGAAGAATTCAATATCCGGAACAATGCGGAATCTTGCATTCCAGGCAATTTCCATTGAGATAGCAGGAAGGTAAGCCTGTGAAATCATACAAACCAAATACTCAAAATGGCCGCTATCCCCAAAATGAAAATAAGGACCCCGGCCACTTTATTCATCCACCAAATGATCTTCAACCGGAATCGGTATCGAAAAAAATTCACAATAGCACTTAAGGCAAACCACCATGAAGCAGCGCCGGAAAAAACCCCCAGAACAAGATTACTAAGGTCAAAAAGTTTGAGGGGTTCATCTGCCACTTTAATACCGGCGAACATGGCCAGGAAAAAAAAGATGGCCATTGGATTGGTGATGGTAAGCAGAAATACAGAAAAAAAATCCTGAGAAAGCTTATTCCTGCTCATTCGTTGCATGCGTATTTGCCTGACAGGATTGGTGTAAAATATATGAATGCCCAAAAAAATTACAATTAGCCCTCCTATAACCTGAAAATACACATGTTGCTCTCTAATAAATCTGATAATAAAAGTGATTCCAAAACCCGCAATTATTGCGAAGAGGGTATCAGCAGAAGCAGCCCCCAGACCGGAGAAGAAACCCGACCTCCTGCCCTTGTTCAACGTTCTTTGAATACACAGAACACCAATGGGTCCGAGTGGAATGGATACCATCAGCCCCACAATAAATCCTTTCCAAAACAATTCAATTCCCATGGAATCCGGGTAAAATTTGCTTAATAAATTACGAATTTTTTCATCCTGTTAACAGATGTTTTGCAAAGAAACTAAAATCTTTACCATTATTAAACCTTTGGAAATAAAGTTTTAAAACCTCCGTTGATATCATGTGAATATTATTAATTTTGGCACATTCCGTAAAAATAGCATTATGTCTCTCAAATATCGCATTCTCTTCAGTATTCTTTCAGGATTGCTCCTTGTTCCTGCGTGGTATTCAAGTGGATTTGGATGGCTGTTATTTGTTGCGTTCATCCCTTTATTGATAGTTGAAGAAAACCTGGTAAAAGAAAAAGTCAGGTCAAATCAGTTTTTTTTTCTTCCTTTTCTGACGTTCTTTATCTGGAATCTAGCATCCACCTGGTGGATTAAAAATGCCAGTTTTGCAGGCCTTATCACAGCCCTTGTGGTGAATACCACTTTTATGACCCTCCCTTTCTGGTTGTTTACCCTAACACACAGAAAACTGGGCAATGCATATGGGTATTTTTCACTGCTTTTCTACTGGCTGACTTTTGAATACTTTTATTTGAATGGAGAAATCTCATGGACATGGCTCAACCTGGGGAATGGTTTTGCCAATAATATAAAACTGATACAGTGGTACGAATACACAGGAACTCTGGGAGGAACCTTCTGGATTCTGTCTCTTAACCTTTTACTTTTCAGGACGCTTTCAAAATATATGAGCGGGAAAAAGATCAAAAAGGCAAGAACTGAACTTGGAATTGCTTTGCTCCTTCTAATTCTCCCTGCAATTGCCTCACTCATCAGGTTTAACAATTACTCCGAGGAAGAAAACCCATATGAGGTTGTGGTTATCCAGCCAAACATAGATCCTTACATGAAATTCAATGATATTTCTCCTCAGGAACAAATGGATATATTGATCCATCTCGCCGATTCGCTCAGTGATGAAAATACTGATTACATAGTGGCCCCGGAGACTTTCATTAATGATAATCTATGGTTGCATCGAATAGATGAAAATCCCAGTATACAACGATTGGTGGAACTATCTTCCCGATATCCAAAAGCAAAAATTATCATTGGGGCAACAACCTACCAGCGATATGAAAATGAGGAAAGTGCAAGTCCTACCGCAAGACCTTTCCGCGAAGAATATTGGTTTGACAGTTTCAATTCAGCATTGCAAATCGATACTACCGGCATAATACCCATTTATCACAAATCCCAGCTGGTAGTAGGTGTTGAAAAAATGCCTTACACCCAATATCTCGGATTCCTCAGAAATTTGATGCTTAAGCTGGGAGGTACCTTCCGAAGTCATGGAATCCAGGAATTCAGAGACAGCTTTACCTCCCCGCAGGATGAAACAAAAGTGGGACCGGTGATCTGTTATGAATCAATTTTTGGGGAATTTGTTACCGAATACATAACTGAGGCCGATGCCAACTTCATATTTGTGATCACCAACGACGGATGGTGGGGAGATACTCCCGGTTACCGTCAGCACAATACTTTCAGCGCACTCAGAGCCATAGAGAACAGAAGAAGCATCGCCCGTTCCGCCAATACCGGGATATCCACCTTTTTCAATCAAAAGGGTGAAATGTTGGATGATCTGGGCTGGTGGGAAAGAGGGGCCATCAAAGAAACCCTCAATGCCAATGATAAGATGACCTTTTATACCCGGCATGGGGATTATATTGGAAGGGTATCCACCTTCGTAGGTATTGCACTGATTCTTTATACCCTCACAGCATTCTTGCGCAGTAAGGGAATGAAACCTGTAAATTAGAAAAGCCGATACCTCACTGGGATATTCCACGGGGAAATCCCTAGTCTTGTGAGAAACATCTTCTGTTTGAAGGCAATATTCAGTGGTGAGGTTAATGCTCCAGAAATCTTTCTTACAAGCTTTTCTCCTTATTGATAAAAATTCTCCAGACCCTCATCCAAAAACTCCAGGTAACTCTCTACATTCAGGTCCTTACCCCTTGGCTCAGTAAGCAGGTTTCCTTCTGCATCCAATAAGACATACCAGGGAGTAGCGAATGTTTTGAAACGTTGGAGTTCAAAATAAACATTTTGCTTCCCAATGGTCTTCAGGACCTCACCCTCTTCGGTGGTAATCCACTCATCTTCAGGTAGCTTTGTCTTATCATCCGTATAAAGAGAGATCACTACATATTCCTCCTTTAGCCTTTGCAAAACTTCCGGGTCACTCCACACCTGATTTTCCATTTGTTTGCAATTGCTGCAAAAATGACCGGTGAAATCAAGAAAAATAGGTTTGTTTTTCTCTATGGCGCACCTAACCCCATCATCATAATCAAAATATCCTTTTATCCCGTGAGGAAGCTCAAAAAGTTCATCATGTTTCCCTGGTCCGCAGTATGTTTCCGATTGATCTTCGACAACTAAGGCCGCCTGACCCCCGGTGATGGAAAAACTTTGCGCCGATTTGGGAGGCAATAACGCCGAAATAGCAGTGAGATCAGCCCCAAAAATTCCGGTAAAGAGATAGGTGGCAAATACAAAAACTGCCCCCGCAAAGAGCAGTCTTGGGACTTTAACATAGGGCATTTCACTATCGTGTGGAAGTCTGATCTTACCCAACAGATATAATCCGAGAAGGACACTCAGGACAAACCATATAGCGATATAAACCTCTCTGGTGAAAATATCGAGGTGATAAGCCTGATCGATTGAACTCAGGAATTTCATGCCGAAGGCAAGCATAAGAAAGCCGAGAACCACTTTAACACTATTAAGCCATCCTCCGGATTTGGGTAGATTTTTTAGCATGAAAGGGAAAATGGCAAGCAAAGTAAAGGGAAGGGCAAATGCGAGGGAAAAGAAAAACATCCCAAGAATCGGTTGCATAGCATCTCCACCTGCAGCCTCTGCAAGTAAGGAGCCTACAATTGGCCCGGTGCAGGAAAAAGAAACCACAACAAGAGCAACGCCCATAAAGAAAGATCCCAGTAAACCTCCCCGGTCAGCCTGCTTATCTACTTTATTCACAAAACCCGAAGGAAGAACTATTTCAAACATTCCCAGGAAGGAAAGGGCAAAGATCACAAAAAGGATAAAAAAGATGATATTCGGTATCCAGTGGGCACTAATCATATTTCCAAAGTTGGCATCCAGACCTGTTAGTGCAACCAGGGCTCCCAATCCGGTATAAATAAGAATAATAGAAAACCCGAATATCAGTCCCTTAATAATCACCAATGCTTTATTCTTTGTCTCCCTCATAAAAAAAGAGATGGTCATTGGAATCATGGGATAAACACAGGGAGTGAGTATGGCAGCTAATCCCAAAAGGAAAGTTACAATAAAAAACCCCGTCATTGAACGATCTTTTTCTTCTTTCTCGGGAGCAACAGCATCAACGATCTCTCCAGCAGTCTCACCTTCATCATATTGTTCTGCCATCTCTGCAGGAGAACCGGTTTCGGCTTTCTGATCAGGCGTCTCGTCGACTGCTTTTAGCTCGGCAGATCCTTCATCCTCCACTTTTCCCTCTTCCGTTGGAACCATCACGTTTTCTTCAGCATCGACCTGACTAAAGCCCTCCAGACGGAAAACAAATTCCTTCTGGAATGGAGGCAAGCAGGTTTCATCATCACAACACTGATATTCTACCAAACCCTCAATGTTAACCTCCTGGCTGCTGAGCACTTTAACTTTCTGCTTAAATCTAGCCTCTTTATAATACGCCCCTACATCAAACTGAAATCCTTCATCATATTTTATAACCGGTTCCGTGAGTTCTTCAATATCGCCAACCAGGGCATATGCATCACTTTCTGCAAATTGAATGCTTGTAGGAATGGGACCGCTTTTTTCCTGTTCTAAGGCATACATATGCCAGGGATCTTCAATCTCTGCAACTATATATAAATCATATACTCCTTCCCCCAGTGATTCAGACCGGAATGACCAGGTTACCGGATCCATGTCTGCCATCATGGGAAACTGTGAATAAGTCAGGAAAAACGAGAAAAGGAGCATAAACCCCGAAAAAAATTTCTTCATGATCTATGTTATTTTATAAATTTTAAGGTCGTAAAGATACAATAAAATTAAATATATACATTATTCAATATATATCATGAAACATAAATCAGGTAAAAAAGTTTTACTTTATACGGGTCAGAAAAATGACCTCTTCAACCTATTGGCAGTAAGGATATCCGATTCTTTTGAGATTTCAGCTTCTACTTTCATCTTCTTCAGGAAGGATCATACCGATTACCAATTACCGTTTACCGATTACCGTTTACCGATTACCGATTACCGATTACCGATTACCAATTACCGATTACCAATTACCATTTACCCTTCACCTTCCCCCTCATTCTTCCATCAACACCTCATCCCCATTTTTGTCAAATACTTTATATTCAAGCATGTTAACAGAAACCTGTGAGCTAACCTTAATTTTGCATTTTAGTTCTTTGCTCCACTGCTGCCTGATGGATTTCAGAAATCCACCGTTAATATAAGCCGCTACAAAGGGATGTGTAACCAGAGAAATATATTTAAGATTATATTTTTCAATTAACCTGCGCAGGTTTTCTTTAATGGTCTCTGTAAAGAGTACGGTTGATTCCACTTTTCCGGTCCCAAGGCAGGTAGGACAATTTTCCATCGTTTCAATATGCATTTCCGGTCTTACCCTTTGCCGGGTTATTTGCATCAAACCGAATTTACTCAGGGGTAAAATATGATTCTTGGTTCTGTCTTTCGACATGGCCTGTTTCATGCGCTCATAAACCATTTGCTTATGTTCATTGGTATGCATATCGATAAAATCGACTACGATAATGCCTCCCATATCACGAAGCCTTAATTGCCTGGCAATTTCGTCAGCAGCCGCCAGGTTTACATCCAGCGCATTGGTTTCCTGATCTGTATCTGATTTTGAACGATTACCGGAATTCACATCTATAACATGTAATGCCTCCGTATGCTCGATAATGAGATAAGCACCACTTTTGAAGGACACCGTTTTCCCGAAAAGAGACCGTATCTGCTTTTCAATTCCAAACTTCTCAAAAATCGGAATATTACTCTTATACTGCTTTAATATTTTGGTTTTCTCGGGTGCAATTTCCGATATAAACTGCTTTAGCTCATGGGTAGTAGCATCATCATTTACATAAATGCCATCAAACTGGCCATTGAGCATATCACGAAGAATCGCCGTGGTACGATTTAACTCACCATGAATTAATTTCGGGACTTTCGCTCCTTTTACTTTCTCAAAAATTGCTTCCCAACGAGCAATCAGGGATCGAAGCTCAGTATCCAGTTCGGCAACTTTCTTTCCTTCGGCAGCAGTTCGGACAATTATCCCATAGTTTTTAGGCTTAATGCTCATCAGAAGATTCTTAAGCCTGTCTTTTTCTTCAGAGGAATTAATCTTAGACGAAATGGATACTTTTTCACTGAATGGCATTAATACTAAATTCCTGCCGGGAATGGATATTTCCGAGGCAAGCCTGGGTCCCTTGGTTGAGATGGGTTCTTTGGCAATCTGCACAAGTATGTTTTGTCCGGAATTTAATACCTCATTTATCTTACCCTCCTTGTTGATATCGGGTTCTTTTCTGAACTTGGAAAAGGGAATATTTTTGGTCTTCCTGTTAATGGCAAGATTCAGATATTTGTTCAGGGAACTGAACTGGGGACCAAGATCAAGATAGTGTAAAAACGCATCTTTCTCATAACCCACATCGACAAATGCGGCGTTTAGACCCGGCATAATCTTTTTTACCTTGCCAAGATAAATATCCCCAACTGAAAACTTGGTATCGGTTTTCTCTTTATTAAGCTCAATAAGACTTTTATCCTCAAGCAGGGCAATAGATATTTCACTGGGTGAAGCATCAATTACCAATTCATTACTCACTTCTCTTTCCTCTTATTTTTAAGAAACCTGGAGTGGAAACAATCATACAAAATAAACCTAAAGACCACCCGATCTTTAGGTTTTATTTGTATAATGAAAAATTTATTATACTATTTTCTCTTTTTATGTCTGTTTTTCCTCAAACGTTTTTTACGCTTGTGCGTCGACATCTTATGTCTTTTTCTTTTTTTACCACTAGGCATTTGTTAATCCTCTCTTATTATTTTACGTTTGACTTAACTTTATTCACAAAAGTTTTGGCAGGTTTAAATGAAGGAATAAAGTGTTCAGGAATGATAATGGTTGTATTCTTGGAAATATTCCTGGCTGTTTTTTGAGCCCTTTTCTTAACAATAAAGCTTCCAAAACCCCTTAAATAGACATTTTTATTCTTGCTTAAAGAATCTTTAACAGTTTCCATAAAGGCTTCAACTGTTTTTTGAACCGTTACTTTTTCAATTCCTGTGTTCTTGGAAATTTCGTTTACGATATCTGCTTTAGTCATTTTAAAACACTTTAATTATCAATGTATTACAATTTATTTTTTATTTGAGATGCAAATATAGTTTTTTTATCTCGATTAATAAAATACAATTCCATTATTTTTGATGGAAAAAAATATCTCTTATTAGATCAACTCTATGGAAATTAGTAAATTATTAATGAAATGGTATGATGAACAGGGGCGTGAACTACCCTGGAGAGAAACGCGAAACCCTTATGAGATATGGGTTTCAGAAATAATTCTTCAACAAACAAGAACTCAGCAAGGTATTCAATATTATTATTCCTTCCTGAGAAGCTTTCCGGATGTATTTAGCCTTGCCAATTCTGATATTGCTGAAGTCCTTAATGTATGGCAAGGGCTTGGATATTATTCACGAGCAAGAAACATGCACGAAACTGCCAGAGTAATTGCCCATCAGTATAATGGGACTTTCCCGTCAAATTATAACGACATCCTGAAACTAAAAGGAATCGGAGAATACACTGCCGGGGCAATAGCTTCCATAGCATTTGGAGAACGAGTTCCTGCTATTGATGGCAATGTAAAAAGGGTCTTTTCCCGGCTATATGGTCTGTATGACGATCCTGGCAAACCAAAAGCCTTGAAAAACCTGAAAAAAATAGTACAAAAAGTCATGGATCAGCAGGAAGCCGGGAAATTCAATCAGGCCATCATGGACCTCGGGGCATTGATCTGTAAGCCCAAAAAACCCTTATGCAGTGAATGTCCACTGTCGGAAAACTGCACCGCCTTCCAAAAGGGAATTACACATGAACTGCCGGTAAAGACCAGAAAAACCAAAAACAGAACTCGTTTTTTTTATTATTGCATAATCAAGTGGAATGGCCATATACTTTTATCCCAGAGAAAGGAAAAAGATATCTGGCTAATGTTATATGAGTTTCCACTCATCGAGACTTCAAAACCTCTTTCCGACAAATCCATCTATGATCAGGTACATGAAAGATTTCTTAGCGGACAGAAATGGGCCAAAATATCCAAGATTTCATCTGAGATTATACATATCCTCAGCCATCAAAAACTTCATGCACGTTTTATACATATAGAAGCAGAAAAAATCAACAATCTGTTGCTTTCCGGTTTTATACCCGTCAGAAAAGAAAAGGTCAATGATTATCCGCTACCCAGGCTGCTTGATCGATACTTAAAAGAAATATAAAAACGGTAACGGCAGATTCTTATCGGATTACGGGTCCATAAGGAAAATGTTTGGGAACCCCGGAGGATCATGAGCATTATCTTTCCACGCAAAAAATGCCACTTGAAAAGTGAACATATAACTAAAAATAAAGCATTTGAGGAAGTTTTTGGTCTAGGCTTAAATCCGGCTTTTCAAAATAATTTTTCTATCTTTGAACCGTTAAAATAATAAAAAGATATCATGTCAGTTAATAAAGTTATCCTCGTTGGAAATGTTGGTAAAGATCCTGAAACCCGTTACCTGGAAGGAGGAACTGTTGTTTCCCGGTTTCCCTTTGCAACCTCGGAAGTATATAAAAACCGTGCCGGAGAAAAGATAACTAATACGGAATGGCACAATATTGTTGCATGGAGAGGATTGGCCGAGATCATGGAGAAGTATGTCACAAAAGGTTCTCAGCTCTATATTGAAGGACGCATCCGAAATCGTTCTTACACCGATAAAGAAGGGAATACCCGGTATACCACAGAAATTGTTGCCGATAATATCCAAATGCTTGGCAAACGTTCGGATGATAATGATACAACTGAAAATCAATCCCGGCAAACGTCAGATAATCAGCAACACTCAGATAATCAGCAGAACCAGCTTTCCGGAGAATCCCGGCAGAAATACAATGATCAAAATACCAATAGCTATGATGGACTTACTGATGGCTCTGATGAAACCGATGACCTCCCATTTTAATTACCATTAAACAGGAATAAGACTTGGATACAGAATCATTTCTATCTACAGTTCATATATTGACGAATATACACCTGCTGCCGGATACCCCCCCGGGTGTATTCGCTGGCCTTATCACGGTCCTAATTCTTCTGATTGGTTCCGCCCTGGTATCGGGATCGGAAACGGCTTTCTTTTCTATAGCTCCGAACCAGTTGGGAGAACTAAAAGAAATGAATACCCGGGGCTCCGGACAGACACTTAAATTACTGGCCAAGCCAGAAAAACTGCTGGCAACAATTCTTATCAGTAACATTTTTCTTACCATAGCTATCATTATTATTTCAACTTACATTACTTTAAATACATTTGACCTCAGGGAAAATCCGGTTACCCTTATGCTCATTCACGTATTGGTTATTACCTTTCTTTTGCTGATATTCGGAGAAATCATTCCGAAATTATATGCCAATCAGAATGCACTGAGATTTTCAGTCTTTATGTCTTATCCCATCTACTTTTTAAACAAAATCTTCAGCCCAGTATCATTCTTACTTCTCAAATCCTCGAACCTGGTCAACAGAAAACTGGCTTCTGGGAAACCCGATATAACGATGGTCGATCTTTCAGACGCGCTGGATCTGACAACTGACTTTGTTCAAGAAGATAAAAACCTTCTCAAAGGCATTGTGAAATTTAGCCATATTGAGGTAAATGAGATTATGAAGCCCCGAATGGATGTAGTCGCTATTGACCTTGATACCAGGATGAGTGAAATGGTGAAAATCATCAATGAATCAGGGTTCAGCAGGATCCCGGTGTATTCCGAAACTTTCGACAATATAAGAGGAATCTTATATGTTAAAGACCTGCTGCCTTATATTGATGAAGAAGAAAATTTTAACTGGCATTTTTTAATCCGACCCAGTTATTATGTTCCGGGCAGTAAAAAAATCAATGTTCTCCTTCAGGAGTTCAGGGAAAAGAAAATTCACATGGCAATCGTGGTAGATGAATATGGAGGAACCGAAGGAATTGTTACCCTTGAAGACATTCTCGAAGAAATAGTGGGTGAGATCACCGATGAATCCGATGAAATCGAAAGTTTCTACACGAAAATTGATGAAAGAAATTATGTTTTTGATGCCAAAACATTACTAAACGATTTTTATAAAACCGTAAATATTGAAGAAGATATATTTGAAAAAATCAGAGGAGATGCTGACACCCTGGCCGGACTTGTGCTGGAATTGGTAGGTGACCTGCCTTCACCGAACGATATAATAAAAGTTGATCCCTTTACATTTACCATTGTTTCTGTTGATAACCGGCGTATCAAAAAAATAAAAGTGAGCATCGACAGGCCTCTTAAACCATTCAAATAGATTTGATAAATGAAAAATATAACCTGGAGCATTATCTTTGTATTATCCATCAGTTTTTTTTCCTGCCGTGAGGATTACATCCCAAAGCCCCGTGGGTACATGAAAGTAGAATACCCCGAAAAGTCTTATACCTTTTTTGATACTAACGCACCTTTCCGGTTTGCCTATCCGGAATATGCACAAGTGCTTCCCGACACCTCACCTAATGCAGAAAAATACTGGTACAACATCGTCTTTCAATCCTTTGATGCCACCATTTACCTTAGCTACAAAAATGTGCAAAACAACCTGGAGGAATATATTGAAGATACCCGAA
Organism: uncultured Bacteroidaceae bacterium; assembly: GCA_964595055.1. Lineage (GTDB taxonomy): Bacteria > Bacteroidota > Bacteroidia > Bacteroidales > CAYRTD01. Next base: position 26,213 of record CAZQOV010000006.1, on the reverse strand, counting down.
CTCTGGCCTATAAACACACCATTAAGGCAGAGGCGATTGAAGAAAGTATCATCCGGCAACCTGATGATCAGGTTTATGGATTACTCTATGATCTCAGCGGCAATACCGCCTCCTCATTGCAGTTTTTTGTAACCGACAGCAGCGATCATTTCCTTCGGGGATCTCTTTATTTTAACACAACTCCTGAAAAGGATTCCCTTGCTCCTGTCGTAAAATTTATCAGAAAGGATGTGATTCATATGCTCGAAACCTTCGAATGGGAAAAGAATAAGAAATAAGCTTTGGCAATGAATCCGAAGTTAATAGAGATTGTTTTACATGATTAAATAGAAATGTTTAAATTTGGGGCTCTTTTCTGAGAGGAGACAAATGATATTTTATGGGTGTAATTCTTAAAGAAACGATAAATCAAGATTGTATCCTCGGCATGTGGGAGATTGAGGAGGATTATGATCGCCTTTTTTCCTGTCTGAAGCTTGATGAGGACGAACTAGTAAGACTTGAAGGATTTAAAAGTCAAAGCAGAAAACTTGAGTGGCTGAGTGTCAGAGCTCTTATCAAAGAAATGCTGGGAAAAGGCTCCCGTATAATTTATAATGCAGAAAAAAAACCTTTTCTGAAAGGTAACAGTTGGAACATCAGCATTTCACACTCTTATAATTTAACCTCCATTTTTATAAGCAAGAAAAAAAGAGTAGGTATTGACCTTGAATTAATGTCTCATAAGATCAGTTCCATAAGTCACAAATTCATAAATGCTCAGGAGCAAATCACTGACGACCCGGAATTAAAAAGATATCATCTTTACCTACACTGGTGTGCCAAAGAAGCAATGTATAAAATCTGTGACAAACAGGACATTAATTTTAAAGAAAATCTTACGGTTTTTCCTTTTGCTCCTGCCGATTCCGGCATGATAAAAGGAAGGGTACTGAATTTAAAAGGAGTTGAAGATTTCTGGCTACGCTATAAGAGATACAAAGATTATTCAATTGTTTGGACCTGTAAGTAATGCAAAATAGCTCTAATATATCAAAGAAACTAGCATCCGGGAAACAGCTGGCAATCCTGATAGATCCAGATAAATGTTCCCAAAACCAGATTAAACATGTCATCCGGGAGTCTGTAAGCGCCGGGGTAGATTACTTTTTTGTCGGAGGAAGTCTGTTGTATAATTCACTCGATGACTGTATCCACCTCATTAAAGCCAATTGCGATATTCCGGTCATATTATTCCCGGGGAACGCTATGCAAATTTCAGATAAAGCAGATGCTATTTTGTTTATCTCTCTTATCTCAGGGAGAAATCCCGAATACCTTATCGGACATCATGTTATTGCTGCTCCCTTTCTCAAAAAATCAGGTCTTGAGATCATCCCCACCGCTTATATCCTTGTGGAAAACGGCAAAAGAACTGCAGTTGAATATATGAGCAATACAAACCCGATCCCTGCTGATAAACCGGAAATTGTTGTCGCAACCGCTATGGCAGGTGAAATGCTGGGATTCAAATTTATTTATCTTGAGGCAGGTAGTGGAGGAAACGTTCATGTAGGACAAAATATCATACAACAGGTCTCGGAAAACACCGGCATACCCCTTATTGTCGGAGGAGGCATAAAGACTGCTGAAGACGCTTTGTCCGTATACCAGGCGGGAGCAGAATTGATTGTAGTAGGGAATGCAATTGAAACAGATTATTCCATTATAAAGGAAATTTCCTCAGTTCGCTAAGCAAGCATATCAGTACATAATGGGAAAATACAAGCACCAAATTATATAGCAAATTGTATACCCAGAGCAAGTCGGGGCGTTTCCGGAATATTTACCCCTTCAACCTCACTGATCTCTTCCCTGAAATAATCTGACAACCGGTAATTAGCATGAAAGATGATCTTGTTAAACCCAATCCTGGCAGTTAGACCATAGGAATAGGGCATAATATAGGTTAACCTACGGTTTTTTATTCGCGTTCGTTGTGCAGGAATATCCGGATTATCATCAATAACCAGAATGCTCTCCACATCCGCAACATTCCATTGCGCGCGAATTCCGGTATCCAAATACTTCCCAAGGGTATTTCCTCTTCTCCCAAAATTTATCCGATGGTAAAATTCAAGACCCAATCCACTGTTTATTAACCTGTGACGATCTCTTTGCGTATTGAGGGTTAAAGGATTCAGAGGATCGAAGGGATTTTGGTTTATCCCTTCAAAAAAATATGCTGTCCTCCTATAACTAAGATCTAAACCTATGGCATAAAAAGATAAGAGCTTTAACTTGTATCGATAACCCAGCATATATTGCCCGGATCTCCACCAGTCAATTGACGTTCCGGACTCTTCATCAAAATCGGTTACCATTCCGAGAGCCGAGTAAAAATGACCATAATGGCGCATATTTGGTCCGGTTTTGGCTTTGTATTGTTCTTCTACATCCTTATCGAGCAGTATCTCCTGGGAATAAAGAAAAGCTGGCAAGATAATGAGAAAGATGACTGGCAATAATTTTTTCATATTTTAGAATTGAAATTTTTCCGTGTACCCCCTGTAATAGGCCATAACATATTCGCCCCTTTTTATCTCGTCAAGGTCAATGGAATAACTATCTGCTTCTGTCATCCGGACTACCCTGTACCTCCTTATTTCACCGGTTTTCGCAGAGGCAATATGATAATAAAGGTAAAAATGATCATGCCCGAAATGCTGAGCTTTCATGCCGTTATGATTCAATGAGCTTGCATTTCCATTGCCAATTTTCAATTCGATATCCAGGTAATTGAGTTTCTTAAGGAAAGAAAAAGTAGGCTCAATTTTTGATTTACATTGCATAAAATGAGCAGCCTGAGGCACACCATATCCATGGGCATAATCATAATAGGGGTAAAGGTGCCCGGATTTCTCGATCTCTCTGAATACCTTCATATTACTCCAATTCGGATGTAACTGCATTACACATGCGGCAAATCCAGTTACCAAAGGGGTCGAAAATGAAGTCCCATAAGCAGTCTTTAAGCCGTTTTTTCCGGTGGTAACCACTCTTCCAAAGGCTACAACATTGGGCTTCAATCTTCCATCATAAGTTGGACCGTACGAACTAAAGCTAATGCGCAGCCCTTCAACATCAGAAATACCTCCCACCGTTAATACACTGTCCGCATCACCGGGTGCACTAATAACTTCCCAGTCGGAATCTCCGTCATTCCCGGCAGAGTTGATCACAAGCATGCCCTTACTCGCTGCCAGATTAGCCATGCGGGTCACAAAAACCGATTTCCCATCCATTTGCCTGGGAAAATAACGATGATAAGTATATCCCAGGGAAGAGCTGATAATATCAGCCCCTTTTTTATCCGCCCATTCCATGGCCGCTGCCCAGTATTCCTCCTCGGCAAAGATTTCCGTATTGACTTCGGTGCGGGCAAGCAGAAATTCGGCTCCGGGTGCAAGACCAAATCTTTGCCCATCAAACACCCCGGCAATGCAGGCCAGAACACTGGTACCATGAGAATTGTAGTCATAAACAAACTCCCTGTCATTGACAAAATCCCATGTAGCAACTATCTTGTCTTCTTCGAATAAATGGCTGAAAATATCCAGCTTATCCACATTCGGAAATCCCCCGTCAAAAACCGCTATTCTTACGCCCTCTCCATCAATATCCTGCTCATGAAAAAGACTTGCTCCCAAAACCTCCAGTTGCTGGTGAAGATGAGCAAGTTTAGTAGAATCGATTTCCTCATTAGTTGAAAGCTTTCCGGAAACCAAAGTCATCCTTCTAACCTCCTTCACAAAATCAAAATTCTCAATCCTTCGAACATCGGATCTTTCCAGAGAAACAGCAACGGCATTCAGCCACCTGCTTTCCATTGAAATATCTGCATAGCGGGAAATCTCCTCACAGTAATCCCTGTTCAAGGGCAAATCCGATTCCTGCACAAGATCAATCCCGAGAGCCAAACGCTTCTGTATCACCCTTTCATCGAAATAGGCATAAGGATTAAAACTGACTCCTTTCTTATCCTTGAAAAAAACCCAGTACTTCTCCCCGGCAAAAACATGTATGCTGAAAAATGAAATAATCAGAAGGATAAAAATTCGATAAGCGCTCATGTACAAGTTGATAAAAAATGTAAAACTAATCTTTTCATTGACAATTCAGTACAAATATAATTAAGATTTATAAATCAACCAGTTCCTGAATAATCACCCCCTGCATGGAAGGAGACCTGCTAATATCAAGGAAATAATTGAGGGTGGGCATGATATCCGTAACGCTTATTTTCCTTGAAATTTCCTTGCGCCCGGTTTTCCATCCATACCAGATCAAAGGAACATGGGAATCATAATGAAAAGAAGAAGCATAGGTTCTGTCAATACCTTTTTCAATCCATCCCGGACTTAAATGAAGAATAATATCGCCGGAACGTTTCTGATTAAAGCTTTTCTGTATTTCTTCAAATACTCCTTTTGTATAATTATTCCTCATGAGGTCATTTGATGTCAGAACTTTCGATACGCCCTCAAACTGAACCATAAACCGGGCTACCCGATCCTCAAATTCCTGCAATGATATTTTAGAATCTTCAATTAGCATGGTATTGAGATAAATCTGTTTGGCATAATAAAACTTAATCCAGTCTCCCTTTCCATAAATAACATTAAGGTAGGCTTTTAACAGAGTAAGTGATGCATTATAATCAAAATACCCCGAAGGAATCTTTTTCTCCAATAAATAAGAAGGCTCATTTGCCGTAGCATTTTCTGCGGTAAGGTAAATTAATACATTATTAAGTCCGATTTCATCATTCAGAAATGCTAAGAAATGTTCGATTTCCCGGTCAAGACGAATATAAATATCCTGTATCTCCATCGACCAGGAATTGAAATACTTCCCTGCCTTCGCCGTGGCAGCGAAATTCAGGAATAAAAAATCCGTATTGTCATCCTTGCCCAGATCCTCTTCCACAGTAGCCGTTATTGCCATATCCTTTGTGTAGGTATTTCCATAAGGTGTAGCAGACAGTATCGCGTAATCAGTTTCCCGGCGATTTATACTGCTGAGAATTTCCAGATTGTAAGGAAAGATCTTTTGTCCCTTAATTCCATTCTCATGTCCATTATTATCTGCCAGACTGGAAGAATAGTTTTCCGGAGACAAAAGGGGCTCCCAGGTTTTCTGCAAATAAAGATCGGCTAAACCCTTGTCATTAAAATCATTTAGCCACACCGGCAGACTGTCTAAATAATAGTTGCTTGTTATCCACCTTCCGCTGGTATTATCATACCAGTAGGCTGCATCTGCAGCGTGACCTCCTGAAATGACCGCAGCCTGAGGATCAGGGGATATTGATATGACCCTGGAAGCAAACTTGCTGTTGATTTTTACTTCATCAGAAAGTGTACTGGTTTGCAGGTTAAAAGGGGAATATTGCCCTTCCGCAAAGGCTCCTCCAATCGTATTCACTTCTGGATCAAAAACAGAATTCACAACCTCATCTCTCAAACGGTTATACCAGTAATCCGAAACAATTCCATGACCATCAGGATAAGCTCCTGAAACTATTGAAGCAAAACCGGAAGAGGGCTCCGATATCAGATAGTCATGATGAGCATTTTTACAAAAGGTTCCTTTATTGGCTATAGCTTTAAACCCGCCTTCACCAAACATGTCCCAATAACGATGCAAATAATCGTACCGCATCCCGGAAACCACTATTCCAACAATAAGTTTAGGCTTTTCGGAAGGGATGGCCCGCTCCTGGGCAAAGGATTGAAGGGAAGTAGAAAAAAACAGAAATAGAAGTAGTAATAACCTCATCAGTGAATACAGTTTTTGAATATTAATAAAAAAAAACCTTATTAACATATTCTGAATCATATGTTTCACGCAGGGCCAAAAGAAAAACTATGAAAAAACCCACAGTACCCCATGAATCTGATGCTTAAATAACCAAAACGGAATAGAAAATTCCTTCGGGTTTGTTTATATTAACAGAATGCATATCAAAAATATTGTGCCAATAATCCTTCTGAAAAGCCTGACAAAAATAAAAAAGATAATTCTCCTCAAAGAGAATAGTTATAAACAGTAAAAACAAAAGGACCTTTTATTCCAGCTTTATAATCCGGAATTCTTCCTGTTGCTCTCTGTAACTGATTCTTAAAAGGTAGACTCCGGGTGCTGCCCGGAAGAATATGTCATGTTCATGATAGCCGGCAGGAAAATATTTGAACCGATTATAAATTAGATTACCATACAAATCATATACCTCCAAAAAAAGATAATCTGCCTGTTTCAATTCTGCAAATACGGTTGTTTTCTGTTGATAAGGATTGGGACCTACACGGATGTTGTTCAGGGGAGGGATCATGTCCCGGGGGATCAAACTCACGGATAATTTCAAGCGTTCATTATCATTAACATCAACATTATCAACTCTGGCAATCCTGTATCCATCGGCTTCAATTTCCAGATCATAGTTTCCTTCTTTCAGAAACCGGTAAAATTTTCCGCTTGAGGGATCAGAGTACACACTTGAATTGAGTTTATCATGATTTCTGATTCGGACTTCTGCCTGAATATTCTCCTTGCGCAGGGAGTCTGACACCTGTCCGTAAATCCCATACAATCCCTGTTTTAAATAATTTATCATTGAGTTGCGATTCACCATCCATAAGGGTTTTAATTCATTTGGAGGCAAAAGCTTTCTGTTTGAAAGTTCAATGGTTGTTTCCCTTCCTCTGAGAAAATAAGTGACATAATCCTGCCTTCCTCCGTTTACCTCATACCATAAAAACCCGTTTGTAACCCCATTATTAAATTCAGACATATAACCGGGTTTAAAAGTACGGGCAAGCAAGGCATATTCTTCACTTATAAAACGAAACCATTCATCGTCTGCATGCTTTTTCACCCAGGTGTCGAAGGGATAATTTACGACTTCCGCTCCACTATGAAAATTGGCTGATAGTGCAGGAGGATATTTCTTCATGTATTCCATCATTGCCCGGGTTTCGGGTTGCCAGGGATTGCCGTCAGGATGGTTGCCGTCTTCAGGATCAGGAAAATTGCGATTAAGATCAATACCCCGGGCATTCCCCCTTGTCGCACCGAACACGGTAGAGTCGGAAGTAAAATATGTACCGTCAGGATTCGCGAGAGGATTTATAATGACGATCATGTCATCCAGGATCTTTTGCGTTTCGGGATCTTTTCCGTTTAAAAGATAATCGATCAGCATCAACATTAAAACAAAACCCGCGGTTTCATCTCCATGCAGGGTTGAGGAATAAAAGGCAATGGGGGCAAAACCCGGTTTATTCTCCTTATTTGTCATTCGCACTGCCAGAAGGGCCCGGCCATTTATGCTGTACCCGAGTGTATCGACGGTGCAAATATCAGGAAAGCTGTCGCGGAAGTATTCCATTATTTCAAGATATAGCGGATAGGTAGGATAGGCATTCCCGATAAGGACTTCTTTTGGGTCATCACTCATGTTGACATTTACCCGTTTGGACGGAGGAGCAGGAAAATGTAATAAGCTTAAATTTTGTCTTATGAATGTACGGTCATTTTCTCCCAGATAAAGAAAAATACTGTCGGCTACTATCCGGTCAAAACCCGGAAGAAGAACAGGATTAGACAGTTTTCCCAAATCTTCTTTTAAAATTGCCGTGTAAATTTCTCCGCGATCCTGAATCAGACCTATAGCTCTTGCTTCTTTGGCTTGCGAAAATAAGTACAAGGGAATAAGGGCAAGAAAAAAGAAAAGCAAAACCTTTTTCATAATACAACTTTTTATCAAAGATATGAAATGAATAAAAAAAGGGAAGGCAGTCCATGTTGATCAAGACGGAAGCGAATTCACTCCAATCAGAAAATACCCTGTTGAATATGGAACCTGAAAAGGATGCTTTCTGAACCGAAGGAAGTGTTAAGTGGCCAGGTTAGAATGAAGGCTTTTACGTTTTACCTTCTACTAGTCAAGTTAATTTCAGCCCCTTTTATTTTTTAGGAAAATTAAACATTAAACCGAATGTGCAGGATATCCCCATCCTCCACCACATAAGATTTCCCTTCAAGTGAGAGTTTGCCGGCAACTTTGCATGCATGTTCAGAGCCATAGTGAATAAAATCATCATACTTCATAACTTCAGCCCGGATGAACCCTCTCTCAAGATCGCTATGAATTACCCCTGCAGCCTGGGGTGCTGTCATACCTTTGCGAATGGTCCATGCTTTTACTTCTTTGGGTCCGGCAGTAAAAAAAGATTGAAGATCCAATAAACTATAGGCAGAACGTACCAGTCTGTTTACACCCGGTTCCGTAAGACCTACATCTGCCAGAAATTCTTTCCTGTCTTCTTCTGCTTCCAGTTCCGCAATTTCCGCTTCAAGATCTGCAGCAATCACCAGAACTTCTGCGCCTTCGCCCTTCACATTCTCCTGAACACGGGATACATAATCATTCCCTTCAACTGCCGAATCCTCATCAACATTACAAACATAAAGTACCGGCTTACTGGTAAGCAAAAAAAGATCTTCAACATATTTTTGGTCTTCTTCCTTCACCGGTGCAGTTCTGGCAGACTGAAAATTCTCCAGGTGATCTTTATAGATAGTCAAAACCTCTATACCCTTTTTAGCATCTTTATCTCCCGATTTAGCTATCTTTTCGAGTCGCTGAATCTTTTTTTCCACCGAATCAAGGTCTTTGATTTGCAGCTCAAGATCAACCGTTTCCTTATCTCTCACAGGATCAACAGAACCTTCAATATGAGGCAGGTTGTCATCGTCAAAACAACGAAGAACATGTATCAAAGCATCAGTGTTCCGGATATCTGAGAGAAACTGATTGCCCACTCCTTCTCCGTGACTGCTTCCTTTGGTAAGCCCCGGGATATCAACGATATCGACAGTAGCATATACCACTTTTTGAGGTTCTACGATATCTGCTATTTTTTCCAGTCGTGGATCGGGGATATTGATAATGCCCATATTTGATTTGGTCGAACTAAAAGCAAAACTGGTAGACTCAGCTTTTGTATTGGAAAGACAATTAAACAATCGGGTTTTTCCTGAATTTGTTATTCCTATAATTCCACATTTAAGACTCATGAATAGAAATTTTTTGCAAAAGTAATTGAATTCGGTGAGAACATTATGTTCTTTTAAAGGAAAACTTTATTTTTGGGGTTTTTAAAGAAAAACCTTAAATACTTCCATTACTATGAGTAATCAACTTGCAAAACTTACTGCAGATAATATTAGAATTCTCTCCGCAGCCATGGTCGAAAAAGCAAAATCCGGGCACCCTGGTGGCGCTATGGGTGGAGCAGATTTCATAAGCATACTTTTCTCCGACTATCTGAATTTTGATCCGGACGATATGACCTGGATGAATCGTGACCGGTTTTTTCTTGATCCCGGGCATATGTCTCCCATGCTTTATAGTGTACTTTCGCTTTATGGGAAATACAGCATGGAAGATCTCAAAAACTTCCGGCAATGGGAGAGCGTTACCCCGGGTCACCCCGAACTGGATACAGAAAGAGGGGTTGAGAATACATCAGGACCACTCGGACAGGGACATACCAATGCTGTGGGTGCGGCAATTGCAGAACGTTTTCTGGCCAACAGGTTTGGAGACTGGATGGAGCATAACATATTCACATTTATCTCTGATGGGGGGATACAGGAGGAGATTTCCCAGGGTGCCGGAAGAATTGCCGGTTACCTCGGACTTGGAAATCTTATCATGTTTTACGATTCGAACGATATACAGCTTTCTTCCGCTACCAACGTGGTTACCAATGAAGACACAGAAATGAAATACAAATCCTGGGGTTGGAAAGTAAGCACCATTGATGGACACGATCATGACCAGATCAGGAAAGCCCTCGATGAGGCAATTGCCGAAAAAGAGCGGCCTACACTCATCATAGGAAAAACAATTATGGGCAAAGGAGCGCTGACCGAAGACGGAAAAAGCTTTGAAAAACAAACTTCCACACATGGGATGCCCCTTTCTGCTGCAGGAGCCTCTTTTGAAAAAACCATTGAAAACCTCGGTGGTGATCCCAGGGATGCATTTAAGATTTTCCCTGAAGTTGAAAAATACATAAAAGAAACGATTCAAAGGAAAAAAGAAATCGTTGAAGCCAAAAAAACCAAACAAAAACTATGGGAGAAAGACAATCCCGTTAAGGCAGAAAAAATGAAAAATTTCTTTGACGGTAAATTGCCGGATCTGGATTTTTCTGAAATCATTCAAAAAGAAAATGTTGCCACCCGTGGAGCCTCCGGTGTTGTTTTGGCTTACCTGGCAGATAAAGTAGAAAATATGATTGTCGCTTCTGCCGATCTTTCTAACTCCGATAAAACAGATGGCTTTTTGAAAAAAACCAAGCCTTTCACCAAAAACGATTTTTCCGGAGCTTTTTTACAGGTCGGAGTTTCTGAATTAACTATGGCTGCTATTGCTAATGGCATGGCTCTTCATGGAGGAGTTATCCCGGTTTGTGCTACCTTCTTTGTATTTTCAGATTTTATGAAACCTGCTGTTCGGCTTGCAGCCCTAATGGAACTGCCGGTTAAATATGTATGGACACATGATGCATTCCGGGTGGGTGAAGACGGCCCTACCCATCAGCCTGTTGAGCAGGAAGCGCAAATCAGATTGCTCGAACATCTGAAAAATCACAAAGGTGTAAATTCCATGCTTGTTTTACGACCCGCCGATGCCAACGAAACTACCGTAGCCTGGAAGATGGCACTGGAAAATGATGACAGCCCGTCCGCACTTTTGCTTTCCAGACAAGGCATTAAAGATCTTCCAGGCGAAAAACTACGGTATCAACATGCACTTCAGGCAGAAAAAGGAGCCTACATCATCAAGAGGAGCGAAAATATTCCGGATCTGATTCTGGTAGGAAACGGCTCAGAGGTTTCAACCCTTCTTGAAGGCGCAGTAATGCTGGAAGAAAAACTGAACATTGAAGTCCAGGTCGTTTCCGCTCCCAGTGAAGGACTTTTCAGGGAGCAGGATATTGCCTACCAGAGGGAAGTACTCCCCCGTGGGATCCCAACCCTGGGCCTTACTGCCGGACTACCTATCACACTTGCAGGATTGGTTGGTCCTGCGGGAATGGTAATAGGAATGGAAAGCTTTGGTTTCTCGGCACCATATAAAGTCCTGGACGAAAAATTGGGCTATACGGCAAATAATATCTACATACAGGCCAAGGATTTTCTTGAAAAATCAACAAGATAAGCCTGAAAAGTACGCCTACAGGAAAATAATCTGCAGTGTTTATAACTTGTTGCCAACATCTTCGTTCAAAAGAAAGGTTTGTTGTATTTTTTCGTGTTTATACTATTCCTTTTCCGCAGAACGTTATAGAGATGTAATATAAAGAGAATTTATATGGGCATAAAAAGACTAAGCCTCTTCATCCTGCTTATTTCCTGTCAGGCAAGTCTGTTATCAGGCCAGAATTCCAAAAACGGAGAACCCGCAAAAAAGGTTCCGTTAACCAGAATTCTGTTTGTTTTTGATGCCTCTCAAAGTATGTCGGGAACCTGGGAAAGTGATGAGAAAATAAACATAGCCCGGCAAATACTTGTGGATATTGTTGATAGCCTTGAAAATATAGAGCATGTGGAAATGGCCCTGAGAGTATATGGCCATCAAAGTCCCGTGCCACCTCAGGACTGCAGTGACACCAAACTGGAAGTACCCTTTTCTCCGAACAGCGCATCCCGGATTCGTCAGAAATTAAGATTTATAACCCCGAAAGGCACCACTCCCATAGCAAGTTCGCTGGGAAAATCGGTGAAGGATTTTCCGGAATGTGACAATTGCAGGAATATCATCGTACTGATAACGGATGGGATCGAGGCCTGTGACGGTGACCCCTGCGAGGTCTCAAAAGAACTCCAAACCAAGGGAATTGTATTGAAGCCTTTTGTAATTGGAATCGGCCTTGACCCAGGATTCAGAGAAACCTTCGATTGCGTTGGATATTATTATAATGCATTGGAAGAAAATAAATTCAAACAAACACTGGGGTTTGTAATCAACCAGGTACTCAATTCTACAACCGCACAGGTTAATATTCTGGATGAAAACGGGTTTCCTACAGAAACCAATGTAAATATGACATTCTATGATCGCTATTCGGGAAGGATTATGTACAATTACATCCATACCATGAACCATAAAGGAATTCCCGATACCCTTGAACTCGACCATCTCGTTACCTATAGACTAAAATTACATACCATACCTCCCGTCGAAGTAGATTCCATTTCTATCACACCGGGAAAACATACCATCATTGGAGTGGATGCTCCTCAGGGATATCTGAGCTTGAAAACTGCCAGAGGAAAACTATATGAAGGATTATCGGTCATAATCCGTCAGGATGATAGCACAAAAACCCTTCATAACCAGGCTGTAGGCCAAATTGAAAAATACATCATCGGAAAATACGATCTTGAAATTCCTACTATCCCCCGATTATACATTGATGACATTGAAATATTACAGAGTCATACCACCACGCTTGAAATTCCTGAACCCGGAACCGTTACCCTTAACGCAAAAACACCGGGTCATGGAAGTCTTTACACTTTAGATGACAATGACCAGAAATTTGTGATCAACCTGAACCCAACCTTAAGGCAACAAGCCTTTTTTCTCCAACCAGGATTTTACAGGCTTACCTTCAGGAATGGAAATATTAAAAAAGCAGCTCATACTAATGTCTTGGAATTTGAGGTTAAATCCGGAGAATCCACTGTGATCGATCTGTTTTAACCAGCTATGGAAAAACTAATTTAAAACACGAACCTTTCCCCGGTTCGGAATCAAGATAGATACTGCCTTCATGCCAATGCATAATCTGCCGACTCAGGCTTAATCCTATCCCTGAACCTTTTTCCCTGGTTGAAAAAAATGGAATAAAAATATCATTCCTGTGTTCTTGCGGAATTCCAACTCCATTATCTTCAACAGCAATAATCTTTGATTTTCCGGATGCAGACACATGAAATTTAATCCTTTTATCCTTTTCATTTTCAAGCGCCTCTATTGAATTGCGGATCAGATTAATGAGAACTCTCATGATCATTCCTCTATCGGCCTGTATTTCTTCCTTCCCTGCAAGATTTTCTATTTCAAAATGAATACCTTTAGTTTTAAACTCATTATCGAACAACTTAATACATTCCAAAACCAGGGTTTCTAAAATCACAGGCTCTAATTCAGGTTTCCTGGTCCTTGTCAGTTTCTTATAATCTGAAATAAACTTCATCAAATCCCGGCTTCTGTCATAAATGGTGCGCGCACTCAATATTACATCTTCAAGATCTGTATTTATTCCTTTTTTATCAATTTCCTCAAGTTCTTTTAACATCGCTTCGCTTAATGAATTTACCGGTGTTACTGTATTCATTATCTCATGAGTTAATACCCTTATCAACCTGTACCAGGAGTCTATCTCTTTTGCATCAAGTTCTGCATAGATATCCTGCATGGAGATAAGCTGATATTCTTCACTTCTAAGCAGGAAAATCGACTTCCGGGCAGCAAAATGTACCATTCTCCCTTTTATACTTTTTTCATACAGCTTCCTCTCACCAGGCATCCCTTTTCGTATAAATTCGGTGAGCTCCCAATGATCTTTTTCAAGATCGTCGATTTTCCTGATTCTTGAAAATATCCTTACAGCAGCCTGGTTTTGTAATTTAACTTCCATTTTCCGGTCAAACAGAATAATTGATGTATCTATATGATCAACAAGCATTTGAAGATATAGATTCTGCATTTCTTCCTTCTGTTTTGCATCCTGAATATCATTCATCAACTCCCCCAGCGCAATCCGTAATGACCGAAATATTTTACCTGATCTCTCAGGATTATAATTCATAGAAAGGTCACCGTTCCTTATAGCGCTGACAAATTGCTCCACCTCACGGTTAATTCTGTTAACAAATCTGAACAATTCCAAAATCTCCAAAATCACAAGAATGCTAAAAACAGCTACGGTAACGTAGTTTTGTTCTCCCGTCAATGCCATAACAAGGATCAGAAGTGAAAGGAATATTAGCCCAATCCTTAGAAAAATTTTCAACTGAAAGTTTCTATATTCCATATTTTTTTATTTTCCTGTAAAGTGTCGAGCGTCCCATGCCTAAATCCTCAGCAGCCCGGGTGTAATTATTTCTGTGTTTCACCAATGCACGACGAATAGCATGCTCTTCAAGGTCATTTACATTTATTGTCTGTGGAGCCGTTTGTACAACCTCCTTTAAAGGAAAGTCTGAAGGATTAAGCTTATCATCATCGGATAAAATGACTGCTCGTTCGATAATGTGAATTAATTCCCGGATATTACCGGGCCATTGATATTCAAACAGTTTTGCATAGGCGGAGGGAGTGATCTCGTTGATCGTCTTCTGATATTTTCTTGAATAATACTGGAGATAATGACTGGCTATCAGGGGAATATCTTCCATTCTGTCGCGTAGAGGCGGCAAAAGAATCTCTACCGTATTAATCCTGTAAAACAGATCTTTACGAAAGAGTCCATTTTTAATCCGTTCAGAAATATCGGCATTGGTAGCGGATACAAATCTTATATCCACATTAAGTATTGTTTTACTTCCCAGGGGGGTAATCGTTCGATTTTGCAGTACAGACAACAATTTCTGTTGCAGCGTTGAAGGAATATTGGCTATTTCATCGAGAAATAAGGTTCCTTTATCTGCCATCTCAAACCATCCCTGCCTATTGTCTTTTGCGTCAGTGAATGCACCTTTAACGTGTCCGAAAAGCTCACTCTCAAATAAAGTTTCTGAAATGCTTCCAAGATCAACAGGAACAAATACCCGTTCATTTCTTTTCGACAGGCGATGAATTTCCCTGGCAAACAACTCTTTCCCGGTGCCATTTTCGCCAAGAATCAAAACATTTGCATCTGTGGGACCCACTTTCCTTATCATTTCAAGTATTTCCCTTATCGGTGCTGATTGCCCGATAATAGGAGGAAAATGTTCATCGTTTCTGTTCGTAATGAACCTCTCCCGGTCACTCATTTTCTTAATCCTGTTTTTAGCGCTTTTTAAATCTGCAGCATTCTTAACCGAAGTGATAATACGTTCGTTTTCCCAGGGTTTCGAAATAAAATCAGATGCACCGGTTTTCATGGCTTCAACAGCGATGTCAATGTCTCCATACGCAGTTATAGAAATAATAAATAGCTCAGGATCAATCTCTCTGAATTTTTTCAACCATTGGAGGCCTTCTTTTCCTGACCTTGATCCCGGCTTGAAATTCATGTCCAAAAGTATAATGTCATATTGACCTGCCTGCAGATTATTATAAATGTTTTGAGGATCTCCGGAAATATAAATATTCTGGAAATCCCTTTTCAAAACCATACGGGTTGTGGTAAGAATGGCCGGATCATCATCAATGATCAATATTTTTTCCTTTCTTTTTTCCATAATGAAAATTATATTGCAATATAAAAATAATTGTATCATTTTAAAACAAAAGTGTATCATTTTGATACAATATCATAAATGATTTATCTATAGGGTATGTCTGTTAAATATTGCCTATCAGCGTAATAATTTGATTGGTATCAGATTTGGTATTTCAGGTAAATAAAAAAGCTATGATCAAAAATTACCTTAAAACTGCTATACGCAACTTTACAAAAGATATTCGATTTTCCCTTATCAATCTCATCGGCTTTTCCCTGGGACTTTTTGGCTTCCTGGTAATTATTTTCTATGTCAAGCATGAATCCAGTTATGATCTATTTCATGAAAATGCTGAAAATATTTATCGCATGGGCAGTGATATGAAATCACCTGAAGGAATCGACAAATACTCTGTGACCACCGCCGGCCCGGCCCCGGATATATATGAACACTTCCCATCCGTAAAAGCATTTTGCAGGTTGAGTTATGGAAAGGAAGGTTTTTTCAGTTATAATAAACGAGACTTTAAAGCCGAGAATTTTTTTTATGCAGATTCCGGTTTTTTTGAAGTTTTCAGTTATAAGCTTTTACAGGGAAACCCAGAAACCTGTCTGAGAGATCCATTTTCTGTTGTACTGTCCAATTCAATTGCCAGATCAATGTTTGGAGATGAGGATCCGGTCGGGAAGATCATCAAATGGGACAATCAGCATGACTTTCTGATAACCGGAATTATTGAAGATCCCCCGGCTGATTCGCACCTGAAATACTCTGCACTTGCCTCTTTCAGCACACTGTATACGTTCAACAATATTTTTCTTGGCTGGGATGGTGGTGTTTCATATTTCAGTTACTTCCTTTTTGAAAATAATACAAGGCCGGCTGATCTGAAAAAAAAAATCAATGATCTTTATTATGATAATATCAACCATAAATACGAGCAGGGTGGCTGGAAGATAATCCCACGTTTTGAAAATATCACTGATATTCACCTGTATTCTGAAGGTGAAGGTAATATTGCCCCCCGGGGTAATCCTGAAAACAATAAATTATTCCTTGTAATTGCAATTTTCATTCTGATACTGGCCTGTGTAAATTTTATGAACCTTTCCAGTGCCAGGTATTCAGCAAGATCGGAAGAGGTTGCGATAAGAAAGGTCTTTGGAGCGACAAGACCCAAACTGATCCGCCAATTTTTGGGTGAATCCATTCTCATCGTCAGTCTTGCAACTGTAATTGCTTTTATTTTAATCGAAGCAGCCTTACCCCACATTCAGAATCTGAGTAAAACGGAATTCAGCATCTATTCAAATAAGAACCTTAACATTCTTGTCTCTATCCCATTGATCATCTTAACCACAGGTATATTAGCCGGAAGTTATCCCGCCCTGTTTCTCTCTTCATTCAAGCCAGCAAGTATTTTTCGTAATCGAGTAAATGTGAAAAACAGGGGTATCTCATTCCGGAATATACTTGTTATTTTTCAATTTACCGTCAGTGTTTCTTTAATTATTTGCACCTTCATTGTCCTGAATCAGATGCGCTTTATGATGAATAAAGATCTGGGCTTTGATAAAGAAAACATGATTGCTTTACCGATAACCAGTGATGAATTCAGAGAAAAGCATGCAATTGTTCAGGATGAGATATCAAAGATAAATGATGTTATTTCCACTGCAGCATCGGTATATTTTCCCGGAAATGGAAATACAGCTGAGGGTTATCGACCTGAAGGACAAGATAAATCCGTATTGATCAACAGAATTGCCATTGATCACAATTACCCTGCTACTATGGAACTGAAAATCAAACAGGGACGTGCCTTTTCCAGGGAGTTCCCGACAGATAGCTCAGCCTTTTTGGTAAATGAGGCATTTGCAAAAAGATTCGGATGGGATAATCCCATAGGAAAATATATCAAAAGAGACGGCAAACACAAAATTATCGGAGTTGTTGAGGATTTTCACTACTCGAGCATGCATTCCCCTATCTCTCCGTTAATAATGAACCTGGTTCCCTATTATGGCTTCAACTATATTATCGTAAAATTTAAAACTGAAAATTTCTCAGGACTTATCCATAAGATTAAAGACACATGGAAAAGCATCGATCCCAATGAACCATTTGACTACCTTTTCATTGATGATCATCTTCGAAATGCGTACCAAAAAGAAATAAGATTCAGTAAGGTATTTCTCATTTTTACCATTCTCGCTACGGTACTGGCATCCCTGGGATTGTATGGACTCGCAGCTTTTGAAGCCGAGAAACGTAAACAGGAAATAGGGATACGAAAAATTCTGGGCTCAACTGTTACCGCAGTTACCGGCTTTCTGGTCAGCAATTTCCTCAGACTTGTTATAATCAGCAATTTAATTGCCTGGCCGGTTGCCTATTTCTTAATGAAAAAGTGGCTTGAAGACTATGAGTACAGAACCGATATAAATCCCATGATCTTTGTTTTTGCAGCCGTATTATCTCTGTTAATCGCAATTATCACCGTCTGGTCAAGATCTTACAGAATTGCCAATATGAATCCGGCAGATACCATAAGGGTTGAATGAGGGGAAAGGAGACGGCTGGCAGTGAGCGGTAGGCAGTAAACAGTAGGTGGTGGATGGTAGGCTGGGGGCAGCAGGCGATTTTGTACAGCCTAAAGGCAGTGTAAGAAGCACTACTGGCGCGCGTTTCCTAACACGTGATCCCTGGGAAAGTAAGGCAAGCGGTAATCGGTGATCGGTGATCAGTATGACCAACGCACCTACTTTTGTGTGTTTAATTGATAGATTTTCCGAATTTTCTTAAAAAGTCTACAGTTTTATTGATGTCTTCATACATCACTTTGTCATTTGTAATAAAGCTTACGTTTTCACGATATAATTTAAGCATATTCTCAAGAAAAGGAGAAGTTTTCACGGGTCTCCTGAATTCAATTGCCTGTGCGGCATTATACAATTCAATTGCCAGTATCCGCTCAAGATTTTCCATTACTTTGTAGGCTTTTACGGCAGCATTGGCTCCCATACTTACATGATCCTCCTGTCCCTGGGAAGATTCAATGCTATCGACTGATGACGGGGTGCATAGCTGTTTATTATGGCTAACCATTGAAGCTGCAGTATATTGTGGAATCATAAAACCGGAGTTCAGCCCGGGATTCGCCACCAGGAAGGGGGGAAGTCCGCGATGACCGTTCAACAACTGGTAAGTCCTTCTCTCAGAAATATTTCCCAGTTCAGCCATAGCGATAGCCAGGTTATCAAGAGCCAGTGCAAGAGGTTGGCCATGGAAGTTTCCGGCAGAAATGATCATGTCTTCCTCAGGGAATATTGTGGGATTATCAGTTACTGAATTTATTTCATTTTCAAACACATAAGCAACATAGTTAAGAGAATCTTTGGATGCTCCATGCACCTGTGGTATGCACCGAAATGAATAAGGATCCTGAACATGTTTTTTATGCTGCTTCTGAAGTTCACTATCACAGAGATATTCCCGGATTTTTACCGCGGTTTTTTTCTGACCTTCATAAGGGCGGATATCCTGAACCAGGTCATGAAAAGGTTCCAACCGTCCATCAAATGCATCCAGTGAAAGTGCACTAATCATATCGGCCTGTTCAGATAAACGGAAAACCGTAATGCACAGGTGAACTCCATAAGCACTCATGAACTGTGTCCCGTTAAGGAGTGCCAGCCCTTCCTTGGATTGAAGATCAATTACAGATAATCCCAACTTTTTAAGAACAGCAGAACTCTTCATTTTCCTTCCTTTATAATACACTTCCCCTAGTCCGAGGAGGGGTAAAGACAAATGGGCAAGGGGAGCAAGATCCCCCGAAGCTCCAAGTGAACCATACTGATAAACGATCGGGAGAACATCATTATTATAAAAGTCAATTAGCCTTTGTACGGTTTCAAGTTGAACTCCGGAATTCCCATACGACAATGACTGAACCTTCAAAAACAGCATCAACCTGACAATCTCCGGTGGGACCTCCTCTCCTACTCCGCATGCATGGGACTTAACGAGATTCTGTTGAAGGGTACCAAGATCGTCACTTGAAATAACACGATCGTATAAGGACCCAAAACCTGTATTTATACCATAAAGCAATTCTGCTTCTCCACTTAATCTTTTATCGAGATATTCACGGCACTTCACTATCCGCCTCCTGGCCTCATCTGAAAGTTCAAGTCTTACTCTGCCATCAATGATTTGCGGAATTTTCGCAAATTCAACCCTCTCAGGACCGATAAAATGAGTTTTCTTCATAATTATACTTTTTGGGATAGCGAATTACACAAAAATAATGGAATTTTTCAATGCTTTAGAGCAGGAAGGAAACCATAGACCATGGACAGTCTATTACAGAGTAATGTAGATCAGCAAAATTCGATAATGAAGAATTTTCTGATGGATTAAGGAGAGAGGGACTCTCTCCCTTCGGCCGGGATGACCGAAGGTTGCGTATTTGAGGAGCTCAGGTTTTTGGTATACTACCGCGGTACTAACTGGCGCACGTTTTTTTACATGTTTTCTGCACCAATAGAAAAAAATTAGTATTTTCATTCATTTATTAAACTTTGATAAAAGTATCCGAAACAGAAAGACAAAATCACATTATGGCAATTAAAATCTTAGCCACAGGCGATATTCACATAGGGAAAAGATCATCCGGCATCAGGAAGGATGCTCCGGAAAGTGCTACGAAATATACCTGGGAGAGAATAGTAGATTACACCATCAGGAATGATGTGGATGTATTGGCTCTCACCGGGGATATAGTGGACCAGGACAATCGGTACTTTGAAGCGATTGGACCCTTACAGACCGGATTTGAAAGATTAAGACAAAAGGAGGTTTCTGTTTTTATGGTCGCCGGGAATCATGATTTTGATGTTCTATCTCAGTTAATCGATTCAGAAAAGTATGAAAATGTACATCTCCTTGGAGCTAACGGGACATGGGAGATGAAAATGTTCTCGAAAAAGGGAGAAAAAATCCAGTTTGCCGGCTGGTCATTTCCTAACAGACATGTCAGCGAAGACCCCATACTGAAATTCAACATTAACGAAATAGATTCAAACATCACCACTATAGGACTGGTACATGGAGATGTTAATGTTCCGGATAGCAGATATGCTCCCATTGATCTTAACAATTTTTCCACCACCCCGGTACATTTATGGATTCTAGGACATATCCATAAACCACATAAATTTGAGGAATCCGTATCCTCAGTATACTACCCTGGTTCACCGCATGCCTTAAGCTCCAGGGAGCAAGGTATTCACGGACCGATATTGCTTAATATCCGGTCGCCTGAAGATATCCAAGTAGAGCAAATTCCCTTATCCCCGGTAAGGTATGAGAGCCTTTCTATTGATATTACGGATAGTTCTGATGATAATACTGTCAGGGATAAGATAAGCTCAAAATTGTTAGAAGATGCCACATCAAAAATAAGAGAATTAGAAGGGGTTTCTTTTTTAATTTACACTCTATTTCTGAAGGGCAGGCATAGCAAAATACGAGAACTGGAAACCTGGATCAGTCCCATTACCGATGATTATGAGCAAGAAATAGACTCCACAGAAACCCGGGTTTTCGTTCGAAAAATACAGATGGATATCCAGCCAAAAGTAGAAAATATGAAAGAATTGGCTCAGGAATCCTCACCGGCAGGGGTTCTGGCCAGGACGATTATTGCACTTCAAAAAGGAGAGACTACGGATTTTGCGGATAAATTGCAAAAAGAATGGCAACGGGTTCACAATAGCATTACGCAGGCAGGAACCTATCAATCATTACGAACAACAGAAAAATTCAATCCTGAGGAGAATCAGAAATCCACACCATACATCCTTAGCGAATGTAACCGTATTCTCGCAGAACTAATTGGCCAGCAAAAGCAATGAAAAAAGTTCCTTATATAATAAAACATCTTTCCATTTACAAAATGCCCGGCTTTCCGAAAGGCCTGGAATCAATGAATGACCTGGCAGCCAACATCAATATAATTGCAGGTGCCAATGCTTCTGGCAAAAGTTCAACTGCCCGTGTTATCCAGAAGCTGATATGGCGCGAAAACACGAAAGGATTACATGCGGAAGGCTCGGTAATTCTCGATGCCGATACCTGGGAAATTAAGATCGATTCCGAAAAAACCCATGTTCAGCGAAACGGAAATGAGGATGAAATGACCGGGCTTCCCTCCATCGATGGTCATCACCGTTATATGTTGTCTCTGCATAAACTGGTGGAAGCCGAAGAAAATGATTTAGCTGATGAAATTGCCAGACAGTCTATCGGCGGGTATGACCTGGATGCTGTTTATAAAAAACTGGAATTTTCACCAAAACCCAGGAACAAAAGCGCGAATGAATTTAAACAGCTTGCTGATGCAGAGAAAAAGTACAAAAGCGTTCGCGATCAGCAGAGAAAACTCAAAGAGGAGGAGGAAAAGCTAAATGAACTGAAAATAGAAAAAGAGAAGGCACAACAGGCCGCAAGATTAAGCGATTTTTACGCTAAAGTTGCAGATTATATGGAGGAAAAGCTGGAGTTTAGCAGGCTTACAGAACAAATGGATACGTTTCCGGATTCGATGAAAAAACTCACCGGTGAAGAATATAAAAACATACAAGATTATGAAAGTCAGATTGAGGAAGCAAAAAAGATTCTTGAGCAATCCCGTAAAGAAATAGAAAAAAGCCGGAAGGTATTAGAAAAATTAACAATTCCGGAAGAAGGAACCGGGGAAAAAACCATAACTGAAATAGAAAACAGACTTGACAGGCTAACTAAACTTGAGCATGATATTCTGGAATCAGATCTCCAAATCGCCCGGCTGAAATCGTCAGAATCAATAGCTTTAAAAAGTATTGACGAATCGATCGATCCGGCAAAATGGAAGGGCCTGAGCATTGATGATGCGGGTGGTCTGGATAAAATGCTGCAAGAGGCCTATCAGTTGCTGGGAGAAAAAGAATATCTTCTTTCAGAAATCAGGTACCTGGAAGAAGAGGTACAAAATTATGAAAAGGAGAATCAGAAATCCGAGACAATCACGCAGGGAATAAAAACACTGGGAGAGTGGTTGAAAGAACCCGGAGTGACTGGTAGTATACCACTGCGATTAGTAGCCCTAATTTCATTGCTGGGTATCGCAACTGCAATGCTGACATTTTTGTCAGGATGGCCGGGGCTATTGGGACTTTCGCTTATTATAGCTGTGTTCCTGTACGCTTATTTCAGCCGAAATAAAGAATCAGACACACTAAAATTGAGAAAAAATGATTATCTCAAATCCGGCCTCACACCACCTCCCCAATGGAACCCTGAAGATGTAGTGAAAAAAGTTGAAGAATTAATAGAAAAATTGAAAGAAGTTCAACAAGCAGAAAGGATCCGCCAGAGATTAAAAGCCGCCAAAGATAGTTTGCACATGCTTCAGGATCGTATTGATAAGATAAATGGTTTGCGAAATGAATGGATAAAAAAGATTCAAACTGCTCCCGGCTTTCCTGAAACAAACACAAATGACTTCAGCAGCATATACTGGTTTTTAATACAGGTCAGGAATTGGCAGGAGACTTATATCCAAAGAGAATCATTACAAGCGGAGAAAACAAAACTAGAGGAAGAATATCGCTACGAATTAAAAAAAATCAATACCCTGTTTGAAACCTCAAATTTCGAGATGGCAACGGATGTAACAAGTGGAAAAGCTATTTTCAATGAATTAAGAAGACAAGAATCTGATCGTAAGGATCACAGTCTTTTTGTTAAACAAAAAAACGAGAAAATTTATGCCCAAAATGAGTTGATAAGAAAAAATGAACAAAAGCTTTCAAATCTTTATCATAGCCTGGAGATAGAAGAGGGTGACAGGGGAGGTGTCCTGGAATTGGTAAAGCAATTGGACGATTACAAACAAAAGTCGAAGGAACATTATGCTGCAAAGCAGGCTTTTTCAAAGAAAGACAGGCTTTTACGAGAGCATTCCCTGTATAATGAACACGAACCGAAGATCCAAAACATAAGTGTTGACCAGGCACAGGAAATTTCACAAAAAAACAAGAATATCTCTGATCAACTGGAAGGCATTCAAAAACAAATCACCGCTATTGAAACGCGTGTTCAGGATAAGAAAAAAGGACATGAACTGGAGGATGTTTTGTCCGAGAAAGAAGAAGCCTTATTCCAACTTGAACAGTTATACGAACAGAATTTACATTCAGCTACCGGAGATCTGGTGATTAACCTGTTAAAAAAAGAAACACAAAATCAAAACCGGCCTAAAGTATTTAAGCGGGCAGATGAAATTTTCAACAGGATCACCAATGGCAGGTATGAGCTCCTTTTGGATGAAAAAGAAGAAACAAATTTCAGGGCTTATGACACTGTTCTGAAGCTTGGTCAGAACTTGTCAGAATTGTCTACCGGAACCCGGGTTCAATTGTTGCTTTCAGTTCGGTTGGCTTATGTGGAAACTGTGGAATCCTCGATCAAATTGCCTTTATTGGCAGATGAGTTATTAGCCAATAGCGATGATGAGCGGGCGCAGGCGATAATAGAGTCTCTTATTGAAATTAGCCGGGATGGGCGACAGGTATTTTATTTTACTGCTCAGGCTGATGAGATCGGGAAGTGGATGAAGTATTTACATAAACAAAACGATCTGAAACATAAAATAATAGGGTTAAATGGCGGCACAAATAATTCGTATGAGGATCGTGAATTTAACCTTCATCCGGATGGCATTTCTTTAACCTCGCCTGTATTACCACCAAATGGGAGGAGTCATGAAGAATATGGGAAGATAATCGGGAAACAGCCATTTAATCTTCTGACGCAGAATACTAATGAAATTTCACTCTGGTATTTGATTGAAGATGTTGATTTGCTGTTTGCATTCCAGAAAAGGGGGATAAAAAAATGGGGACAATTAGAGAGTTTTTACCGGCATAAAGGGAAGATCCCTAACTTTGATGAAAATAAATTCAATCAGGCAAAAAACAGGATGGAACTGTTGAAACGATTCCAGGAATTGTACCGGAGAGGGAGATCTCTTCCAATTGACAGGGATGTTTTGGAAAATTCAGGTGCCATATCTGCTCCTTTTATTGATAAAGTAGCAGATAAATTGAGGGAATTAAAGGGCGAGCCCCGAAAACTGGTTCAGGCATTGAAGAATAGTGAGATATCCAGGTTTAGAGTGGAGAATGCAAATCAGCTTGAACAATATTTAATGGCTCAGGGCTATATTGATGATCAGGAGGCTTTGCAAACTGATGAAATAATCATAAGTCTGCATGCCTTCATTTCAAATTCAGAAATGGAAGAAAAGGATGCTGAAAGTTTTTTAAACCGGGTACTGAAACCATAAGCATTTTTTTTCCAATAGCATTATAGGATGGGATATACCTTCTCAAAACCTCTCTATCAAGGCTTCCGGGGTAATGCTAACCTGCTCTCCACTGGTCATATCTTTCAGTGTAATGCGTTCATCCTGCATTTCCTTTTCACCTACCAGGGCCACAAATGGGATATTGTTGGAATTCGCGTAAGCCATTTGCTTTTTCATTTTTACCGCATCAGGGTAAATTTCTGTATTAATGCCTTCTTCACGCAACCTCATCATCAAAGGAAGAATATAGCGGGCCTCTTTTTCTCCAAAATTGACAAACAGGATGTTAACGTTTTCTGCTGTGCTGTCCGGGAAACCATTCGTCTGCTCTAAAACATCATATATCCGGTCGGCACCAAATGAAATACCAACACCTGAAACCCCTGGCAAACCAAAAATACCGGTAAGATCATCATAACGACCACCTCCGCAAATGCTTCCGATCTTTACATTTAAAGCTTTCACCTCTATAATAGCACCGGTATAATAATTCAATCCCCGGGCGAGAGAAATATCGAGCTCAATTTCATTTTTAACCCCCATGGCATAGATTAAGTCGAATGTTTCCCGGATTTCTCCAATGCCATTTTGTCCAATTTCTGAACCTTTCAGGAAGTTCTCAAGAAAAGACAATTTTTCATCAGTTTCGCCCTTAGTTGTAAACAAAGGGTCAAGCTTCAAAAGCTGGTTGGATGAGAAACCCTTCTCTTTTAATTCTTCCATAACTTTCTCCTTGCCTATTTTCTCATATTTATCAATGGCTACGGTCAAAGTGGTAATTTTATCACCGGCATCAAGTATCTCCGCAATCCCGGAAAGTATTTTCCGGTTATTAATTTTGATAAGAACAGGAATGTTTAATTCCGTGAAAACATTATCAACTATGGCTACAAACTCCGCTTCATTTATCAGGGAGTTACTTCCAATGATATCGGCATCACACTGATAAAATTCTCTGTATCTTCCTTTCTGCGGTCGGTCGGCTCGCCAAACGGGTTGTATCTGATATCTTTTAAACGGAAACGTAATTTCATTTCTATGCTGAACCACATAGCGGGCAAAAGGAACTGTTAAATCATACCTTAGTCCACGGTCACAGATTTGAGCGGATAATGCCTGGGAATTCCGCTCTTTTAGATCTTCATTATTAGCACCCGACAGGAAGTCACCTGAATTCAAAATTCTGTAAAGTAACTTATCTCCTTCCTCCCCATACTTTCCCAGCAGTGTAGAGAGATTTTCCATAGCCGGAGTTTCAATAGGGAAAAACCCAAATTTTTTAAAAACCCTTTTGATGGTTTCA
>CAZQOV010000005.1:0-43377 GCA_964595055.1 uncultured Bacteroidaceae bacterium | reverse complement strand
GGCGTGGTTAAGGGAACCTCAAAAGAAAGAACGATCGGTAAGATCAATCTTTCGCATAAAGCGTTGGATGATCGGCTTACCCTCAGTTCAAGTCTGTCCGGAACCATTGAGAACAACGACTACGAAGATTATGGAGGGTATGGCCTGAGAGATATCTTATATCAGGCTTACTCCAGAAATCCCACGGATCCGGTGTATGCAGAAGACGGATCTTTTTACCAGGTAGAGAGGGCCTTTAATTATGTCAATCCTCTCGCCACCATCAACGAGGTGATTAACACCCGTGATGCCCAGCGGTTTTACGGATCTTTGAAAGCCGACATGGAGATTTTCGAGGGTTTTACCGGTACGGTAAATCTCGGTTATACAAAAGATAACCACCACAATTTATTCTTTGTACCCCGCGATTCCTGGGCGACCAATTCTGCTGGAAGAGGAAGGAGATCCTACAGTAATACGGCGCGTAAATTGATTGAAACCTATTTTTCCTATGAAAAGACATTCGATGGCTTACACAATTTGAATGCCGTTGTGGGTCATTCCTGGCAGGAAACCAATTTTGATGGTTTTTCTATTGAAGGTACTGAAGCTACCTCTGATTTCCTCGCGGCATATAATATTAGTTCTTTCAATACTTTTGAAAGAAGCGGGATATCTTCTTATAAAAATATGTCCAGGTTAATTGGCTTTTTCGGACGGGTTCAATATAACTATGACAGTAAATATTATGCCAGTGCCTCTTTGAGAAGAGATGGATCCACCAAGTTTGGAGAGGATAACAAATGGGGTTGGTTCCCTACTGCGGCTGTTGGCTGGAACCTCCATCGTGAGGCTTTTCTGGAAAATGCCGATGTAATAAGCAATTTAAAATTGCGTGCATCCTATGGTGTTTCAGGAAATGAATCGCTTGGGGTCAACCTTTCGAAAACACTATTTGTTCCTGGTTTTGCAACGGATCCTGAAACAGGAGAAGAGGTTGTTACTTATGGTCCGGAAATGAATGTAAATCCGCTTTTACAATGGGAAGAAACAGCGGAATATAATTTGGGGCTTGATTTTGGTCTTTTCAAAAACAGGATCAGCGGTTCACTTGAGTTTTATCAGAAGATTACCGATGACCTGCTTGGTGAATTTGCTGTGCCGGTACCACCGAATATTGCCCCGCGTAAGTGGGATAATGCCGGTTCGATGGAGAACAAAGGCGTTGAACTCAGCGCTCAGTTTTTTGCCATCGATAATCAAAATTTTCAGTGGAGAACGAACCTGGCAGTTTCCAGAAATGTTCAACTTAATACTGATCTGGGTGGTAGAGCAACTACCCGGGAGGATGAAGTTCCTTATCGTCCGGAAGGTTATATTCAAGGACGTGGTCTGACAGGCGCCTGGGTCATCGGACTCATAGAAGGTGAAAGTCTTGGAAGTTTTTATGTACCTAAATATGTGGGCACTGTAGATGGAGTTATGGTCTATGAATCTCAGGATGGGGGGTATACCGACATTGTTTCGAAGGCAAAAAGATATGTTGCAGGAACTGCTCTTCCCGATGTCGAAATAGGATGGTCAAATAGCTTTAAATTCTTTAGGAACTGGACTCTGGACGTTACTTTCAGATCCATGATCGGAAACGATCTTTACAATGCCACTGCCATGATGTTCGACTATCCCGGAGAATTCCCCACACTAAACCGCTTACCGGAAGCAATTGATTGGTATAATGAAGGAAGAATTAGCCCACCGCAGGTCTCTGATCTGTATGTTGAGGATGCTTCATTTTTGAGGCTCGATTTTATCAATCTGTCCTATGATCTGCCAACCGACAATATCGGCTGGTTATCCGGGCTTAAAGTAAATCTGTCGGGGAATAATCTTTTTGTGCTGACAAATTATTCCGGATTGGATCCTGAGACAAGTATTGATGGGATTAATTTTGGTATAGATCAGTACAATGTATATCCGAAAACCAGATCTGTTAGTTTGGGTGTCACTGCTAAATTTTAAAAAAATGAGATTATGAGAAGAATAGCTTTTTTATTTACAATACTATTTTTTGCGGGAACGAGCTGTACAGATCTCACTGAGGATTTGTATGATAGGCTACCTGCAGAAAACTATCCGGAAAACCAGTTTCAGATAGAAACTCTTGCCGTTGATGCCTATTCCAGGCTTAGGCCTCTGGCTGATGATGAAGGCTGGTGGTATCTTGCCCAGGAAATTACTTCGGATGAGATGTGTGGTCCCACCCGCGATGCAGACTGGGATGATGGAGGTAAGTGGAGGGTTATGCATCAGCATGACTGGAACAATGATGTTGAGGGGGTAAATAATATGTGGGGACGCTTATATGAGGGCATGATTTCAGCGAATAAAATACTAGATTTATTAAGGGCATTACCTCAAAATGAGCAGATAATGGCTAAGGTAGCGGAGGTGGAAGTATTGCGTTCCTTTTATTACTATTTGCTTATGGATAACTTTGGCGATGTTCCTTATCTCACCACTACCCTTGACGTTCCGGAAAAGCCCTTTAAAACAAGAAGAGAAGCAATTTTTGACAGCCTGGTAAATACCGTTGAAAGGAATTTACCCTTGCTACAAAAGGTGGATAAAAAGTATCTTGCTACTCGTCAAATGGGATTTGCCCTGCTGGCAAAGTTGTATCTGAATGCTGAAGTTTACACCGGTACTCCGCAATGGGAAAAAGCCGGAGCTTATTCCGACAGTATTATAATGAGCGGGATGTATTCTCTGGATACTGATCCCAGCGGTCCGTTTGAAACCAACAATGAAAACAATGAGGAAATTATTTTCTCCATCCCATATGATGAAGAAAATTTTCAGGGTTTCCGAATTCACATGAGAACACTGCATTATCAAAGCAATTTAACTTACGATATGAATGTTGGTCCCTGGAATGGGTTTGCTGCTCTTGAAAGTCACTATAATTCCTATGACGAAGGTGACCTGAGGAAAGACAACTGGTTCTTGGTCGGGCAGCAGTACGATTCTGATGGCAATCCAATTATTGATGCCGTGGCAGAGGAACCCCTGGTGTTTACCCCGGAGATCCCTGCGCTTCGCATGACTTCTGCAAATACACCTGCAGAGATCAGAATGTCAGGCGCCCGTATCGTAAAATATGAAGTAGCTATGGGAGCAAAAGAAAACCTGAGCAATGATTTTGTTATTTTCCGTCTTACCGATTTCTGGTTGATGAAGGCTGAAGCTGAAATCCGAATGAAAGGGGCCGGTGCCGGTGATGAATGGATAAACGATATCAGGGAAAGGGCCGGAGTTGAGCCCTGGACGGGTGCTGATCTGGACGACCTCCTGGCGGAACGTGGACGTGAAATGTTTGCTGAAGGACACAGAAGACAGGATCTTATTCGGTTCGGGAAGTTTACCGATGCCTGGTGGGAAAAGCCCGCTTCAGATCCTTCCCGTACCACATTCCCTATACCAAAATGGGCAACAGATGCGAATGAGAACTTACTCGCGGATCCACAATAAAAATTTAATTTCTAAAAGTGTTTATTAACAAAAATTCAATTATTATGAAACTAAACCATTTAAAATCGACACTGAAGATACTGGTGATGTTGTTTATTGCCAGCAGTCTTTTTGTTTCCTGTAATAAAGATGATGACGATGACGATGATCCTGTGATCGTTCTGGATGGAATTTACCTGAAAATGGATGCCGCTACAGACGAGGATCTTACCTCTGATGTACGTTTTGACGTAACCAAGAATGAGGTTAATCAGGAAGAAAGATCTACACTCTATGAACTGTACATGGCACTGCCTGCTGACTCAAAGTTTAATCTGGTTCAGGTAGCCGGTGCCAGCCAAATGACTTACGGACCGACATCTGATTTCGCTATTGTACCTGAAGCTGAACTTGATGTAGAGGAACCACAGGAAGGCTTATGGAGAGGTGGATATGAAGAAACCACCAATCAGTTCAGTGTACCTGAAGATGCGCTGTATCACATCATGATCGATACTGAGCTGGGTGTTGTGGCCATGGCTAAAGTAGTATGGGGAGTAATTGGCGGAGCAACTCCCGGAGGTTGGAGTGAAAGTACTCCCATGACTGCTACATTTGACGAAAACATGATGGAATTCAGTGTAGAAGAACTCACCTTGCTTGAGAACGAATACAAATTCCGTTATTCAGACGGATGGAAGGTGATCCTTGATCCCGATATCGATCTCGGAGGCGGCGTTACCGGAGTAAAAGTGAACACCAATTTCGGCGGTGCTCTGGACAACCTTGAGCCCGGAGGAGGAAATATTGCCATTGATGAATATGCTGTTTATACCGTTACTCTTACCTGGGAAAAAGGTGAAGACTACGTGGCAACTGCGGTAAAAACCGGTGATGCAGACCCTCTGCCCGAATATCCCGAAGAACTCTATATGATTGGAGGTGCGCTTAACCTGGATGATTCCGATGGCGATGGTACACCCGACGGCTGGCAGTGGGAATTAACCGATGTACCCATGATTCCTGTACATTCTCACCCGAATGCCTTCTGGAGAATCGTATGGCTCGAAGCTTCTGAGGGCGTCAAGTTTGCTCCCGCAAAAGAGTGGGCAGGCGATTTTGGTGTTAATGATGATACTCAACCTACACCCGGTGATCATCTGTTAGGTGGCAGTAATGTTCCCGCCCCTGCAGAAGCCGGTTATTACATGGTATGGGTTGACCTTGAAAGAGACTCAGTATCCATTACCAGCCCGGAAGTTTATCTGATAGGAGATGCCGTTGGTGGATTTGATGATGTTGCACTTGAAGAAAACATGTTTACCGTTGATAATCCTAATGAAGTACTTACGATCACTAAAGATCTCGCTGCTGGAAATCTCAGAATGCATGCCTGGCACAAGTGGCACTATGACTGGTGGCAGCATGAGTTCAATATATTTAGCGGAGTTATTGAATATCGTGGTACCGGTGCGACCAGGCGGAAGTTCCGGTAACCGGAGGAACAACAACCATTGAACTGAACTTTAAAGACGGTACAGGAAGCATACAATAATTAGTAAAGTTTTTTCCATGAAGGCTATCTGAGGATCACCATACCCTCGGATGGCCTTTATTTTGATATGCCCCGGTTCTACATTCAGGTGGGCATGAACAATGATCTTTATAAAACTGGAATACCATATTTCCTTTCAACCGTGGAATAGCGCAGTCTCTTTAAGGTGGAGAAGTATTAATGTTACATGCAGATGGCGATAAACACGGTCTCATCAGAATAGATTATCCCCGGATGGATGGGAAGGAGACAAGAAAAATGCCTTCACAGGGGAAACCCTGGATGAAGAAAGCCTGGAGATGCAAAATTTCTTTCAGATTTTATTAACCTTAAGGAAAGAAAAGCCCGTAACCCATGCGGGTTAAGTAACCCATTATGCTTCTGCAAAAATTGTTAATGTTTACCTTCGGTATAATGATAACAAAAAGTAATGGTGAACATTAACAACAAAAACGAAGGAGTCAGGGTTAAATCCGGAATGGTTCAGGATAGATCCGGGAAAAACGGCAAAAGTTTTTGATGTGATTGATCAGAAGGAAATAGAGGTAGATGAGAAATTGACGATGGAGCCTTTGATGGGGATATTTGCTGGAACCTGGAGATAAATGATAAAGGACCATGGATAATAAGTGCATTTAATAGCGAACTCTTAATAAAGAAATTATAGCAAAAAAGAAGTATAAATAAGAAAGGAGTAAAACATGAGAAGACGATTATATATCCTGTTCCTGGTTTTGTGGAGTGGGGCTCTTACTGCACAGGTGGTTACTTCAGAACCGGAACTGCCTTTTGCAGATCAGCCGGTTACCATAACCTTTGATGCAACCAGGGGTACAGCAGGACTGATAGATTATGACGGAGATGTATATGCACATACAGGGGTGTTAACGGAAAACAGTGCGGGCACATTCGACTGGCAATATGTGAAAACCGAATGGGGAGAAAATACTTTGGATACCCGGTTGGTCAGAGTAGACGGACAATCCAATTTATATACCCTGGAAATTACTCCGGATATACGCAGTTATTACGGAGTTCCGGAGGGTGAAACCATCACCCACATGGCTTTTGTTTTCCGCAGTGCAGAGCCTTATTCAGGGTCGACTTACTATGAAGGCAAAGCATCCGGAGGAAAAGATATTTTTGTAGAAGTATTTGAGCCGGGTTTGAATGTTTCGATAATTACCCCGGCGGAGAATATGATTGCAGAGCCGGGAACGGATATCAATTTTCAGGCATCAACTTCCATGGAGGCTGGCCTCAGTCTTTTTCTTAATGATGAAAAGATCAAAGAAGTTAGCGATGACCAGGTAACGAATTTGTTTACTTTTTCCGAAAGTGGAGATTATTGGCTGAAAGTGATAGCCGATGACGGAGAAACTGAGGTTGCCGATTCGGTATTTGTTCATGTTCTGGCACCTCAACCGGTGGCTCAGTTACCCCAGGGGACGGAAGCCGGGATCAACTACATTGACGAAAATACGGTAACCCTTGTTCTTTATGCCCCATTCAAGGATTATGCATTTGCTATTGGCGATTTTAATAGCTGGACACCCGCTTCTGCGTACCGGATGAACAAAGATGGAGATTATTTCTGGGTCACCATCGATGGGGTAGAGGCCGGGAAGGAATATGCCTATCAGTACTATGTTGATGGCGAATTGAAAATTGCGGATCCTTATACCGGGAAGGTTCTTGATCCCTGGCATGACAAATGGATAGAGGAAGATACGTATCCCAATCTTAAACCTTATCCGACAGGAATGACCAATGGCATTGTGAGTGTTTTCCAGACCGATCAGGAAGATTATGTTTGGCAGAATGATTTTACTCCTCATGAAGAGCAGGAGCTTGTCATTTATGAATTGCTGGTACGTGATTTTATTGAAGCTCACGACTGGAAGACCCTTACCGATACCCTTAATTATTTTACCGAGCTGGGGGTAAATGCTATCGAACTTATGCCTTTCAATGAGTTCGAAGGAAATGAAAGCTGGGGTTATAATCCCTCATTTTATTTCGCTCCGGATAAATACTATGGGCCTGCAGAGGATCTCAAGGCATTTATTGATTCCTGTCACGGGCGCGATATTGCGGTAATTATGGACATGGTATTGAATCACAGTTACGGGCAATCGCCTCTGGTACAGCTTTATTTCAATGATGAGCAGAACCGGCCTGCAGCCAATAATCCCTGGTACAATGAAGAATCTCCCAACCAGGTTTTTTCATGGGGATACGATTTCGACCATGAAAGTGAGGAGACTAAAAAGTTTGTGGATCGTGTTAATGAGTTCTGGATTAAGGAATATAACATTGATGGATACCGTTTCGACTTCACCAAAGGTTTTACAAACACCCCGGGAGATGGCGGTTTTTATGATGAATCAAGGATTGCCATTTTAAAAAGAATGGCCGATCATATCTGGAGTGTGGATTCTTCAGCATATGTCATCCTGGAACATTTTGCTCCCAATAGTGAAGAAAAGGAACTTGCCGAATACGGAATGATGATATGGGGCAACCTGAATTATAACTATAATGAGGCAACCATGGGATACCATACATCCGGAAAATCCAATTTCAAGGATATTTCTTACCAGGAACGAAACTGGACCGTTCCACATCTTGTAGGGTATATGGAAAGTCATGATGAAGAACGGCTGATGTACAAGAATCTTCAATACGGAAATTCCAGTCCCGGTGGAGAGTATGATATTACCGATTTCACTACCGCCTTATTCAGGGTGGAGCAGGCTGCCGCCTTCTTTTTCACCATTCCGGGGCCCAAAATGATATGGCAGTTCGGAGAAATGGGATATGATTTTTCCATCGATTATAATGGAAGGGTCGGAAATAAACCCATACGCTGGGATTATTATTTCAATCGCACTCGTTTAAGAACTGTTTTTTCCACCTTTATTAAGTTGAAACAGGAACAGCCCGCTTTCTCCACCGATGATTATGTTTTGAGTCTTAACGGGCCCTTAAAAAGGATTAAGTTGAACCACGAGGATATGGATGTCCGCATCATTGGGAATTTTGATGTGGTGCCCCGAACCATGGAAGCAAATTTCAGCCGCACCGGCTCCTGGTATGACTACCTTTCGGGTAATGAGTTAACTATTCAGGATGTAAACCGGACATTTTATCTCGAACCGGGGGAATATCATATATTTACCACCAAAGCACTTAATATACCTGAGCTTCCTACCTCTGATATGAAAAGGGAAAGTTTTTCGGATTTACGTATATATCCCAATCCTGTTTCAGACAGGTTGTTTATCGAACATAATGAAATCATTTCCGAAGTCAGCATACGCGATATGAGTGGCAGATTGGTATTAAGGAAAGTCGTAAATGAGCCCCGTGCCATATTGGATCTGGGATTTCTGAAAGCCGGGATCTATCTGGTAAAGGTAATGGACATAGATAAGGATAATGTTGTGAAAAAAATCATCCACCATTAAACAATAAAAAAGATTTAGGCAGGTTTTTATGTTGTTAATTGGTTGGTTGTTTTGGTAAGATGTATCTTACCCTATTGAAAAGGCTGTCAGAAATGATGGCCTTTTTTTCTTCTCCCCACCCCTCCCCACTCCTCAACCCCTGTTTCCATAATTATTCCTATTTTTGCAGAAAACCATTATTGACATGAACATTACCGAAGGAATCCAGAATATCATTTTCGACTGGGGGGGTGTAATCATCAACATCGATTATACCCGCACAAGACAGGCATTTATTGATCTCGGCTTAAAAGAGTTTGACAAATATTTCAGTCAGCATAATCAGATTGAAGTATTCAATAAGCTGGATGTTGGGAAGATTTCCGGGGAAGACTTTTTCAAAGAGATTAAGAAAATCATACCCAATGGAGTAAGTCTTGATCAGATAAGAGATGCATGGAATGCCATGTTACTCGATTTCCCGGAAGAAAATTTCACCTTACTAAGAGCCTTGAAAGAAAAATACCGAACTTTTCTGTTCAGCAATACGAATGAGCCGCATCTGGAATATTATTTCCCTAAAGTTGAGGAAAAGTTTGGGATACCCACTATCGATCCCTTGTTTGAAAAAGCCTATTATTCCTGTCGCTTCGGACGAAGAAAACCCGATCCTGAATCTTTTCAGAAAATTCTGGATGAAAATAATCTGGAAGCGAGCGCTACACTTTTCATTGACGATTCGCCACAGCATTTGGATGGGGCATCTGAAACAGGGATAAGAACCTATCATTTGAAACATCCTGAGAAGCTTACGGATGTCTTTGCACGTGAATAGCGATTGCAGTAAGTATTATCTAACCAAATCCTGTAAAGAACTGACATATTGCAGCATAAACATCCAACAACTTCCCTGCACTCAACTGCCATAATTCGTGGAAAATATTTCCCTACTATGAGATCAAACTGTTCACCGATCACAGATTACCGATAGTCCAGGTATTGCCCTAAAAGTAAGATACCTGGATATGCGGATCCGTAGCTTAGGGGCTCTCTACTCACGATAATACTCATAAACTCTCCTTATCCCCTCTTCAAGGCTAAGCTTCGGTTTCCAGCCCAGGGAATTCAATTTGCTTACATCCATTAATTTCCTTGGTGTGCCATCGGGTTTCGATCTGTCCCATTCTATCTTTCCGGTGTAACCCACAACATCCTTTATCAATTCCACCAGTTCCAGAATGGTGACATCAGTTCCCCTTCCAATGTTGATATGGGTATTCCTGATGTTTTTCACTTCCTGTTCAAACTGGGATTTATCTTCCACCAGGTCGGCAAAATCAATGTTTTCAAAAATATAGATCACGGCATCAGCAAGATCATCAGAATGCAAAAATTCCCTTCGGGGAGAACCACTTCCCCAGAACCGGATACAGACCGTATCATTTTCTTTGCGTATGCCATATTTCTTAAGTTTTTCGATGATTTTGGATTCATCAGCAGATCCGTCTGTTCCTTCAACCGGGTATTTGTCAAGGTCTTTTTTCAAACTTTCCATATTTCCCTCAGCCAGGGCTTTTCCGAGGTGCATTTTTCGGATCACTGCCGGGAGGACATGAGATTTTTCCAGGTCAAAATTATCATTTGGACCAAAAAGATTGGTAGGCATAACCGAAATAAAGTTGGTCTTATATTGCAGGTTAAATGATTCACACATTTTTATACCTGCAATCTTGGCGATGGCGTATGGTTCATTGGTATATTCAAGTTCGGAAGTCAGCAAATAGTCTTCTTTGAGAGGTTGGGGAGCATTTTTCGGGTAAATACAGGAACTGCCCAGAAAGATTAACTTTTTAACCTTATTCTTGTAGCTGTGATAAATAACGTTATTCTGAATTTGGATGTTATCGTAAATAAAATCTGCCCGGTAGATGTTATTGGCAACAATACCACCTACCTTAGCTGCGGCAAGTATGACATATTCCGGTTTTTCAGAAGCGAAAAAATTCTTTACCGCCTCATTATCCATAAGGTCAAGTTCCTCAAAATTCCTAAGAATAAGATGGTTATATCCCCTTGATTCAAGGTTGCGCCTCAACGCCGATCCTACCAGACCGGTATGTCCTGCCACATAAATTTTTGCATCTTTTGGGATCATAATGTTAATGGTTTAGGATTAGAAAACAGAGTCAGACAGGCTCCTGTCAGAGTCCCCTGAAATACTTGAATGATGTCAGGATTCACGCCTCACTATTATTTCATGACCCAGGTCAACCAGGTCTTTCTCTTTTTTCATAATTTTCAGGTCGTTTGATATCATTTCCCGGATGAGCTGTGAAAGCTCATATTCAGGTTCCCATCCCAGTTTTTCCCTGGCTTTTTTAGGATCTCCGATCAACAGGTCTACTTCGGTAGGTCGGAAGTATTGAGGATCGATTTCAAGAACGCAATTACCGACCGATTTTTCATCGAGTACGCTACCTTCAGGTAGATTTTTAAGTTCTTTAATATAGGCTTTTTCGTCTTTTCCGTTTCCTTTATATTCAATGATCACACCTGCTTCTTCAAATGCCATTCTGACGAATTCCCTTACTTCTGTTGTTATACCTGTGGCAATTACAAAATCCTCGGGTTTATCCTGTTGCAACATCAGGTACATAGCCTTCACATAGTCTTTTGCATGACCCCAGTCCCTTTTGGCAGAAAGGTTTCCCAGGTAGATACGTTCACTTAGGCCCATGATAATTTCGGAAACGCCACGGGTTATTTTCCGGGTTACAAATGTTTCTCCTCTCAGGGGGGATTCATGGTTGAAAAGGATTCCATTACAGGCAAAAATATTGTAGGCCTCCCGGTAGTTCACTACAATCCAGTAGCCATATATTTTTGCTACGGCGTAGGGACTTCTTGGATAAAAAGGTGTTTTCTCTGTCTGTGGAACTTCCTGAACCAGTCCATAAAGTTCCGAGGTAGATGCCTGATAAAACCGGGTTTTCTTTTCCAGTCCCAGGAGCCTGATAGCTTCCAGAAGCCGAAGGGTTCCGAGTGCATCAGAATTTGCTGTATATTCGGGTGTTTCGAAGGAAACTTTAACATGACTTTGGGCACCTAAATTATAGATTTCGTCGGGTTGAATTTCCTGTACAATGCGAATCAGGTTGGTTGAATCGGTGAGATCTCCGTAGTGAAGGATAAAATTTTTATCGGTTTCGTGCGGGTCCTGGTATAAATGATCAATTCTTTCCGTGTTGAACAGTGAACTTCTTCTTTTTATTCCATGAACAACATATCCTTTTGCCAGCAGTAACTCAGCAAGGTAGGCGCCGTCCTGACCGGTTATCCCTGTAATTAGTGCTACTTTACTCATATGGTCAATTATTATTAGTAATGTTGAATTAAAAAAAACATCCACAAGTTTACACCTGTGGATTGTTTTATACTTGGATTTTTCGTGTAAGTTTCACTTACCATATCTTTAATTAGAAAGGACAGTTCTGATTTAATGACCTGAAGGGGAGAAAAACGTCTTTATGGTTTTAAAAAACAGGGAAATGTCTTTCTGGAATGACCAGTTGTCGATATATTGCAGGTCCATTCTCATCCAGCTTTCAAATTTCACGTCATTTCTGTTGGGAACTACCTGCCAGGTACAGGTTATTCCGGGTTTCACAGAAAGCCTTCTCATTTGCCATCTTTCATACTGTTCAACTTCTTTTGCCAGGGGTGGACGAGGTCCGATTAATGACATTTCCCCTTTGAACACATTGTATAGCTGGGGAAGCTCATCCAATCCGGTTTTTCTCAAAAATTTTCCGACTTTGGTAATTCTCGGATCATCCTTCATTTTGAAAGTAGGACCATCCATTTCATTTTGCGCCTTCAATTTTTCCAGAACCCGTTCGGCATCCGGAATCATGGTTCTGAATTTATATAACTTAAATCTTCTTCCCCTCAGACCGACTCTTTCCTGGGCAAAGAAAACCGGACCCCGGGAATCGATTTTTATCAATATGCCGAGCAACATGAATAAGGGCAGCAGAAGGAGCAGCATGAAAAAGGAAAAGTAGAGATCTCCTACGTTTTTGATAAAATAGGCAATATTGTTTGAAGGAGAATCAATAAGCGATAATTGAGATTCATCATTGAGGGTATCAAGGTGAATCTTCAGCGTTTTCAGAGGAGAAAGATCGGATTGTAATCTGAAAATCACCCCTACTTCATTACATAAGGTTATAAGATTCTTAATGGCCTGATCATCCAGTTCGTTTTTACAATAGATCACTTCATCCACCACCTCGTTATCCAGGATCTCTTTTAGTTTTGATGACTCACTGACCACAGGGATTTTTGCTCCAAACTTTTCTTTTATTAATCTTGAATCACTGATGATTTTTACCAGATCAAAACCCCATTCTTTTTCATTGATGATTTTTTCAATAAATTCATCAGAGAAAGAATTGGCAATAACCAACACTTTATGAAGATCATAACCATTGGCCCGGAAGATTTTAAATACCCTGTAAGAAAATATTCTGAAATGAAACAGAACGAAAAGGTTAAGTCCTGTATAAAAGATGATGAAGAAATATGAGATGGATTCAAAACCCAGCACAAATTTCATCACAAAAAGGAAAATCATTTCAAAAAATGCGATCCGGACGAAATTAAATAAGATCGTTATGTAACGCTGTGTTCGTGGAATTTTTGAAATAATGGTCAGCTTGTAAAGAATGACCCAGGATAGCAGATTTATTAATCCAAAAAATACGAGTTCCTTATTTAAGGAAAAAAATGGATTTACAAAATTCCCCCATAGAAAAACCGCAAGTAAAAAAGCGCCAATGATAACTAGGAGTTCAATTATGAAAAGGTATCGCTTCTTCCCCTCGGCTCTGTTCGATCTGGAGATGGAATAGATCTTATTTGAAATGCTTTTAATTGTCATGGTTGTTGGCATTGAATTTCACTACGAAACTATTAAAAAATGAAGTTCTTAAAATTTTCTTTTGACTAAGTCAAAATATCTTTTGGTGAATAAACTACCCCCTTAAACAGGCAACATGCAAAAAATGGTTATTAACAAAATGTTAATATCCTGTCTTTTTTGGCTAA
The DNA here is from genome assembly GCA_964595055.1 of uncultured Bacteroidaceae bacterium. Classification (GTDB taxonomy): domain Bacteria; phylum Bacteroidota; class Bacteroidia; order Bacteroidales; genus CAYRTD01. Next base: position 29,778 of record CAZQOV010000005.1, on the reverse strand, counting down.
CGGTAATAATTTGAGGATGAAATTATGTTTATAATAAATGAATGAAAGAGGGAGTTTTTTGGGTCAGCGGAGACATGATCATGAGAAATGATTTTCCGGAAAAAATGCATGGTTTTGACAAAAGTCAATTTCTCTTGATGAATGAAATCATTCGGTTAAACGGATTATTTTAAGTTGATCGATGTCTATAATTTTTTTCATGGATCAACTTCAGCAATTCCTCCACCGCCTGTTTCTCGGGAATGTTTTTTTTAACAGCCTTTTTCCCTTTATAAAGGCTTATTTTTCCCCGACCGGCACCTACATAACCAAAATCCGCATCGGCCATCTCGCCGGGACCATTTACTATGCATCCCATTACAGCGATTTTCAGGCCGGTAAATTCAGCGGTAGCTGCTTTTATTTTCTTTAGTGTGGGTTGGATATCGAATAAAGTTCTGCCACAGGAGGGACAGGCAATATACTCCGTTTTTGAAACCCTTGCTCCCGTTGCTTGCAGAATGCCAAAGCTTAACTCCCGGGTTTCCTGAAGGCTGATGTTTGGGTTGGAATCCTCCAGCCACACCCCATCACCCAAGCCATCAATCAGCAGGGCTCCCATCTCCCCGGATGCCCGGATCATCAGTTCTTCAATATTTTTTGACCTGTACTTCCTGTATAGAACAACCGGAATCTTCAATCTCCATGTTTTCAGCAGATTAAAAAATTCTCGGCCAGATTGAATAAATTCTTTTTCGCCGGGATCGAAGACAAGGACAACACGGGAAGTTTCCTTTAATTTTCGGAGGCGATTTATATCTTCTTCGCTTTTGATTCTTAAAAAAACCACCTTATATTTATCATCACGGGCTTCATAATCCTTTATATCCAGGATAACAGGACCGGCTGTATTCATGGGTGTTTTAAGAGAAGCTTCTGTTAGCAGCTGCAAGCCTTTAATATCCTGAATCCCGGGAACTTCCTCAGCTCCATATATGAAATCTGAAGCGGTAGACTTAATCTCCAGAATCCCGTTTTTCCAGAAATATCCGAAGGAAGAAAGCAGATCTTCATCCTGGCTTTCCGGGGCATAACTGCTGATTACCACCGGCGCATTGTCTCCTCCGACTTTATCGACTGTTAAACTATTTCTTTTATTGAAATGAAAGGGATCAAAGGATGAATTTTTATAAATAAAAGGGATCTTTTGTTTTTCTTTTTTTCCGAAAACTTCCTTGATCAATATTGCCACCGGTATTTCTTCCCAGGGGTCTTCAGTAAGGGATACCCTTATGGTATCTCCAATTCCGTCAGCAAGCAGGGAGCCTATTCCCACCGATGATTTAATTCTGCCTTCTTCCTCGTCACCAGCCTCAGTAACCCCAAGATGCAAAGGATAGATCAACTTTTCTTCCTGCATTCTTTTTACCATCAACCGGTTGGCCTGAACCATTATTCTGCCGGAAGAAGCTTTTAAAGAAACCACCAGATCATGGAAATTTTCCTGCCTGAACACCCTGAGAAACTCAATTGCCGATTCCACCATGCCTTCCGGAGTGTCGCCATACCAGTTCAATATCCGTTCTGAAAGGGATCCATGGTTTACTCCGATACGGATTGCCGTGCCATGATCCTTGCATATCCTGATCAATGGAATTAGCTTTTCACGTATTTTTTGGATATGTGATTTTCGGACTCCGGGGTCATATTTGTCAGGTCCCTTGTATTTTCCGGAAATATAATTCCCGGGATTAATCCTTACCTTTTCAACAATTTTTGCCGCTTCTTCTGCTACTGCCGGAAGAAAGTGGACATCAGCGACAAGGGGTTGTGTAAAGCCCTTTTCTTTGAGAATTCTTCTGATTTTAATCAGACTATTCACCTCACGGGAGCTTTGAGTGGTAATCCTAACCATGTCGGCTCCTTTTTCAAATATACGAATGCATTGGTCCACCGTGGCTTCAATATCATTTGTATCGGTATTTGTCATGGATTGGATTACCAGAGGAGCATTTCCGCCAAGTTTAACCGAACCAATCTTTACTTCTCTTGTCTTGATTACTTTTTCCACTCGAATCCGTCTTTTTTATCTTTTATTTTTATTCCCAGTTGAGTAAGGGCATCTCTTATCTGGTCAGCTGTGGTAAAGTCTTTCCGTTTTTTGGCATCCAGGCGGATATTTAATATTGCCTCAATGATTTCTGCCCCCTGGTCATCTCTGTCTTCATCTTCCCGGGTCAGGCCAAGTACATCAAAAACAAAATGATTCATAAATTCTTTGAATTCCTGTAAATGAAGTGCATTAAGTTTTTCTTTGCCTTCATTCATGAGATTGATAAACCTGACCCCTTCAAATAGTTTTGCTATAGCAACCGGAGTATTGAGGTCATCGGCCATAGCAGAGATGGCTCCTTCGGTAATATCGTGAATGTCAAAAGTAGATTCATTTGAATGCTCAAGATTTTCCATTAGCCTGAGCGCTTCGAACAAGCGTTTCATTCCTTTTTCCGAGGCAATTAAAGCCGGGTTAGAAAAATCCAGTGTGCTCCGGTAATGAGCCTGGAGCATGAAAAACCGGATGGTCATAGGTGAAAAAGCCTTGTCCAGCAGATCGTTATTTCCTGAAAAAACCTCATCCAGGGTAATGAAATTGTTAAGCGACCTCCCCATTTTTTGTCCGTCAATGGTAATCATGTTATTATGCATCCAGTATTTTACTGCCTGTTTTCCATTGGCAGCCACTGTTTGTGCTATTTCGCATTCATGATGAGGGAACAGCAGATCAAGGCCACCTCCGTGTATGTCAAATTCCTCTCCCAGGTATTTGGAACTCATTACCGAGCATTCGAGATGCCAACCCGGGAAGCCTTCGCTCCACTCCGAAGGCCAGCGCATAATATGGCGGTCATCGGCCTTTTTCCAAAGAGCAAAATCAAGGGGGCTTCTTTTTTCCTTCTGGCCTTCCAGCTCGCGGGTATTGGTTTGTAAATCTTCTGTTTTTCTGCCGGAAAGAATCCCGTAATTGTGTTCCTGGTTGTACTTTTCAACATCAAAATAAACGGATCCGTTGGCTTCATATGCATAACCGGCCTTCAGGATTTTCCTTACCATTATTTGCTGTTCTATGATATGACCGGAAGCCATTGGCTCTATAGATGGAGGAAGAACATTTAGCCTCCGCATATGATCATGATACTGATTCAAATAATACTGGACAATTTCCATCGGTTCAACCTCTTCCAGCCTGGCCTTTTTGGCTACTTTATCTTCTCCGTCATCGGCGTCATTTTCAAGATGTCCTACATCGGTAATATTTCTGACATACCTTACTTTATATCCAAGGTGTTGTAAAAAGCGAAAAAGCAGATCAAAGGTGACTGCCATTCGGGCATGTCCGAGATGTGCGTCTCCGTAAACCGTAGGTCCGCAGGCATAGAGACCGACATGTGGGGGATTTATCGGCTTAAATTCTTCCTTTTTCCGGCTTAATGTGTTGTAAACAGTGAACTTTCTCATAAAGTTATTGATTAGTATACAAAGATAAACAAGATTTTCGGAAGCCAACAGAGCTTTAAAAATTATGCTTTTCAGGAGAAAAACAGACGAAAAGTCTTTATATAATTCCTATATTAGAACAACTAAATTTCGTTATGGCCAGAAAAGGAAAAAACAGGGGAAGAAATAAGAAAATAACCCGAAAATACCTAAGGAATGAAATTCTGGGAATTTTTTCTAATTTTCCCCGTAAGTCATTTAATTACAAACAAGTGTCGAAAATCATCGGACTCCGAAAGGAGGATGAAAGACACCTGGTAATGGAAGTTCTTGAAGAATTAGAAGAATCGGATAATCTTGAGCAAACCGGCAGGGGGAAGTATAAGCTGAAATCAAAAATCGGGCATGCCATTGGGACCATCGATATGACCGTACATGGGTATGGTTTTCTTATAACCGATGAACTTGAAGAGGATATTTTCATACCACGAAATCTGCTACATACCGCTCTTGACGGGGATACGGTGAAAGTCTATATTTATCCGGTGAGAAAAAGAGGCGGACGATTGGAAGGTGAAGTGGAACAGATCATGAAAAGAGCCAGGGAGAATTTTGTGGGGACGGTGGAAATTGCCGGGAGTTTTGCCTTTCTGATTCCCGACAGCAAAAAAATGCCTTATGACCTTTTTATTCCCCTTGAAAAATTAAAAGGAGCAAAAAATGGTCAGAAAGCCATAGGCAGGATTACCGACTGGCCGGCAAAAGTTAAAAATCCCTTCGGTGAAATTGTGGATGTTTTAGGAGATCCGGGTGAAAATGATGTTGAAATGCATGCCATCCTAGCAGAATTCGACCTTCCCTATCGGTTCCCTGAAGATGTTAATGCTGCCGCCGAACACATCAGTGAAAAGATACCGGAAGAAGAAGTTACGCAAAGACGCGATTTCAGGGATGTCATGACCTTTACTATTGACCCGCATGATGCCAAAGATTTTGATGATGCGCTTTCCTTAAGAAAACTGGATAATGGCAACTATGAAATAGGAGTCCATATTGCCGATGTGACTCATTATGTTCAAACTTCCAGCCTGATTGATGATGAGGCCTACGACCGGGCTACCTCTGTTTATCTGGTCGACCGGGTGGTTCCCATGATACCGGAACGACTTTCCAATTTCATTTGTTCTCTTCGACCTGATGAAGATAAGTTATGTTTCTCGGTGGTCTTCGAAATGAATGATAAAGGGGAAGTTCTAAGGGAATGGATTGGAAGAACAATCATCAGATCCAGAAAGCGATTCAATTACGGGGAGGTACAGGATATGATTATGGGCAATGAAGGGGAATTGAAAAATGAAATCATGGTTCTCCATAAATTTGCCCGGACCATGAGAAAAGATCGGTTTGAGAAAGGTTCTATTGCTTTTGACAGTGTAGAGGTAAAATTTAATCTCGACAGGCATGGAAATCCCCTGAGTGTTTATTTTAAGGAGCAAAAGGAATCCAATCATCTTATTGAAGAGTTTATGCTGCTGGCAAACCGGACGGTCACAGAATACATTAACCGGGGAGGGAAGTATGTTCAGGAAACAAAAGCAAAGCCCGGGGATAAAAATCTGGGAAAACCCAAAACCTTTGTCTACCGCATTCACGACAAACCCGATCCTGAAAAGTTTGAATCCTTTAGCCGGTTTATCTCACGATTTGGTTATTCTGTCGATCTCACCAGTGAAAGGGCAATGTCCAGATCTCTGAACCGTTTATTAAAGCAGGTGGAGGGAAAAAATGAACAGGACGTAATTGAAAATCTTGCCCTGAGATCAATGGCCAAAGCCCGGTACTCAACGAGCAATATTGGTCATTATGGTCTGGCCTTCAGGTATTATACCCATTTCACTTCCCCCATCAGAAGATATCCGGATATGATGGTACACCGGTTGCTGGCTCATTATCTGAAAAACGGAGATGCTAAAAACAAAAAGAAGTATGAACAAAAGTGTACCCATTGCTCGGAGATGGAGAAAAGAGCGATGGAAGCAGAAAGGGCTTCCATAAAATATAAGCAGGTGGAATTCATGAAGGATAAAATAGGGATGGAGTTTCCTGCGATAATTTCCGGCCTCACCGACTGGGGAATATACGCAGAGATTATCGAAAACCGAATTGAAGGAATGATTGCAGTTCAAAGTCTGATGGATGATTTTTACGAATATGATGATGAGAATTATTTACTTTTAGGAAGGCATACCGGTAATACCTTCCGGCTGGGAGATGAAATCACCGTAGAGGTCAAAAATGTAAACCTGCCCAAGAGGCAGCTGGATTTTGCTTTCGTGGAAGAGGAAGAGACGGAATAAGGAAGTATGCTTGCACCCCTGAATCTGTCTAGAAGAAGGAACAGGCTTCGATGAACAAATGGATAAATCCGGGCAGTTTATTTGTACATGAATAAAGAAGAGAATGAATGGTCCTGATTGTTTGTTGTAAGGCGTTATGAGGGTTCAGTGGACAATGCGGCTTTCAGAAGGCTTTTGGATAATTCCCGGAAAATAATTTGGATTAGCGAAAATTTTGACAATTTTTGTAAATCATCTGTCAAACTTAAGACAATACCATGAGAAACAACCTGATTCTGTCATTTATATTTTTTGTTTTCCTGTCTCTGCCTGAAGGAAAAGCTCAGGTAGTTGAAAGCAGAGAGATTGGAAATTTTACCTCTCTTTTTGTTATGGGCGAAATCCGGGTTGAGCTGATTCCCAGTACTAAGAATTCCCTTACCATTGAAATCAAAGAGGCTTCAGCCCGCGATATTATTACGGAACTCGACAAGGAGGAGTTAATCATTCGGTTAAAAACCGATATTCCGAAAGAGGCGAAAATCAAGATCAGCCTGTACTTTAAGGACCTTGAAAAAATTGTTGCCGCCTCGAAGGCATACTTTGTAAGTCCCGATACCCTCAAGGCACAAAGCATGAGTTTTGAAGCCAAATCAGGAGCCAAGATGGAGTTCAATCTCATGATGGATAGTATTATTGCGGAGGCTAAGCAGGGTGGACTTCTGGTTTTTTATGGCAATGCTGATAAGCAGGATGTAGGCGTTTCTTCCGGAGGAACATATTCGGCGTTTGAACTCATCGCCAGTGAATCCATTATTAGAGCATCTACGGGAGGGAGAGCGAAAGTAACTACAACAGAACGCCTCAATGCTTCAGCTCATACAGCAGCCTATATAGCTTACAAAGGGAATCCTGCCAGGGAAAAACTTAAGACAAATTTAGGCGGTGAAGTGGTGAAAATGCAAGAGTGAAGGGAGACAAACTGAGGCGTTGGAATGTGCTTATAATTGTCTGCAGTTGTTGTTGCAAAAGCAGAGATGCAGATTTCCGGTACCTTAGTCCGGCCTTTAATCCTAATCCTTTCTTTTTTACTCCCAGAGAACATCGGCAATTTTCATATCAAATGGTGTGGTAATTTTTATGTTCTCGGGATTGCCCGCTACCAGGTTCACAGGAAAGCCCATTGCTTCAATTACGGTTGCGTCGTCGGTGAATCTATCGTGGTATTCCTGGTCATATGCATTTTGTATCTGCTGCCATTGAAATACCTGGGGAGTTTGAATCAGTTTAATATCCTGCCGGGCAACATAGTGATTTTTACCGTTTTTGGTATATCTCACCGATTCATTTGAACTGATTGAAGGTACGGCATTTCCTTCCATTTCTGCGGTTTCATAGCATCGACGGATGGTCGATATACTTACGAGTGGCCTTACCCCGTCGTGGATCCCGATCAGGGACCCTGGAATAACCTGGGTCATCCCGCTTTTGACAGAATGAAAACGGGTTTCTCCGCCAAAAGCGACATGATGTTTGATAAAAAAACCGTGCCGGATACAAAGTTTATCCCAGAGGGGTACATGGTCCAGGGGAAGCACAAGGATAATATCTATTCCATTATCGAATTCGTAGAACTTTTCAATGGTTCTCATTAGCACGGGCTTTCCTTTTAATTCCAGAAATTGTTTGGGAATTTGACCTCCCATTCGTATTCCGGCACCCCCGGCCACTATTAGAATTGTCCTCTGCATAGAACAAATTTATAAATATTTTAATCATTTTTTTTTGTATGTTGTTAAGGAATTAATAACAAAATATATTTCGATGTTAAATCCTGACTTACTCCGGTTTCTTGAGGACTTAAAAAATAATAATAATACGGAATGGTTTGAAAAAAACCGGGATAGGTATAAGGAATTGCGAGAGCACTTTGTCAATTTTACCGCTCTTCTCATTCATGAGCTATCGGCCATGGATCCTTCAATCGGGTATCCGGATCCTAAGAAAACCATTTTTCGTATTAACCGGGACATACGTTTTTCAAAGAATAAAGATCCTTATAAGACAAATATGGTGGCATTTATTTCCGGAGGCGGCAGGAAGACTGCCCTTCCAGGTTACTATTTCCATATAGAACCGGGTGCAAATATGATTGCCGGAGGAATGTATCGTCCACCTGCACCCGAATTAAAACGTATCCGTAAAGAAATTTTTGAAAATCCGAAAGAATTCCGGGAAATCATCCATCAGCATGAATTTCAGAAAGCTTTCGGAGAGCTATATGGAGAAAAACTGAAAACAGCTCCTATGGGATATCCGAAAGATCATCCTGATATTGAACTCGTGAACTATAAAAGTTATACCGTTTTACGGGAGGTCTCTGATGAGTTTCTCGTCTCACCCGATTTATTGAATGAAACGCTGTATTATTATAAACTCATGAAGCCATTGAACGATTTTCTGAACAGGGCTGTTAACGGATAAAGGATAAAGTATTCCCCGCCTAAAGTCAACCATAAATTTTACCGGTTAAAGTCTCAGACCCGAATACACAGTTCCGTCACCAGGGCACTGTAAACTTTTCCTATCCTTAATCTTCTTCCCCGGTGTATAAATACCGTTTAATGCTTTTCTTCGGAGTTTTGGTGAATTCTTCAGGGTGGATGCGGAACTCGATAATATTCATATAGAGAGGCAGAGATTTGTTGAGTTCTTCTTTATTTTCTTCCAGAATCTTTTTCAGCTCTTCTTCGCTAATATTTGCCGACTTAATTTCCTCATAATCGGGATGGATCAGGGCGACCAGTTTATAATTTTCCTGAATTACAACCGATTCTACCACTATGTACATATTATTGATCCTGGCTTCAATTTCTTCCGGATAGATGTTCTGGCCCGATGGTCCAAGCAACATGTCTTTACTTCTTCCTCTTATAAATACAAAATTTTCCTCATCAATAACCCCCAGGTCGCCGGTATGCAGCCACCCCTCTTCATCTATAACTTCTTTCGTTGCTTCCTCGTTTTTATAATAACCCAGCATTACATTTTCTCCCTTCACCATAATCTCTCCCACTTTATTATAAGGGTCTTCGGAATCGATTTTGATATCGAGTGTATCCACAACCTGTCCGGCCGACCTCAGTTTTGTTCTTTCCCAGTTGGAATAACTGATAAGGGGTCCACATTCGGTCATTCCATAACCTACGGAAAAGGGAAATTTTATTTTTTTAAAAAATGTTTCCGCTTCCTTATTGAATGCTGCTCCTCCGATTACGACTTCATGAAAATTACCTCCAAAGACCTCGGTTAATTTTTGACGGATCTTTTTCATCAGTATTTTATTGATTCCCGGAATTTTCAGCAATACTTTCATCGAGGGTTTGGATATAGCCGGCAAAAGCTGCTTTTTGTAGATTTTTTCAATCACCAGGGGAACAGCAAGGATGAGCCTGGGTTTTATTTCCCGGAAGGCTTTCATAATGATTTGAGGTGTAGGAGTTTTGCCCAGGAAGGTAATAAAGCAACCCAGGGTAAAAGGGAAAAGGAATTCAAAGGCACAGCCGTAAGAGTGGGCTAAAGGCAGGAAGGAAACGATGCGGTCTCTGGGTTCCAGGGGCATATTTTCATGCGCAAAGCGGATATTTGCGATCAGGCTGTTATGAGGGAGCATAACCCCTTTGGAAAAACCTGTGGTTCCGCTGGTATAACTGATTTCCGCTAACTGGTCGTTAGAAACTTTTGCGGTCGTAAAATTTTCTGCATTAATCCCTTTGGGATACCGTTTAGCAAACTCCTTTTCAATTTTATCCGTAATTCCTTTATAGATTTTATCTCTTATGAAAACGGGATTAAAATCCGTAAGACTGAAAACTGCTTTTATGGCCGGCATTTCTTTAATATTGAAATTCTCATACAAACTATCTCCGGCAAAAAAGACAACAGAGTCGGAATGATTTATGATATGATGCACATTTTCGGTTGTAAAATCCGGAAGGATGGGAACAATTACGGCACCATAAGTAACGGTTGCCAGAAAAACCATTGACCAATGGGAGGAGTTTTTTCCGATAAGGGCAATTTTATCCCCCTTTTTTATTCCTGCCAGTTCAAAGCCGATGTGGATCATTGTAATTCGTTCGGCCACGTCTCTATATTTAAAGGTATTGCCTTCATAATCGGCAAGAGCTTCTATATTCCAATTGGATTTGATGCTCTTTTCGAGAAACTCAACAAAATTTTCTTTTAGCATGATTTGTGCGTATTGGTTAAAGCAAAGTTAAATTTTCTGGAATTTGGGGCAAATTATTTTATTAAGAATATTAACCCTGTTTTAAGCGATAGGAGTGAAGCGGAATATTACTCTCAGCCTCAGTCCGGATAAGCCGAACCCGGTAATTATTGCATTAGAGGGAATGACAGAGAACAAATGCCTGCCGAAAATCGGTTTAGGACAAGCAATTATTTTAAACGGCGACCGAAATTTTCAGCACCTTTCCAAAGCCAGGGATGGCTCAATTGAGGTAAAAATCCACTTCAGGCAAGAGATGCTTTCCGACCAATGGATTATTTTCTCTGTTGCCTTACAGATGATCCCTGAGAACAGTTTTTATGTTACTGAACAAGAATTCCGGGGAAAAATTCTTTCAAAAATGTTTTATGAATTTGGAGGATATGAATTATCTTGTGAATCGATTTCCTAATAATGGGTTATATGAATTATGATTTTCCTCAGGGTCAGTTAATGATAAGCTTCATTATCGGCATCTTTTTCTCCACTATTGGGTTTAGTGTATATTATTTTTTTAACCGGCTGGATATAAAAGAGAGAAAGCCGGATACCCTTGAAACCAATGTAAGGAACGTTCTTATCAGGAGATTTAGCGGAATTAGCCTTTACCTTCTTTTCCCCTTACTGATATTTCTTTACCTGACCGGTGAAAACCTGCTCTATATTTATGCAGGCCCTATAAGCCTGGAATCCTTTTTATGGTTTTTACCTTTAGGGATTATTCTGATTCTGATTAACTACCTTAATGCCGGCAGAAATGACAATCTTGGGATGTATCCTGAGATCAGAAAAAAAGAATGGACGCTGTCACTCCTGTTTTTAAGCGCTGTGAGCTGGATTTTGTATCTTTTTGCTTATGAATTTCTTTTCAGAGGCATTCTTTTTATACCTGCAGTGCAATTGTTGGGTTTTTGGCCCGCGGTTATTCTGAACACAGGCATATATTCCCTGGTGCATGTGCCTAAAGGAATCAAGGAAGGTATAGGTGCCATTTTTCTTGGATTTGTTTTGTGTTTCCTGGTCGTGAAAACAGGTTCTTTCTGGATTGCTTTTTTTGTGCATATCACCCTGGCGCTTTCCAGCGAATGGTTTTCCCTGAATGCTCACCCTGAAATGAGAATTCTGCGATGAAGAAAATCTTCCTCAGCGGGGCCACCGGATTTATTGGAAGCCGAATTGCCATGCGACTGGCGGAGGAGGGAAATACTGTTCATGCCCTTTATCGTTCCAGGAAGAAAACAAACCACATACAGCATAAGAATATAAAGCTTTTTAAAGGAGATATTACGGAAATAGAGAGTCTGGAAAAAGCGCTGAACGGATGCGTTGAGGCTTATCATGTGGCTGCCTATGCCAATGTCTGGACACCCGATCCATCTGTTATTTATCACCTGAACATTGAAGGGGCGATGAATGTAATCAGGACGGCAATAAAATCCGGGGTTAAGAAAGTGGTGGTTACTTCAACCGCTTCGGTTTTTGGAACCTCCAATGGTCGGACGATTGATGAAAATGCCCTTCCAGATGAATACTTTATTCATTATGAGCATTCCAAGTATATACTGGAATCGGTACTCAAAACTATTTCTTCGGCAGGGGTTTACATTGTAACCGTAAATCCTTCAAGGGTATACGGGCCTGGAGTGTTAAGTGAAAGCAACGGGGTTACGCGCTTGATAAAAAGATACATAGAAAAAAAGTGGAGGTGGATACCTGGAAATGGGAGAAGTGTGGGAAATTATGTTTATATTGACGATGTGGTTGAAGGGCATATCCTGGCTATGGAAAAAGGAAGAAGTGGAGAAAGTTATATCCTTGGGGGAGAGAATGCCGATTTTAATCATTTTTTTACTCAATTGAGAGAAGTGAGTAAGAGAAATTACCGATTGGTTAACATCCCTCTGAGGTTTATGATAGGTTTGGCACATTTAATGCTGCTTTATGCGAAAGTCACTAAAGGTTCTCCCATGATTGTACCGGGCCTGGTCAGGAAGTACAGTAAAAATTTTTGCCTAAGTTCTCAAAAGGCAAAGGAGGAACTGGGTTATTCACCCCTAAGCCTGAATGAAGGGATGAAAAAGACACTTCAATGGTTGGAAACACAATGAGCATGAACGATAAGTTTGCATTGGTAACCGGAGCAGGGTCCGGGATTGGCAAAGCTATAGCAAAGGAGCTTGCATCAAGAAAAATTAATACTTTGCTGGTTGCTTTACCGGGAGAGAGCCTCGACCGTTTTGCCCGGGAACTTTCAGAAGAATATGGAATTACCGCCGACTATCTGGAAATTGATCTTTCTCATCCCGCCGGGCCAAGGAAGGTTTATGAATGGACCCTGTTGAAGAATTACCAGGTTTTTTTCCTGGTCAACAATGCCGGAATTGCCGGAACATCAGTTTTTCATGAATCTGATGATAAATACATTGATGACAGAATATTCGTTAATATCCGGGCCCTGACTTTCCTGACGCGTTATTTTATACCGGATCTGAAAAAAAATGGCTCTTCCTATATATTAAATGTAAGCAGTTTATCTGCATTTTTCTCTATTCCTTTTAAAGCCCTCTATTCTTCTACAAAAGCATTTGTCGTGAATTTTAGCCGCGCCATAAGGACCGAGCTCAGAGATTCTGGTATTCATGTCTCCGTTTTATGCCCCAACGGGGTCAGAACTAATCATGGAACTTTTGCCAGAATTGACGCGCATGGCAAAAAAGGCAAATGGACAGCGATAAATGTTGAAAAAGTAGCTTACCTGGCTATAGAAAAATGCATTCAGAAAAAGTTTCTCATCATTCCCGGGAGAATCAATCATTTTCTTCGTGTGCTTTCGAGAGTAATGCCATACGCCCTGGAGCAAAGGATTCTTTACAGGGAGTTTAACAAAGAGGTAAAGGTGAGTAGTGCGGGGGTTCACCTCCATCGCTTCTCTGAAGTAAATTCGCAAAGAGAAAGTTAATATGGCTAACGATAAGCAGGAAGACAGAGGGAAAAGGTTCCGGAGTTGATGGAGAGAAATTTTGCGGGTTTGAAAGTTTGGCCCGGATCTTTTCAAAACCGCTGTTTCCGGTAAGATTTTATCTTTTGATGTTATTGATTTCTGGTCAGGAAGGTTTTTTTGTTTTTCTCCTGTTCAGATAATGCTCCAGTTCACTGCCCCAGTAGGTAAAGATCCAACCTGCAATGAATCCGGGAATTAACTCATATAGCCATTGGCTCAGAAAATCAATACTCTTCCATATAAAGACAGTTAGTGTACCGGCTATCATCCCTGCCATAACACCGGTTTTGGTGGTTCGTTTACTGAAAAGGGCCAGGATGGAGGCAGGCCCGATGGCAGCTCCCAGTCCCGCCCAGGCAAACAATACGAACCAGAAGACCAGGTCTTCAACAATAAAACCAAGTGCTACGGCCAGGTAAACCAGAACCGCGACAAACAGTCGACTCAACATGGCAAGTTTTCCGGGGGGTATGAATTTATTATTATGAATGACTTTTTCATAGATATCTCTTACGATGGACGAGGCAGCAACAAGGAGCTGAGAATCGGCTGTTGACATAATGGCGGCAAAAATGGAGGCAAGCAGGATGCCGACCAGGGCGGTGGGCAAAAGCTCATTGGCCAGCGTTATATAAGCATTTTCCGGATCATGGTCAGGTAGCATATGTGCCTCTGGAAAATAAGCTCTTGCTACTATCCCGATCATAAATGCTCCCAGGGCAAGCAGGACATTCCATGCTGTACCCACAATTGCGGTCCATTTCAGTTGCCGGTAATTTTTAATGGACATATATCTTACCAGAATGTGGGGGTTACCCGGAGACCCTAATCCGATGCCCAGCAGGCCGATCATTGAACCAAATCCAAATGCAATGGGATTGAAATAACCGGTTTCAATGCTGCTAAGCTGAGCGGTGACTTCCATCAATCCGCCCGATTGAATGATGCCGTAAATGGGCAGGCCGATTAATGCGAATAGCATGATTATTGCCTGCAAAACATCAGTCAGACTTACAGCCAGAAATCCCCCAAGGATAGTATAAATCAAAACAATGGAAGCCGTGATCACCATTCCGGTTTCATGACGTACGCCGAAATGGGCAAAAAAAGCTTTTCCTCCACCTACAAACTGAGCCCCTACATAAGTAACCATGAAAATTATAAAGATGGCAGCGATAAGGATTCTCAGACTCCCGGATTTATCGTTAAACCGGGAGGCAAAGAAATCCGGGATGGTGATGCAATTATATTTTTCAGCATACTTTCGCAGTTTTGGGGCATAATATAGAAAGAGAAAAAATTCCACCACAATATATCCTGCCACTGCCCATATGGCTGATAGTCCCATGGTGTATGATTGCCCGGTAAATCCCAGCAATAACCATGCAGACCTTCCCGAAACTACGGCGGATAAGGCCACCACGAAAAGATTCATTTTTCTGTCACCGATAAAGAATTCGGAAATCCCTTTTGAAGAAAAGCCCGAAGAAAAGATACCGATAAGAATCACCAGGATAAAATATGCAATGAAAGGAATTAATGCCATTAAATCCATACAGCATCGTATTTGAAGCCATCGAAAATAGGTATTTTTTTAATGAAAAGAAAAACCCGGCTATGCTTTTTTCAAGGTAAAGACAAATGAGCTGCCTTTATCCAGTTTTGATCTAACATTGATGGATTGATTATGCGCTTCAATAATGTGTTTAACAATTGCAAGCCCAAGACCGGTTCCGCCCTGGGCACGGGAGCGAGATTTATCGGTACGAAAGAAACGTTCAAAAATTCGGGGGATGTCTTTTTCGGATATTCCGATTCCGTCATCGGTTACATCAATGAGTACTTTCTGTCCCATATCCATGAACGAAACAGTGGTTTTCCCATTTTTCTTCCCGTAATTGATGGAGTTGACAACCAGGTTAGTCACCACTTCGATCATTCGCTTTCTGTCGGCTTCAACCCTGATAGGCTTAGCGTAACTGGATCCAAAATTTAAATTTATCCCTTTTTCCTTTGCTCTTATTTCCAGGCTTTCGAAAACATCCTCTACCAGCTTAACAATATCAAAGGTTTCAAAGTCGGGTTTTACTTCACCAGACTCAAGACGGGATATGGACTCAAGGTCTTCCACAATCGAGATCATCCGGTTTATACTTTTTTCCGCTCGCTGCAAATAAAGTCTGTTAATGGAATTATCTTCCAGTCCCCCGTCTAAAAGCGTAAGTATGTATCCCTGAATGTTAAAGATGGGCGTTTTTAATTCGTGGGAAACATTGCCTACAAAATCCTTTCGGTATTTTTCCAGTTGTTTAAGTTTTTTGATCTCCCTGGTTTTACTGTCGGCCCAGTCTTCAACCTCTTTATTGACCTGAGTAATAAGATCATTCTGGACGATCTTTTTCTTTAATTCTTTCTGGGATTCAGTAAAATCATGAATGGTTTTGTACACCGGTTGGATTTTTTCAAAAATAAAATTGGTCAGGGTACTATAAACAATCAGGTAGGAGATGGTAAAGAAGACAAGGATGGTAATTAATACAGGGATCCACAATTGCTGGATATTAAATAAATTCAATATCAGGAATAAACCTCCGGAAACGGAAGCAATAAGCAGCGCAATATAAATTGCTAGTTCGCGGGGAGATGATCGCATTTGCTTTGACTATTATAATGGGAGCAAAAATAAGAAAAGAAAATGAGAAAGCGATAAAATCATGACCTTCAGAATCTGGCTATTTTCTCTGCCAAACTGTTCAACGCTTACCGCTTACCTTTTCCCGTTCTCCACTTCACTCATTGAGACCTGGCTTTTTTCACCACAATATTCTTTAACGCCAGGAAGAAATACCGGATATCTGTGAGAAAAGGACGTTGTTCATAGGCATTGAGGTAGCGTAATTCCGATTGCTGAATTTCTTCGAGGGTTTTTGGCAGATCGGCATAAAAAGGCGGAATCAGACCGGGTTTTGTTTGGATGCGTTTTTGTTTTAATTCTTCAGAGTATAAGCTATAATAATGTTTGCTCAGGGGGCGTATTCCGATAATCTTCATGTCTCCCTTGAGAAGATTAAAGATCATGGGTAATTCATCCAGCCATAGTTTCCGCATGAATTTTCCCACGCCGGTAATTCTGAAATCATTTTTAAACTTACCTCCTTCTTCCAGATGATTTTTTTTGAAAACATAATCCTGTAAATATTCCGCATAAGGATGCATCGTCCTCATTTTATAGACTTTGATCATTTTTCCGTTTTTGCCCACCCTGTTCAATTTTATGAAGGGACCATAGGTGGGATTCATGTCGTAGGCAGGACTGGAATCTTTTTCCATGACAAAATAATAATGCCCGTCAATATCTTTTTCATCCAACTCTTTAAATCCACAGGAATACAATCTGCCCAGAACTTCGGCTTTTGAAAGCACCCGGTTATTGCCACGGGTAAGAAGGAAATAGATTTTTTTTGTGAGTATAAACTTGGGGAAAATTCTTTTGAGGATGAAGTCAAGGGTATAATAGATCCAGTTTAATACCGGAGGGAATTTTCTGAGGATCCTTTCCTTCCGCTGATCTTTGGTTTCAACACAGCCCATGAATATTCCACCCTTTGGCAATTTCCGGTTCACCGTTTCAAAAAATTTATTGATGTATTGAATATCGTTGACACGTTTGAGGTTAATGATCTTGGTAAAATGATTGGAGGGTTGAAATTCAACATTAAAACGTGTAGTGGTAGCCAAACATAACAATTTGTTTTCTTCGATCTTTACATGTTTCTTAAGAAAATTGTAGGCATTAATGCCACATTCTTCAACGATCGCATTTTTAACATAATTGGATGAAAGGGAAATGTCGGCATAGTTAATGCCGCGTATAGCTTTCTTAAGCTCATGAGCTTTTGGGGGAGGGTTATAAAGATCAGTTTTTCCGTTTTTTGTATGAATAAGCAAATAATAAAGATTAGCCACTACCAGCTCAAGGACGGTTGCGATAACAACTGTTCCGAAAAAGACAAGACGGGAATAGCCTGAAACCTGAAAAAGCAGAACAAAAATTGCAATGGTTGAAACCGAGAACATATTTGACAGGAGGATCTGCCGGGTAATTTTATCAAAACGATATTTTTTTTTAAAGCGATATTTTTTGAAATAGAGCGAAGCAATGATCCAGGTTAATATTAAAATTCCCAAACCAGTGAGGTAATGCCAGGAAAGGTAATTTGGGGTTCCGGGCTTAGAGGTAATCATGATTAAAAAAGCCATTATCAGAATGATTGCATCAATTATCAGCATCCGGAAGATTCTCGCTCTATTCATAAAATGACTCTGGTGTTTGTGCAAAACTAAATAAAAAAATGAAAGTCCGGGAACGTTTTTTTTACACATTATGTTAAATCTTTTTTGTGTGTGAGAAATGGGTCCGTCAAGCTGGATGTTAAATTAGGTCATGACTTAAGGTTTGAGTAAGCTGCTCGTTATCTTGGTGTTTATTATGGTTCGAAGGACAGGGAAAACCGATAATCTGGACGAAGAAGATGCTAGGCTTATGGGTTTCCGGTTAAATTTCGTCAGGTAAAAATCCTATACCCCGGAGGATCACTGACTATAGTACTGAGCCTGTTCCGTTCCGTATTTTTTCAAATATGCCTGTAGCATTTCATGTTAATCATGAAACAATAACCTTGTAAAAACCAGTAAATCAAAACACTAGGAGCAGGACAGGTTTTTTGACTTTCAGACCAAATTATTCGATAAAAAATTTGCAAGATGTTTGTGTAGGGTTTAAATTTGAAAAATCTGTTGAAGGAGAAATAAGGTTTGCTTTTCTCGGGCAAAGGTTCAACGATTTATAAACCCTTAATTATTAGCAGGATGGTTGTTCAAAAGGATGAAGTACGTTCAAAAATAATCAAAGTAGCCAGTAAGATCTTTACCCGGTTTGGTTATCGAAAAACGACCATGGAAGAGATAGCGATGGCTACCAATAAAGGAAAAAGTTCCATTTACTATTATTTCCCTTCCAAGGAGGATATTTTCAGGGCGGTGGTTGAGAAAGAGGCGGAGGAACTAAAAAAAGAGCTGAAGGAAACCGTATCGAAAGTTGAAGATCCTATTGACCAGTTAAAAACCTACATTCTGTTCCGGATGCATAAATTAAAAATGTTAAGCAATTTTTATGCGGCCCTTAAGAGCGATTCTCTGATGCATCTTGAATTCATAGAGCAAATACGAAAAGATTATGACCGGCGTGAGGTAGAGCTTGTATCCCGGATTTTGAAAGAGGGCATGGAAAAAAAAGAATTTATCATTGATGATCCGGAGCTGGGTGCTGTAGCTCTTGTCACAGCCATGAAAGGACTGGAGATTCCTTTGTTCATTAAAAAGGAATATGGAGACATTGAAAAACGTCTGGATAATTTAATTGAGTTTTTGTTTTACGGCCTGGTCAGGAGGGAGAATGAGGGGGGATAATGAGGTGAAGATAATGTGGCAGGAGAATGGAGAAATGAAAATTAAGATAACCGGTCATTGAGTTTATTCGAGATGGAATGTGGTTCACCGACGACCCTTCATAAGTAAATATACGAAGGAGAGTTTTGGGGCTTTGGTGGATGAAAGAAGAGAATGGAATATGGAATCATTTAATCCCTCATCAGATCCAAAGACGTTATTTGTTCGATGTTATATTTGATTACATCCTCTAATGTTCTTGTTCCGTAAAGTCCGGGGAAATTTAGCCATTCAACATAGGCAGCATTCTCAACGGTTTCAAGGAGAGCGCCTCCTGAGGGGGTATGGGCATTATCGATGATCAGTACTGGACGGGTACGGGTGAGTAAAAGGATTTGCCTGGGTTCTGGGGGGGAGGGACCGAATACTCCGGTTGGGTGGATGCCTGTTTCCGATGCAAACGATTGTTGAAAGTTATGGACAAGGGTGGGAATGGTATCCAGACCGTTTTTCCGGACGATTTTTTTACCATAATCGAGCACCTTTTTTATTTTTTCCAGATTTTTTCGGGCGATCTCTTCACTTTCTCTTTTTTCGGCTATCTTAAGGACTGACTGTACAATTTCCTCATAGTTATAGCTGGTGGTAATGGCCAGCATTTTTTCGTCGGGAAGTTCCAGACCGGATTTTATCTGATCGACCATCACCTCATAACCGGCAAACAAGATGAGATCGGCTTTTTGGATTCTGGCAATATCTCCGGGACGCATCTCGTATTCGCTGGGGTGTATCATTTCATAGGGAGCAAGAATGCTTATATTCTCAGCTCCTGCAGCCCGGGCATAAGCTGCCGTCCATGCATTGGTGGCTACGATACCGCCTGTTGGTGCAGGGTTATGTCCACATTGGAGGAAAAGAAGAAAAGCGATGAAAATGCTAAGTAATGTTTTCATTTCTTTCGGCTAAAAAGGATGATTACAAATGCCACTGAGGCAAAACCTGCAACAGCAGAGCTTGCTGGAATATCGACAGCAATGGAAAGCAGAAAACCAGTCACGGAAAATATTCCGCCCCAGATTGCTGCGTACATAACCATGCTTCGAAGACTTCTTGCCTTGAAAGAGGCAATTAGCGGAGGCAATAAAAGGATTGCATCAAGGAGGAGAGCGCCGATAAGTTTCATTGCCAGTGCCACGGTTATGGCTACAATGAGGATAACCATATAATACAGCAAGCCCTCATTGATTCCGGAGGTAAAGGCGATTTCCCGGTCAAAAAACATAGCTCTGAGCTGGTTGCGGAAAAAATATTGAAAAGCGATAAGGAACAGGCAAAAGAATCCTATTCCGGTGATTTCTTTCCAGCTGAGCATATAAAGATTTCCCCAAAGCAGGCTGAGGGTATCTTTGGCCGGAACATTAAATATATTAATAATGATAAACGCGAGTGAAATGGATATGACCATAAAAAAGGTACTCATCTGGCCGGTATCGGTGTTCAGTGATCTGGACGATTTCGCCATAAAGATTACCAAAAGAAGGTTCACTGCTATGGTTGTCCAGAAGAGGTTGATATGGAGGGCAAGAGCCATGGCTCCACCGAGAATGGCTCCGTGCATAAGCATAAACCGCAAGGGCAGGAGATTGAGTCTGAAAAGATAAACCCCGGTGATTGGAAAGGTAAGACCTGCCATGGTCAGGACAATAAAGCCCTTAAGGATGGGTTTTAGTGAGAGAAGTTCTACCATAGTCTGCCTCCTTTCAGCTCTTTGGTTTCCCAGTTGAGTCGTTTCGCCCAGGCTAATTCATGAGAAACAATGATCATGGTTGGGGCTTCCTTATTGCTTAATTCCAGTAACAGGTCCAGAAGATCTTCTTTTCCCTGTTTATCAAGATAAGAAGTGGGCTCATCCAGGAGGAAGACCCCGGCATTCTGGCAAAGGCATCTTGCCAGTGAAACCCGTTGTTTTTCTCCACCGGAAAGGCTCAGGTAAGGTTGGTCGATCAGGTGAAACGAACCTGTCCGGCGCATTGCTACCTCTACTCTGTACCTGATCTCACCGGCAGGAAAGCGTGTATTTCCCAGTCCAATTTGTACGACTTCGCCGGCTGAGATCGGAAAATTGCTTTTGATGGATTCCTGATGCACATAAGCGGCAAGCTTCCTGTTTTTGCTCCACGATCGGCTTCCGACAAGGTAAGCCCCAATCCTGATCGTACCGGAACGAATGGGAATAAGTCCGAGCAATGACCTCAAAAGGGTGGTTTTTCCCGCTCCATTGGTTCCGTGGATAATCAGCTGCCCGCCCTCGCCCAGGTGCAGACTGAGGTTTTCGAGAATGGTTTGTCCTTCAAGTTCTACAGATACATCCTGCATTTTAATCTGAACTCCTCTCACCCTGCCTGCGCGTTTGCGTAAAAACAGATAGGTCTCGCCAATGCTCATCCTATCATCGATAAGGTCTTCAGTACTGCACTGGATACGATCAACCAGCCGGTCATAGCTAAACCGGATATTGTTTTGCTCAAAAACGGGAATGGCCCGTTTACTCAACAATTCTATGTGACAGTTCCTGATGCCCAGATAGGCAATGAGGCAGGCGGCGGCTTTTCCTGCCACTTTATCTTTCAGGAACATTTTTTCCCTGCCTGAATGGTTTGTTTTCAGGTATTCCTCAAATTCAAACAGGGGATGCAGCCAATTCTGATTGCTGGAAAATATTATTTCATTATTCAGGCTGACAAGTAATGAATGATCCAATTTCCGAGTTTTTTATGGTTAAGCATTCAGCCTCATCTTCAAACATCCGGACCCTTCCCTTTTTTTCCTTCCGAACCGTCTGTTGAGCTTTCAAAATCAGGTTAAGCTTCAGTTTCCACTGCACTTTCCTTCTCCCGGGCGGTAAACTCTCCCTCTTCCGGGAAAAATCTTTTCTGAAAAATAAGGATAAGGAATACGCCGGTGGTAATAGCAGAATCGGCAATATTAAAGACCGGTCTGAAAAATTCAAATGGTTCTCCTCCTTTGAAAAAGATCCATTCAGGCCAATAGCCGCGTATTATGGGGAAATAAAGCATATCCACTACATGGCCATGCATAAGGGTTCCATACCCCCCTTCAGCCGGAAGAAAAGTAGCCGCAGAAAAGGGAGTGCTTTCCGAAAAAATGACCCCGTAAAATACGCTATCGATTATATTTCCCAGGGCTCCGGCCAGGATAAGGGATACTGATAATATGAGTCCGGAATGTGATTTGATCAGTATCAGATGACGTAAATATAAGCCTATAACGGTCACTGCCACAATGCGGAACAAAGTAAGAATAAGCTTACCCCTTGCACCAGGCAGATCGAGGCCAAAAGCCATTCCGTCATTTTCGATGAATTTCAGGATAAACCAATCGCCGAATACATGAATATCTTCATATAAATGCATTTGGGTTTTTATAATAAACTTCAGCACCTGGTCGAAGAGCAGGATCAGCAATATTATTAGTATGGATTTATTTGTTGTGCTCATAATATAAAAGAAACCGCAGAAAACGTTTCGCTTCTGCGGTTTTCAGAAAAAAATGTGTTTGCCTTCTTTCTATTTGTTTCCTTTTTCTTTTGCTCCAATGGTTAAGGTAGCATGGGGAACGGCACGAAGCCTTTCTTTTGGAATAAGCGTTCCGGTTTCTCTGCAGATGCCGTAGGTCTTATTCTCAATGCGAACCAGTGCAGCCTGAAGATGCTGGATAAATTTGGACTGACGTTGGGCCAGTTTACCGGCTTCTTCTTTAGATAATGTGGCAGCTCCTTCTTCCAGTACTTTAAAAGTAGGGGAAGTATCCTGAGTGTCATTGTTATCACTCTGGGTAATAGAACTTTTTAGAATGTCATAATCTTCTTTTGCCTTTTCAAGCTTTCTCAGAATGATTTCTTTGAATTCTGCCAGTTCCTCATCAGTATATCTCATCTTTTCTGCCATGGCATATATTTTTTTGTTTTCGTTAAAATTAGAAAATATTTTGAAATAAAAAACTGTTTTAAGAAAGTCTTGAAATTTTCATCCTGGTTTGTATATCCTCATCGATCTCAACTTCACGACTATCTTTGTTTAAATCCTCTACCAATGAAATACCGGCTGCAAGCGTCTGTGACCCGATATAGGTCTTATGCTTTTCAATGGCTTCATTGATCGCTTCGTTTTTTTCAATTTCAATCATTATTTTATCGGTTACTTCAAATCCACTTTCTTTTCTTATGTTTTGAATGCGGTTGATAAATTCCCTTGCAATGCCTTCATAACGTAATTCATCGCTAATTGTTATATCCAGGGCGATGGTAATTTTACCCTCGTTAGCTACCAGCCATCCGGGAATATCTTCCGAAATGACTTCAGCATCATCGGGCCCCAGTGTTATGACCTGGCCCTGCAGTTTAAGATCAAAACTTCCTTTCCGTTCATAAGCTGCTATTTCAAGTTGATCCATTTTTGCAATGGCTGCAGAAATATCCTTCATTAATTTGCTGTAACGTGGTCCCAGGGTTTTGAAATTGGGTTTTACCTTTTTTACCAGGATGCCGGCGGTATCGGATATATATTCCACCTCCTTTACATTTACCTCATTAAGGATCAGATCTTTCACTGCCTCGAACTTTTCCTTGAAGCCTTTTTCCATCACCGGGACCATCATTTTTTGCAAGGGCTGACGGACCTTGATGTTAACCTTTCTTCTTAATCCAAGCACCATGGATGATACCGTCTGGGCAATTCCCATCCTTTCTTCCAGGTTTTTATCAATTAATTCCAGATCTGCGTTGGGGAAGCGTGTAATATGAACGGAATCTTCTTTATGTTTTTTGCTTATATTGTTGAGATCACAGAAGAGTTTGTCGGAATAGAAGGGAGTAATGGGTGAGATTAAAATGGCAACGGTTTCCAGACAGGTATACAAGGTTTGATAGGCAGAGATTTTATCCCTGGAATATTCTCCACCCCAGTAACGTTTTCTGTTCAAGCGTACATACCAGTTGCTCAGGTTTTCGGTCACAAAATCCTGAATAAGCCTTCCTGCCCGGGTAATTTCATAATTATCATAATTGTCTTTTACCTCTCTCACAAGGGTGTTCAGGACTGACAGGATCCAGCGGTCAATTTCCGGTCTTTCATTCAACGGGATTTCTTCTTCTTCATAAGTAAATCCATCAATATTTGCATACAGGGCAAAAAAGGAATAGGTGTTGTACAGTGTACCGAAAAATTTTCTTTTCACTTCATCCAGTCCGTTGATATCGAACTTGAGGTTATCCCAGGGCTGAGCATTGGTTATCATATACCAGCGTAAAGGATCCGAACCGTGATTTTCAATGGTTTCAAAAGGATCGACAGCATTGCCCAGCCGTTTTGACATTTTATTCCCATGGCTGTCGAGCACCAGTCCGTTGGAGATGATATTTTTGAATGATACGGAATCAAAAAGCATGCTGGCAAGGGCATGAAGGGTAAAAAACCAACCCCGGGTCTGATCGACTCCCTCTGCAATGAAGTCTGCCGGGAAAAGATCCGGAAAACTTTCCTTGTTTTCGAAAGGGTAGTGCCATTGGGCATAAGGCATAGCGCCGGAATCAAACCAAACATCGATCAGGTCAGGCTCGCGGAACATTTTTTGTCCCTTCCCGGAAACCAGAATGATTTCATCTACATGAGGACGATGCATATCAAAAATTGCATAATTTTCATCCGAAAAATCCCCCTCCCTGAAATTCTTCAACGGGTTGTTTTTCATGAATCCGGCTTCAATGGATTTTTCAACTTCATTTTTTAATTCTGCCAGTGAGCCAATACATATTTGTTCTTTTTTATCTTCAGTAACCCATATGGGGAGAGGAGTTCCCCAGAAACGGGAACGGGAAAGGTTCCAGTCCACCAGATTTTCCAGCCACTTCCCAAATCTTCCGGTCCCGGTCGATTCCGGTTTCCAGTTGATGGTATTGTTCAGTTCGATCATTTTGTCCTTCATGACTGTGGTGCGGATAAACCATGAGTCGAGCGGGTAATAAAGAACAGGCTTATCTGTCCTCCAGCAATGTGGATAATTGTGGACATATTTTTCAATTCGGAAAGCTTTTCCTTCATGTTTCAGATGAACGGCGATATCCACATCGACAGGCGTTGCATCTTCCGGAATGCTTTCGTCATAATCATTTTTCACATAGCGGGATGCGAAGGGTTGATAGGCTTTGACATTCACTGCTTCTTTTACAAATTCTTCATCCATATTTTCAATGGGGAAGAAACGTCCTTTTCTATCGACCAGTGGTTGTGTATTTCCATCCTTATCCTTTACGATGAGGGGAGGAATTCCATTTTCCTGCGACACACGATAGTCGTCGGCACCAAAAGTAGGCGCGGTATGAACGATACCTGTACCATCTTCGGTTGTTACAAAGTTACCGGTAACTACTTTGAAAGCTCCTTTACCCGGATCCACCCAGGGAAGCAGTTGTTCATATTCTATTCCTGCCAGCTCTTCTCCGCTGTATTCAGTAAGAACCTTATAGGGTACATTTTTATCGCCCGGTTTGAAATCTTCAAAGGAAAGGCTCTGATTTTTTTCCGGAAAATAAATATGCATCAGATCTTTCGCCAGGATTACGGTTATGGCTTCACCGGTATAAGGATTGAAGGTTCGGATTTTTACATACTTTATGGAAGGTCCAACTGCCAGCGCAGTATTGGAGGGGAGGGTCCATGGTGTGGTTGTCCATGCCATCAGAAACAGATCCGTATCTAGATCCTCGTAAAATCCGGCAGATTTTTCATCCTGTTTTACCCGGAACTGGGCTACAATGGTGGTATCCTTTACATCGCGATAGCATCCCGGTTGGTTCAACTCGTGTGTACTGAGACCAGTTCCAGCGGCCGGGGAATAAGGCTGGATGGTATAACCTTTATAAAGAAGATCTTTTTCATAAAGTTGTTTCAGTAGCCACCAGAGCGTTTCGATATACTTATTGTCGTAGGTGATATACGGATCCTCCATGTTGATCCAGTAGCCCATTTTATCAGTAAGATCTTCCCACTCACGGGTATATTTCATTACTTCCTTACGACAGGCTTCGTTATATTCGGCAATGCTAATCTTTTTCCCGATATCCTCTTTGGTAATTCCAAGCATTTGTTCTACACTCAGCTCAACAGGCAATCCATGGGTGTCCCAACCGGCTTTTCTGTCGACACGATATCCGTCAAGGGTTTTGTAACGGCAAATAATATCTTTAATTGTCCTGGACATAACATGGTGGATCCCTGGCTTTCCGTTTGCAGAAGGTGGTCCTTCAAAAAACACAAATGCAGGATTGTCCTCACGGCTGGAAAGGCTTTTTTCAAATGTTTTTTCTTCCTGCCATTTCTTCAGCACTTCCTTGTTGATTTCGGAGAGCTTAAAGCTCTCATATTCCGGGAATTTCATTTTGCGTACCTCGTGATTTTTAATCTGTTTTAAAATGAATCTGCAAAGGTAAGAAAAAAAAGTGAATGAGTTCCCTAATCCCCATTCTCCCCAATCCCCATTCTCTTCACCACTCTCTTCACCACCTCCCTGATATCTTCAAATTCAATTCCTGTCTCATTTTTTATCTTATCATTGGAGAAATAGGTTTTGTTTGCTCCGGCCCGAACTGTTTCCCGGGTGATTACACGGGGAAAAGCAAACCAGGAACGGAGGGCATCGAGACGCCAGGCGATTCCTGCCAGAAAGGGATTTGCTTTGATATGCGGAGGTTTTTTACCCATTTCTTTGGCAATCAGGGTAAAAACTTCCCTGTAGGAAAGGTTTTCGGCAGAAATGATAAATCTTTCGCTGGAAATCTTGCTATTCATGAGGGCTATCATGCTTTTCACGACATCTTCAACGCCTACAAACCCGGTAACTCCCTCCGTGTAGTATTTTAATCCTTTTTGAATACTGGTAAACATCGATGAAGATCCTTTGTGCCAGAATCCAGGACCAAAAATAATGGAAGGATTGACGATAACGGCATCCAGTCCCTCCTCAATTCCACGCCACACCTCCATTTCGGAGAGAAATTTGGATATGGAATAGCCCGAATTATGCTTATCGGGTTTCCAGATCAACGATTCATTTACCGGATCTCCGTTTTGTGATGCTCCTATTGCAGAGGTAGAAGATACATGCAGGAGCCGGATGTTTCCTTTTTCCAGGCAATGATTTACGATATTTGCCGTAACGCTCCGGTTATCATTCACCAGTCTTTTTCGGTCCCGGGGGTCGAAAGAGACTGCTGCAGCAGCGTGGTATACTTTGTTTACCTCTTGAAAAACCTCAGGCAAACATTCGGGAAACATCAGATCGGCTTCCACCCATTCAATTTTATCAAATGTTTCCTCCGGATTTCCGGGATAATAGGAAAAAACTTTTTTTACTTCATCAAGGTTGGAAGAAGATCGGAAGGTTGCTCGCACAGATTCATCGCTTCTTGCAAGTGCATATAGCAGGTGGGAACCCAGAAGGCCGGTTGCACCGGTTAAGAGGATCATATTTATGCCTTTATTTGTTTGGGGCAAAGATAGGAAAAAAGGGTGAAGGGTGAGCGGCAGGCAATTGGCTCAGTTAAAAATCTATTATATTTGCAACATGAGAAAACTACTGTTCATCCTGCTTTTATTCATTCCCTGGATTTTACATGCTCAATATCTACCTGTGCATCCTACGCACGGGGTATATAGTTTTTTGAATGAGCTGGCGAATCAGGGAGCGCTGGAGATTCACACTGTTGCCATACCCTATGGCCACAATCAGGTGGTGCAATGGCTCAATAATGTGGATCGGTCGGAATTAAACGAGCGTCAGCTGGAGGAGCTTTCCTTTTACCGAAAAGAATTTTTTTATCGTGGTCCCCTGAAAAGCGGCCAGGCAGAGAACATTCTGCCTTTTCCTGAAAAGGGTTTCTTACGTACAGGTGTTTCAGATCGGCTTGACCTTTATCAACATTATGATTCCCTTTTCACCCTGGTGATAAATCCAATAGGGGGGGGAGATTATTATTTGAACGAAAACGGGTCAGCTTATCACTGGTGGAATGGAGCAGAAGCATCTGCTACCATTGGGAAATGGGTGATTTACGGAAGTGTACGGGATAATCATCAGAGCACCTGGCTTACCAGTCCGGATAATCTAAACCAGAATTATGGTGGTGCTAATTTCAAACCCATCCCGAATGGCCCGATTGACTACTGGGAATACCGTGGTGGGGTAGGTTATGATTTTGGAGTGGGTAATATTGGCATTTACAAGGATCATTTTGAATGGGGAAGCAATTATCATGGTTCCAATATCTTTTCCGGGCGCACCCAGTCTTTTGCACATATTGCACTGAACCTATCCCCTTTAAAGTGGCTGGAATTCCATTGGGTGCATGGCTGGCTGGTTTCTCACATCATCGACAGTACCCGTTCATTTACTTACACCAATGCTTATGGCACCAGTTTCCGCCCTTTTTACCATAAAAAATTTCTGGCTGCAAATCTACTGACCATAAAACCTCTTGGTGGCCTCCATATTTCCGCAGGGAACAGTATCATTTATGATTACGATACTCCCCATCCGGCCTATTTAATTCCTTTTATGTTTTACAAACCCGTAGATCACCACCTGAGTTCCGGAATAAATAACATGAACTCGCAGATGTTTTTCGATCTTTCTATGAGGTTAATACCACGAACCCATATTTACGGGACACTGTTCATCGATGAGCTTGCGATAGGAAGGATAACCGAACCGGATGAGTACAATTTTGTCAGCAGCAAAATCGGCATCAGGCTGGAGAATGTTTTTCCCAATACCTATGCCGGACTGGAGTATACCATAACCAATGCGCTTACCTTCAGGCATTTTGTTCCCACCACAACTTTTGAGTCGAATCTTTATAATCTTGGTCATTACCTGGAGGATAATGCGAAGGAGTTTTATGTCTATTTGGGATTCCGGCCGGCCCGGGCAATGAATATTCAATTTTCCTATGCCTCTGCTCTTAAGGGACCTGATCATGAATTTCTGGGGACTATGCCCCGTGCGGCAATTGAGCCTTTTCTCCCGGTGGTATGGGAAAGAGATCAGTTTTCCGCACAGTTTTCTTTTGAGGTCTTCAATGGCGGATACTTTCGATTGGGATATACCTTCTCCAACGTTCGTGGAGAGGATTTTTATGTGGATCGTTACACGCCTGATTTTCGTCTCGGCAGGGTGAATGAGTTTAATTTTGGGGTGAATTATGGGTTTTGAAGAAGGGGGGGAAAGAATTAGGTCCACCTGAGTCAAAGGCTTCGGTGTATAAATGGGAGAGTGATTGAAAGATCATTCTCTTCATCACATTCTCTCTAATCCCTGACATATCCCTCGTCTGTCGCTCATGAATTGATCATTCTCTTTCCCTCATTAACCCCTCCAATACCCTCTTCAACATATTCAATTTTTCATCGAGCAAGGATGTGTCATTTAGTATATTGTAGTCTTTTGCCAGCTGGAGGTAGGTTTCAAGAACAGATACCGTGGAGAGAACAGGATAAATCTTATCAAATCCTGCATCCTGATTATGATTTTCATTCAGGATATTCACTCCTGCAGTTAATGATATTGCGGAACGTCTGATCTTCTCCCCAAGCATGCTTGGTTCTCCCGGTTTGAATTTTGAGGTCGCTGAATAAACATTCGAAACATAATAAACCAGTTGATTCCAGTGGTTGTTCAGTTGTTTTTCCATAAGGCCGGGTTTAAGGCTTATACCCCTTAATGGAAAAAACAGCAAAATCTCAGCGTGTTACCGCTGAATGCACCTGGATTCGGGGCTTTCAGAAAGTCCAGTTCACATAATGATCACCAGAGCTATAGTAACAGTGGGTCACGCGTTTGGGTGTGGCAGTATAGGGTTTGGGAATAATTTTTGTTTATGTAACCGATCACCTATCACC
This sequence comes from uncultured Bacteroidaceae bacterium, assembly GCA_964595055.1. GTDB lineage: Bacteria > Bacteroidota > Bacteroidia > Bacteroidales > CAYRTD01. Next base: position 255 of record CAZQOV010000005.1, on the reverse strand, counting down.
GATCACCTATCCCCGATCACCCATCCCCGATCACCGATCACCCATCACCGATCACCCATCACCGATCACCCATCACCGATCACCGATCACCCATCACCGATCACCCATTACCGATCACCCATCACCGATCACCCATCACCGATCACCTATCACCCATCACCGAACACCCATCACCTATCACCTATCACCTACCACTTATCCTCCTACCCCTTCAGCTGCTTCACGTATCTCGCGATTTATTTTCTTATAATATCA
>CAZQOV010000004.1:34274-46941 GCA_964595055.1 uncultured Bacteroidaceae bacterium | reverse complement strand
ATCCCAATAATGCCACATACCCAATACCTCGTTTTTCAATGTAATCAGCGATCTCGTAAACCCTTGAATTCGTGACAAAAGCGGCACTTACCCGGTATTTTTCCAGTGCCTGGTTAAATTGCCGGTTAAAATTTTCACCACAGTCCTGAACACAATCAAGGGTTATCACATTGGAGGTTATTTCCGGGTGATCGGCGAAATACTTTCTGAACCCACGTTCCCTTCTCAGGATATGATTATGATTATCTTTTCTACCGGCAAGGTTAACAATCAGGATATCACCCTCCGTTTTTTGTCCATAGGTCAATAGTTTTGCTCCAAGATATCCGCTTTGCAAAGCATCCTGACCGATATAAAAAACCTCCTCGGCCTCTTCCAGATTGGAATTAAAGAGTATTACCGGAATGTTAGATTCCTTGCATTGCTGCAAAAAAGACAGGGATTCTGCAGGAAATACCGGGGCAAAAAGAATGGCATCGGGATGATCTTCCAATACTCGTTTTCTTTGCTCAATAAATGAATAATTATCAAACTGATCGAAATAAAAATACCGGATTTGCACTCCAAAGGGAGAAACCTCATTTGAGGCTTTATCAATTCCAACCCTGGGGGAATTCCAGAAATCATTTTCGTTATCGGACACGGGCATCAATACAGCAAAACGTTTACTTTTCTTTAACGCCAATGCCCTGGCTAGTATATCAGGCTGATAATCTAATTCTTTTATAATTCTCCTGACTTTATCACGTGTCTTCTCCGACACTTCTCCACGCTCATGTAATACCCTGTCTACCGTTCCGGTGGAAACCTGTGCAAGCCTGGCGATATCTTTTATTCTAACCTTCAATTATTTTGCTGTTTATCAGTTTCTTATATAAATTTACAGGCACTATCCCAAAAATTTATTTTACAAAAATAATGAAAATAAAATTTGAATTCCAAAAAAAAGTAATAATTTCGTGTTCGTACACGGAATAACCTATAGAACAATAGAAAAATGAGACTTGAAAAATATTCCTTCGGAACCGGCGACCGCTTCGGTATGCAGGGGAAAGCCCAGCTAAAGGCAATAAAAAAAGCAAAGGATGCCGGAATCGATATTGTTCCGGTATGGAATAAATCGAACCGGGAACATCAGATTATACAGACTGTACCTGCCGATGTCAGGAGGGAAGCCGATAAAAGTGTAAAGGAATTAAACTGGACAGAAAATTACTATGTTGATGCGGATCATATAAATCTCAGCAATGTAGATCCTTTTGTTGAGCACTCTGACTTTTTCACCATTGATGTTGCCGATTTCATTGGAAAAAAGGCGGAGAAAACTGACAGGGAAAGGTTTATTAAAGAAAATGAAAAGTATACCGGTAAATTTACGATTGAAGGTTTGGGGGATTCTTATGATTTATCCTCCAAAGAATTAAATAACATTGCAGAGCGATATTTATATGCCATTCAAAAAGCTTCTGAGATTTACAGCTACATCAGGAAAAAGAAAGGGGAGAACAATTTTATAGCCGAAGTTTCAATGGATGAAGTGGAGGACCCTCAGACCCCGGTTGAGTTATTTTTTATTCTTTCAGGTCTTGCTGCTGAAGGTGTTCCCTTACAGACCATAGCCCCCAAATTCTCCGGACGTTTTAATAAAGGAGTGGATTATGCAGGAGATATAAAACAGTTTAAAACTGAATTTGAAGCAGACCTTCTCGTAATTGATAAAGCGATTAAAGAATTTGATCTTCCTTCAAATTTAAAACTGTCTGTTCATTCCGGAAGTGATAAGTTTACCATCTATCCTATTATGGGTGAATTGATTCAAAAATATGATAAAGGAATACATGTAAAAACTGCCGGCACCACATGGCTGGAAGAAGCAATCGGGCTGGCCCTCGCCGGTGGCAAAGCCCTGGAAATGGTCAAATCCATTTATCAAAAAGCTTATCAGAGAAGAGAGGAGCTTTGTGGACCTTATGCCACGGTAATTGATATCAACGAAGATTTCCTTCCTCTGCCTGGTGAGGTGGAGGCCTGGGATGGAAAACAATTTGCCCTGGCCTTAAGACATGATCTGAATCAACCCGCTTATAATCCAGGTATGAGACAGCTCATCCATGTAGGATATAAAATCGCAGCGGAATATGGAAATGAATACCTGGAAATGTTGCGTAACAATGAAGAAATAGTAGGTACACAGGTGACTGAAAATATATATGAAAGACACATTCGTCGATTGTTTAATATTTAAAAACTCCGAAACCATGAAACAATTCCTTGACGACAACTTTTTACTCAGCAATGATACTGCCGCGAAGCTCTACCATGAATACTCAAAAGATCTCCCTATAATTGATTATCATTGTCATTTACCACCACGAGACATAGCGGAAGATAAAAGCTTTCGCAATATCACCGAAATCTGGCTGGATGGTGATCATTATAAATGGAGAGCCATGCGGGCAAACGGGATCAGTGAAGAATATTGTACGGGCGATGCTCCTGACAGAGAGAAGTTTCGTATGTGGGCTGAAACCGTACCCTATACCCTTAGAAATCCCCTGTATCACTGGACTCATCTTGAGTTAAAAAGATATTTCGGGATAGATAAATTGCTTTCTCCCGAGACAGTGGATGAAATTTACGATGAAACCCTGGAAAAGCTCCAGACGCCTGAATTCAATGTAAGAAATCTTCTTACAAAGATGAAGGTAGAATTGGTATGCACAACTGATGATCCGGCTGATAGCCTCAAATACCACATGGAACTGGCAAAAAGCAATTGCAAAACCAAGGTCCTGCCTACCTGGAGACCAGATAAAGCCATGGGAGTTGAAGACCCTGAAAATTACAATGCCTATCTGGAGAAACTTCAGACAGCTTCTAATCTCAGCATTAATACCTATAACGATCTGATTGATGCGCTAAGAAACCGGCAGGAGTTCTTTTATGCTCAGGGATGCAGGCTTTCAGATCATGGTCTGGGAACTTTTTATGCAGAGGATTATACCGGTAAAGAGATCGCTGAAATATTCAAAAAAGTAAGAGGCGGAGACCATCTCAATGAAAAAGAGCTTATGAAGTTTAAATCTGCCATGCTAGTCGAACTCGCGGAGATGGATTTTGAAAAAAACTGGACCCAGCAATTCCATATCGGAGCGATACGAAACAATAACAGTCTGATGTATAAGAAAATTGGACCCGACACAGGATTTGACTCCATTGCCGATTTTGAAATAGCCCGGCCCATGTCGAGGTTCTTTGACCGTCTTGCCTCCAGGGAAAAGCTTGCCCGAACCATTGTCTATAATCTTAATCCACGAGACAATGAATTAATTGCCACCATGTTATACAACTTTAACGATGGGTCCATACCAGGTAAGATGCAATTTGGTTCCGGCTGGTGGTTTCTTGACCAGAAGGACGGAATGCGTCAACAAATGAATGCTCTCTCAAGCCTTGGCTTGCTGAGTCGATTCGTAGGAATGTTAACAGATTCAAGAAGTTTTCTTTCCTATCCGCGGCATGAATATTTCCGCAGAATCCTTTGCGATCTCATTGGAACCGATGTGGAAAAAGGAGAGATCCCCAATGATATCGAAATGGCGGGCAAACTGGTTGCCGATATAAGTTGCTATAATGCAAGAGGATACTTTTGTTTCTAGGCATTATCCGTTGATTCTTCAGAAAGGATCCGGGAATCAAATGCGGATCCTTAAATTCCATTTTTTATTAACTCAAAGATATTGGAAGTAACCTCAAGGCCTGCTCTCCTTCCGGTTCCGGAAAAAAGGGTTTTCCCATTTTTATCTGAAAGTGTCACTTCAACAATTGAATCGACACTTTCTTTTATCATGCGGTTCATTTTCCCTTTGTCAGGGGCCATAAGCTCGCCGGATTTTTTTCTTTCAATTTTTATCGAGAGAAACATATCCTTCTTCCTAAGATCTATAAAGATAAAATTGTCATCATAATCTTTAAGCTCGAATTTTGAATTATTATAAGTGGTAAATAAATACGTTTCCCCTTCCAGGTACAAAAAAGCGAGAAATCCCATAAAAAAGCTACCCAACCATGGAATTTTTGCCACTGAGAGCATAACAGAAACCTGTGGATTATCAAAATTATTGGATTGTAACCATATCCATGCAGAAGGAAAAGAACTCCCCCAGTCTTTTTCGATGTAAGACTTTCCGTTATTGAATTCGATAAGGGCATGATTGATACTGATCTGTCCATTCGCAAACTGGTTCATTGAAACTACCCCATGTTTACACTGCATAAATGGCACAAAGGAGTACCAGCCCATAATACCGGGTGAAGAAAAAGAAGATGGGAAATCGGCAGAGTGCGTATATTTCATTTCTCCTTTCACCATAAAATCAGGCTCATTTATATTCAGGCTCATTTTGCTCTGAGAGAAGAACGAATCTCCCACCCAAACCTTAAAAGAGTTTCTGGAGTACCGGAATGCTTTATGATCATACCTCAGGTATCTGGATTCACCGGTAATTCCATTAATAAATTGAATAAAAGAATGAGGATCATCTGGTGATAAGCTTATTCCCGGAATAAATGCGAAGACATTTTTCTCATCAGCGGTAACCTGCTTAAAATACCATCCTTCGAAATATCGCTTTAAACGCCGGCGTCCCTGATATACAGTAGGGTTGAAAACTCTGAACATGACTAAAGATCTGGTGTTACTCATGCAATATACGGAGGATTACAAAAAAACCGAAAGGAATTGAGTCTTTACTTGACAATAATGGAGAACTTTCTTATTTTTGTGCAATCGATTGCGCAATTATGGAAGACAAACCTACCATACAGGATATAGCAAAGATACTGAATGTATCTCCTTCCACTGTATCAAGGGCATTGAATAACAATCCCAGGATCAGCAGACTCAAGCGTGAGAAAATTCAGAAACTGGCCAAGGAAAAAGGATACAGCAGGAATAGTCTTGCCTATTCTTTAAGGAGAGGGAAAACACAGACAGCCGGTGTAATTATACCCCGGATCACCCGTTTTTTCTTTTCAAGTGTCATCGGGGGATTGGAAGAAGTATTAAGAACTGCGGGTTTTAATCTTATAATATGTCAAACCGAAGAAGATCATATCAAGGAGATACAAAGCCTTAGAACCTTGATTGACATGCAGGTGGATGTGATATTTATTTCCCTTTCGGCAGGAACAATTACAACTGATCATATCCGGGAAATTATTGATTCGGGGAAAAGGATAATTATGTTCGATAGAGTAGATGAAAAACTCAACATCGAGATGGTTAAACTCAACGATTATGAGGGAGCCTATAAGACTGTAACGCACATGTTGGAACAGGGGTATCGAAAGATCATCCATTTTGGTGGACCTGAGAATCTTGCTGTTTATAAAGAAAGGAAGCAGGGATATCTGGATGCCTTAGAGGACAATAATGTGACCTATCATCAGATCATCAGCAATGTGATTACACGCGAAAGTGGCAAGAAAGCTTTTCACGCTCTATTCGAAGGGAAGCATCCCCCTGACGGCATTTTCTCAGCCAGCGATTTTTCAGCACTTGGCGCCATTCTATCGGCCAGGGAATTGAATATATCTGTTCCTGAAGATATTGGGATCGCAGGCTTTGCTAATGAGCCTTTTACTGAATATGTTTACCCGGGAATTACCTCAACCGATCAGAAAGGAACCCTTATGGGACAAAGGATTGCAGAAATGTTTCTTGATGACCCGGAAGGAAGTACAAAACACAGGGAAATCATAAGCCCTGAACTTTTGATACGAAAATCAACTTTAAAAAAAAACCTTAAAAATTAAGCAATATGGCAATGAATTATGAAATACGTTATTCAAATCATCCGGATGATGCAAGAAATTATGATACCGAAAGAATTCGCAAAGAATTCCTGGTAAGTAATCTGATGCAGGAAGATATTATAAACCTGGTTTATACCTTTAACGACCGGCTTATCGTAGGTGGAACTGTTCCGGTAAAAAAAGAAGTGGTACTCGAAAGCATTGACCCGTTGAAATCTTCTAATTTTCTGGACAGAAGAGAAATGGGAATAATTAATGTTGGGGGAATAGGTGTGGTTAATGCAGATGGAGAAGAGTATACCCTGAATTATAAAAATGCGCTTTATCTTGGAGCAGGAACCAAAGATGTGAAGTTCAAATCTGAAGATCCCTCCAAACCTGCTCATTTTTATATTAATTCTGCTCCGGCACATAAATCCTATCCTTCTAAGCTGGTTACCCTTGATGATGCAGAGGTGATGGAACTCGGATCACTGGAAAGTTCAAACGCCAGAAAGATCAACAAACTTCTTGTAAACTCTGTTGTGGAAACCTGTCAGCTTCAGATGGGCATGACCGAACTTAAAACCGGAAGCGTTTGGAATACCATGCCACCTCATGTTCACAGCCGAAGAATGGAAGCATACTTCTATTTTGAAGTACCTGATGATCAGGCAATATGTCACTTTATGGGCGAACCGCAACAGACCCGTCATATCTGGATGAAAAATGAGGAAGCGGTAATCTCCCCGGCCTGGTCAATCCACGCTGCAGCAGGCACCAGTAATTACATATTTATCTGGGGGATGGGAGGTGAAAATCTCGATTATGGAGATATGGATAAGATTGATATTCGGGATATCAAATAACATCGATTACTAATTCAAAAATTATTAAACATGTCTCAAAAATTATTTGACCTTAACGGCAAAAGAGCACTGGTAACAGGTGGAACCCATGGTCTTGGAATGGCCATAGCTAAAGGTTTGGGTGAAGCGGGTGCTGAATTGATCGTGAATGATATTTTCCCTGAAAAATTAGCTAATGCAGAAAAAGAATACCATGATGCCGGATTGAAAGTTCATACGTATGAATTTGATGTCACCAAAGAAGTCCAGGTAAAGGAATATATTCAACGCATCGAAAAAGAAGTAGGCCCTATTGACATTTTAGTCAATAATGCCGGCATTATCAAGCGTATTCCCATTTTGGAAATGAAAGTGGAAGAATACCAGCAGGTTCTCGATATTGACCTGGTCGGCCCCTTCATCATGTCTAAGCAGGTAGTACCGGGTATGATTGAGCGGGGATACGGAAAGATTATCAATATGTGTTCAATGATGAGCGAGCTGGGAAGAAATTCGGTTTCGGCCTATGCTGCTGCCAAAGGAGGCTTGAAAATGTTAACCCGGAATATGGCTACCGAATGGGCTAAATTTAATATTCAGATTAATGGCATTGGACCGGGTTATTTTGCCACTGCACAAACCGAACCTATCCGGAAAGATGGTCATCCTTTTAATGATTTTATCATCAACCGGACGCCCGCAGGAAGATGGGGAGATCCTTCAGATCTTGCAGGAGCAGCAATTTTTCTTGCATCTTCAGCATCCGATTTTGTAAATGGCCATATCCTTTATGTTGATGGTGGTATACTTGCCACAATTGGCAAACCTTTAAATGAGAACTAATAATAAGTCGCATTGAAAGTTTCAATCAGAATCCTGCTTATTAGCTGGGTGGTATTAAGCAGTTGTCAGCCAGAGACAGTACTGACATTTAGCAATCCACTGGACCAACCCAGGGAAAACGAAGTCATAGCTTTCACCTTCGATGAACTTCAGGAACATATAGGTCCATTCCAGGAAGGAAAAAACCCTTTGTTTGTTTCGGGAACCGACACGCTTATCGCTCAGTTTATTGACTATCAGGGCGATAAGCTCCCGGAAGAGATTTTAATTGAAATGAGTATTCCCGCTAATGAGTCAAAGGAAGTCAGGATAAAGTGGCAGGATCAGGATAAGTATCCCGTTTTTACAAAAAAAACAAGCATACATTTTGCCAGACATCAAGATCCTTATAAAGACCTTGAGCAGGCAGAAAGATTGCAATCTGTCGAAACAGAAAAAAGCTCAGCTGTATTTCAGATGGAAGGACCGGCATGGGAAAATGATAAAGTAGGATTCCGGAATTATTTTGATCTCAGAAACGGGATGGACATATTCGGGAAAAGGACATCGGGTATGGTTCTTGACCATGTAGGACTCAAAAACACCACAGCTTCTTCCAAAGCTTTTGATTTTGAGAAAAGCTATCATGAATTAAGCGATTGGGGAATGGATATTCTGAAAGTAGGAAATTCCCTCGGAGCCGGAGCAGTTGCCCTTGAAATCAGGGACAGTCTTTACAGGCTGGGCGATAATGGGCAAGGAAGTTATGAAAAATTATATGAAGGAGATCTGAGATCGGAATTCAGGTTTAATTTTTCCGACTGGGAAGCAGGCGGAAACTCCTATAATATCGTTCAATACATCAGCATTACTGCTGGAGAATACGGCTACAAAAGCAGTCTCTTTCTGAGGGAAAATACCAATGAGGTTTCCTTTGTAACAGGAATGGTAAATAAATTATCAGAAGAATTAATTGTTTTTGATGCCGGTCAGGAACATCAGGCATTTCTCACACACAGCAGGCAAGCGGAAAACGGAAATTATCTTGGCATGGCCATTCTTGTCAAAAAAGCCGATCTGCTTACTCAAGGAAAAACCAGGGATAGTGGTGAAGGCATTACCGAAACTTTTTATGTAAAACTAACCACCAGAGAAGCCAAAGATAATTCTTACCGTTTTTACAGTTTCTGGGAAACCTCCAATCCTGATTTTAAGGATCTGAAAGTCATAAAGTCAATCCTTGAAAAGGAAGCTTTAAAAATTGAAAATCCGATTCTTATTGACGAATAAAATAAAAAAACTATTGCAATAATCAATTCTTTAATTATTTTTCGGAAAAATTTATCAGATGGCAAAATTCAAAAGACTCGAAGTATATTATAAAGTTGGAGAGCAGGGAATGATCCCGGTAATGTATCATCCCGAAGCAGATACATTAAAAGAAGTTTTAAAGGCCTGTTATGAAGGAGGCGTTCGAAGCTTTGAATTTACAAATCGGGGAGATTATGCTCATGAAGTATTCAGTGAAATAAGCAAATGGACAAATTCAGAACTGCCCGATATGATCCTGGGGGTGGGCTCAATTGTTGATGCCGGAACAGCAAGCCTTTACATACGATTAGGGGCTAATTTCATTGTTTCCCCCATGCTTTCAGAAGAGATGGCAAAGGTATGTAACCGAAGAAAAGTTGCCCGGATGCCGGGTTGTGGAAGTTTCAGTGAAATTTCAAAAGCCGAAGAACTTGGAGCCGAAATTGTGAAGGTATTCCCCGGCTCATCGGTTGGAGGTCCCGGCTTTGTTAAAAACATACTTGGTCCTTCATCGTGGAGTAATATTATGCCAACCGGAGGTGTTGAACCCACTGAAGGCAATCTAAGAGACTGGTTCAAAGCCGGAGTGTATTGTGTAGGTATGGGCTCCAAATTAATTACCAGGGAAATCATAAAGAATAAAGATTATGACCAGCTAAAGCAAAAATGTCTTTCTACCCTGCAACTTATTAAAAAAATACGAGGTTTGAAATGAAATCATTACTTAGTCTGAAAATAGTACTTGTCCTTTTATCCCTTCTTTTTCTTAATTCCTGTAAAATAAAAGAAGAAAAAAAAGTCCTTAAACTTGCGCATGGGCTCGATACTATTCATCCTGTCCATAAAGCTATGGCTTTTATGGCAGACAGATGCAAAGAAATTTCCAAAGGAAAACTTGAAATTGAAATTTATCCTTCAGGACAGCTCGGATCGGAACAGCAATGTGTAGAGTTGTTACAAATTGGCAGCCTTGCCATTACGAAGGTTTCTTCTGCCGTGATGGAAAGCTTCACAACTGAATTCAAGGCCTTAGGACTACCCTATATATTTCGTTCCAAAGAACATGCTTACAAGGTGCTGGACGGAGAGATAGGAAAAGAATTGTTATTAAGCAGCGAACCTTACTGGATAAGAGGATTATGCTTTTATGATGCAGGAAGCCGGAGTTTTTACACCATAGATACTCCCATTCATCACCCCGACGATCTTGATGGAATGAAAATCAGGGTAATGAAAAGTACTGTTTCCATGAACCTTATCAGGGCACTTGGCGGATCCCCCACCCCTATCTCTTTTGGAGAACTTTATACTGCACTTCAGTCAGGAGTAGTGGATGGAGCAGAAAATAATCCGCCCAGTTTCTTTACATCACGCCATTATGAAGTTTGCAAATATTACTCAATCAATGAGCATAGCATGGTCCCTGATGTAATGATTATCAGCTCCAAAATCTGGAACAGCCTTTCAGCCCGGGAACAAGAATGGCTTCAGCAGGCTGTAGATGAGTCTGCTATAAAACAAAGGGAGTTATGGTCAGAATCGGTCAAAGAATCTCTTAAAATTGTTGAGGAGGCAGGTGTTGAAATCATTTATCCTGACAAAGAACCTTTTGCCCAAAAAGCAGAATCTATCTATGACATGTTTAAAGATGATGAGAAATTGTATGATCTGATTCAAAGAATAAAAGCCGTTGAATAAGTAATTTTATCTGCTATGAATTTCCATAAAAAGCTAAACAGGATAATTGAGATCGCACTGATTGCCATCATGTCAATACTTGTCATTGATGTATTATGGCAGGTGACCAGTCGATATGTTCTTAGTTCACCAAGTCATTTTACGGATGAACTGGCAGGTTTTCTGCTAATCTGGGTAGGTATGTTGGGTGCAGCATATGTAGCGGGAAGAAATGAGCACCTTGCCATTGATTTGCTCTTACAAAAAACAAGGATTTCCAGAAAAAGAAACCTCATGATTTTAATCCAGCTCTGCATTTTAACTTTTGCCATAACAGCAATGGTAATCGGAGGAAGCTGGCTCGTCTATACTCGTTTTGTACTTGATGTTAAATCAGCTGCTCTTCAACTTCCACTCGGGTATGTTTATACCGTATTACCGCTCTCCGGTTTGATAATCGTTTACTATTCCCTTCGCAGCATAATCCTTCTCGTGAAAGATAAAAATATTAATATTTCAGAATAAATTATGGAAGTACTCATTCTTGTCCTCAGCTTTGTCCTTCTGTTAGCAATTGGTGTACCCATTGCCTTCAGCATAGGTCTTTCGGGTGTAATAACAATGCTTTTATCTATTGATTCCCTTGCAGCATTTACCACTTTTGCCCAGCGAATGGCAACGGGTCTGGACAGCTTTGCCCTGCTTGCAATTCCCTTCTTCATTCTGGCAGGCAACATCATGAATTCAGGTGGCATTGCGATACGCTTAATCGACCTTGCAAGAGTGTTGGTAGCCAGATTGCCCGGTGGTCTGGCTTTCGTTAATATAATTGCAAATATGTTATTTGGGGCTATTTCTGGTTCAGCCGCAGCATCTGCCTCTGCAATCGGAAGCATAATGAGTCCGGAGATGAAAAAAGAAGGCTACAAAGATAACTTCAGTGCAGCGGTGAATATAACTTCTGCTACTACCGGACTTTCCATTCCCCCAAGTAATATTCTGATTGTATATTCTCTCGCCAGTGGCGGCGCTTCTATCACGGCTTTATTCCTTGCCGGCTATATCCCGGGAATCCTGACAGGTGTGGCACTGATGCTCGTCGCTATGTCGATGCTTATTTACCGGAATAAAGGCATAAAGGGGGTTACCTCAGCACTTTTGAAAATTTTCGCAGGTGCTGCGATGCTTTTCGGAATTGGAGTTGGACTTAAAACCCTCAGTGATAAAACCGTAGATCCTCTTCATAATACTATTTTCATTATTCTTGGCACGGCAACTCTTGCTTACATCATATATAAACTGAGAAATAAGGGGGCCGGATTAAAACGGGCGGTGAAAATTTTTATAGATGCCATCCCCTCCTTAATGATGCTGGTTATCGTAATTGGGGGAATTGTGGCAGGTTATTTTACTGCCACTGAAGCCTCGGCTGTAGCTGTATTATATGCACTAATCCTCGCATTGGTATACAAAGAAATAGGAATGAAAGATATGCCGGTTATCATACTGCGGTCGGTGAGAACAACCGCCATTGTCTTGCTGCTGGTAGGTTCGTCCATCGGACTTTCCTGGATAATGTCATACGAAAACATCCCTCAAAATGTAAGTTCAGGATTGCTCAATATCAGTAAGAATCCTTTTATTATACTGTTAATCATAAACTTAATCTTATTATTCGTAGGTATATTCATGGATATGACACCTGCAGTATTGATTTTCACCCCCATATTTTTACCTGTGGTAAGTGCACAACTGGGAATGGATCCCATTCATTTTGGTATTATAATGGTCCTCAACCTCAGTGTGGGACTATGTACTCCACCGGTTGGCTCAGTTTTATTTATAGGCTGCAGTGTAGCAAACCTAAAGATTGAAAAGGTGGTGAAACCTTTATTACCGCTTTTTATTGCCATGATAGTGGTACTATTACTGGTAAGCTATATTCCTCAGTTAAGTCTTTGGCTTCCGGGATTATTAATGAAGTAATGCGATCAGTCTATATCCTTCCCTTTTTCTTCATGACAAGGAGATAAGAGGAATAAAGATGAGCCCATCATAATCATTAAAGTTAGTAGATCCCGATTTTCCCATAATCGGATTCTGTTTAACCTTCCATTTTCAGCAATCCCGAGGGGGAGATTTACTTGAGGTTACCTAAATGACTTTATTTGAAGTGCTGATCCCGATTGGAAAATCGGGATCAGTTCGACTTA
>CAZQOV010000004.1:0-34174 GCA_964595055.1 uncultured Bacteroidaceae bacterium | reverse complement strand
AACTTAAGCAGAAAAAAATATCTTTGCAGGGATAGCAAGTGAAAATCTGCTTCGAGGATGTCAAAAGGATTTCAATAATAATTATGTCACAAACGACTCTTTCAGAAGGGAATGACCGTTTGTGTATGGGAATGTTACCTGTTCATGAACAAGATGGTCTTTTTCCTTTCTTCAGGGAAAATCTATGGATATCTTTAGCCATAGTTATTCTTCTGCTTTTCATTAGTAGTTACCAGTTTTTTTTATTACAAAAGATTAAGCAAAAGAAAAGACTTCTTGAACAGTTATCCGAAAATCAAGAACCGCTTTCGCCAAGGAACCTTCTTAATACCATTCTGCTTAATTTGCCTGATTTTATTTATATCAAAGATACTGAAAGCCGATTCCTGGCTGCCAGTCAGAAACTGGCAAAAGCCTGCAAACAGAACTCGGGAGAAGAGCTTTTAGGGAAAACAGATCATGATTTTTATCCCCGGGAACTGGCTGATGAATTCAGGAAAACTGAAATTGAGATAATAGCCTCAGGCGAACCGGTTCATGAATTGACAGAAAAGATACTTGATGAGCAAGGAAACCATATTGTAATAAATACCTCAAAGATACCCATCAGAAATAAAGATAACAGAGTGATTGGCATAGTCGGTATTGGAAGAGATATTACGAATTTAAAAAACAAAGAAAGGGAATTAAAAAAGAAAAGTAATGATCTTTCTGAAGCCAATGCATTGCTTGAGGAGCGTCAGGAAGAAATCTTACAGCAACAGGAAGAGATCAGGGTTCAATCGGAACGTTCAGATGAGGAGAGAAAGCATTTATTAACCCTTATTAACTCTATGCCAGACAGAATTTACATCAAAGACAGGAAAAGCCGGTTTATCATTGGCAATAAACAAGTGGCAAAGATCATGGGAGCCAGTTCTCCTGAAGAGCTTATCGGGAAAACAGATTTTGAATTTTATACTAAAGATATAGCATCCGATTATTACCAGGATGACCAGGAAATAATGGCCAAAGATCGTTCTTTAATTAACAAGGAGGAACTGAATTTCAATGTAGATGGAGAAGAAATTATTGTTTCAACTACCAAGGTACCGGTAAAAGATGAAAACGGGAAAATTATCGGGTTGGTTGGGATTGGAAGAGATATCACCGCTCAAAAAGAAGTAGAATCGGTGCTGAAGAAAAAGAGTCTGGAGCTGCAGGAAGCCAATGTTTTACTGGAAGAAAGGCAGGAAGAAATCCAGCAACAATCAGAAGAACTGATTGCACAATCAGAAAACCTGATAAAAACCAATGAAGAATTGGAAAAACTTTCCATTGTTGCCAGTAAAACTGACAATGTGATTATTATTATGGACGAAATAGGAAATTTCGAATGGGTAAATGAAGGCTTTATTAAACGATACGGACAAAGCCTTGAGGAATTTACTGAGAAAAAAGGAAGGAATTTACTGGATAATTCATACTATCCTGAGATTAAGAAGATTTTTCATGATTTACGTAAACATAAAAATGCGATTAGCTATACAACTCAAACGACAATAAACGAGGCTGGGCTCATCTGGTCCAGAACAACGCTTTCACCGGTGATGGATGAAAACGGAAATATAGTCCGTGTTGTTGCTATCGACACCGATATTACAGAAATAAAAGAAGCTGAGAAACAGATTGAAAAACAACGCGATGAATTACGTAAATTAAATGTGACAAAAGATAAGTTTTTTTCCATCATTGCACACGATTTAAAGAATCCTTTTCATTCAATCATGGGCTTTAGTGATTTACTTACACGCAGTTACGACAGAATTGAAGAAGACAAGAAAAAAGAATTCATCAGACTTATAAATGAATCTTCTTCAAGCGCTTACGGACTTCTTGAAAATCTATTAAACTGGGCAAGAACGCAAACAAACCGGATAAAATACAATCCTTCCAAAATTGACCTTGCAGTTATTGCCAAAGAAGTATTCCAAATGATGAGTATAAATGCTGAAAATAAAAACATTCGCCTGAAATTCCCTGAAAATTTCAACAAGGTTTATGCCTTTGGGGATTATAACATGGTATATACTATAATCAGGAATCTTACAAGCAATGCCTTAAAATTTACCAAACCGGGTGATGAAGTTAGCATTTCGACTCAGAAGAAGGGTAATCGACTGGAAGTAAGTATTATGGATACCGGAGTTGGAATGACAGAGGAAGAACAGGCAAAACTTTTCCGGCTTGATGAATTTCATACCACCACCGGAACCTCGGGAGAAGTGGGTACTGGATTAGGACTAATTGTTTGCCGTGAGTTTATTCTTAAACATGGAGGCGATATTAAGGTGAAAAGCGAAAAAGGAAAGGGAAGTGTGTTCAGGTTTACCCTTCCCTCTGAAGAACCTGCTTTAGAAACTACCTGAAAAAAAGAATTCTGTTATTGCCATGGATTTGCTGGCTTTCGCATACAGCAATTCTTATACTTTTTCCCACTGCCGCATGGACAAGGATCATTTCGACCCACCTGGATATAAACCCGTTGTTTTTGCTGATTTTGCCTTTCAACCCGCCTGATCCATTGCATAACATTTGCGGGTGCTCTTTTGGCCTTTAATTCATCGGCCATGAATTGCATATAAGGATGGACATGGGAAAAAAAGAGTTTTAAACCCGGACACAAATAGTTTAATCCGCTCTCACCATCCGGGGTTTTTGAAATCCGGTTTTTTGGACACTCTCCATGACAGGCAAATCGATACTCGCATGTAAAACAATACCGTGGAAGCTTATCCCTTTTGTCCCGACCGAATTTTTGCTGCCTTTCTGATTTTACCAGATCAAGGAGATGTGTTTCCCCGATATTCCCCAGCCTATATTCATCATACACAAAATGGTCACAGCTATACAGATCTCCGTTATGTTCCATAGCAGTGGCATCCCCACAGGTTTCCGAAAACACACATAAACCTGGCCTCTCTCCTACCCAGTTTGCAAGTGTAACATCAAATATTTGAACATAATATTTTCCTACATCATTTCTTACCCATTCATCAAAAATTCCACACAGAAAATTACCATATTGTAGTGGTTCGACCGACCAATCGGTTACCATGGCATCCTGATGATCCGGAGCTACCAGATTTATCTTATTGGGTTCCGGATTGGGTGCAATTCGCTCAACAATTGGAATAAACTGAAGATAACCACTACCGATTTCTTTCAAAAAACGATATATCTCCGATGGATGATAAGCATTATTTTTGTTGACAACACTTAAGGTATTGAAGGCTGTGTTGTGTTTATGCAACAATTCAATGCCCTTCATAACTTCCTTAAAGGTACCTGTATGCTGATGGGTAAGTCGGTATTCATCATGAATAGGTTCAGGACCATCTATTGAAACCCCAATCAAAAAATTATTATCCGTAAAAAACCGGCAAAACTCATCATCCAAAAGGGTCCCATTGGTTTGTAACACATTTTCTATCCTTTTATCCCCTTTATACTTATCCTGAAGGGCAAGCGCTTTTCGAAAGTAATCCAATCCGAGCATGGTGGGTTCTCCACCCTGCCAGACAAAGCTTATCACAGGAACATTCTGTGATTCAATATATTGTCTGGTAAACTGTTCAAGAACTTCTTCATTCATTCGAAAATTCCTGGTATCCAGGTACAAATTCTTCTTTTCAAGATAATAACAATACTTGCAATTCAGGTTACAAATCGGACCGATAGGTTTCAACATCACATTAAATGCAGTGGGTTTATGTCCCGGAAATAATACATCCATCGTCAGCTCCTCCAATTGTTCACCCAAAATTAAAAAAACTGTTTTTCCCCAGGGAGTTTCCCATGTAATTAAGAAAGGGTCTAAATAAGCACAATGACCCAACTGCTTTGAACTCATTTGAAAAAAGAATCTCATCAAGTGAGGTATGCTTTTTATTACCGTTGTATTTAAAAACAATTGAATGTATCGTTTAAACAGGAGGAATTGTCAACTATAGATTTCTTAAATTATGATCAGTTCGATCTTGTGGAAAACATGTTAAATTGCTTATATTTTGATACTTAAGACCTTCGAGGTTTTTTAAGATACAATTTTGTACTGCAATGAGATTGCACTGGGGAAAATAATTATTAACCAAAAAATCGATAAGAATAGGGTCCTCCTGTGTAAGGGTGAGCTTTATTCCCCAAATGAATCTCTGAAAAATAAGATACTTATAGCCGGTAACAGCAATTCCTTTTTCAAAAGAATGCCATACTTAACGTATTTTTTACGCTAAGTTTGGTTTTTAGTATAGATAGCTGTAAATTTATATCAGAAAAATTGCATAGATTGAAGCTAAACCCACACATATCAATTGATTGTGTAATATTTGGATTTGACGGAAAGGATCTGAAAATACTGCTTTTGGAAAGGAATTTTCCGGAATCCGAATGGGATTTAAAATTACCGGGTGATTTTATCACCGATGACGAGGACCTGGATTCTGCTGCTTACAGAATATTGAGAGAACTGACCGGGTTGGATAATATTTATCTCAGGCAATTTAGTGTATTTGGCTCCCCAGATCGGATTAGCAAAGCCAAAGACATTGATTGGTTAAGAAATACAACCGGGTTACCGATTGAAAGAGTAGTAACCATTGCCTATTATTCTCTCATTAGAATTAAAGAGAGTAAAAAAGAAAAGGCCTTTAAAAATAATGCCATATGGAAAAAAGTAGGTGAGGTAAATGAACTGGCTTTTGATCATTTAACTATTCTGAAAGAAGGGCTGTCTCACCTGCGCAGCAATTTAAAAACACAGCCAATAGGCATGGAATTGCTACCTGAAAAGTTTACCATAAGACAGTTGCAAAACCTTTATGAGCTTATCCTTTCAAAAAAGCTGGATAACAGAAATTTCAGAAAGAAAGTATTAAAAGCCAATTATCTTGTCCCTCTTGAAGAAAAAGAAACAAAAGTAGCTCATAAGCCGGCACGCTTATATGCTTTTAATAAAGAAATATATGAAAGCAGTTTCAATCCCTTTGATGGATTTCAGTTTTAAATATAAAATATATGTATTTAATAGGTTATGATGTAGGAAGTTCATCTGTAAAGGCCACACTTGTGGAAGCAGAAACCGGGAAGTCGATTCATTCCTCTTTTTACCCCAGGCAGGAAATGCGAATTGAAGCTCCTCAAAAAGGATGGGCAGAACAGGATCCCTCAATATGGTGGGAAAACTTATGCCTTGCAAGCAGGGAGGTATGCTCCAGTGTGAAAAAGTCAGAAATCCTGGCTATTGGCATTTCATACCAGATGCATGGACTGGTGCTGGTAGACAAAAACAGAAAAGTACTTCGTCCCTCAATTATCTGGTGTGACAGCCGTGCGGTGCACTATGGTGAAAAAGCCTTTAAAAATATTGGTCATGAGATGTGTTTGTCGCATTCTTTAAACTCTCCTGGAAATTTCACCGCATCAAAATTTAAATGGGTGAAGGAAAATGAAAGAGATATTTACGAGCGAACCTGGAAGATTATGTTGCCGGGTGATTATATTTCCATGAGAATGACAGGAGTGTTAAGCACCACAATATCTGGATTATCAGAAGGGATTTTATGGGATTTTCTGGAGAACAGACCTTCTGAATATATTATGGATTATTTTGGTTTTTCTACAGATGTCATTCCCGATATTGTTCCGACCTTTTCCAAACAAGGTTCATTGCTTCCTGAAATTGCCGATGAACTCGGATTACCCTCTGGGATACCCGTATCCTACCGCGCCGGAGATCAGCCCAATAACGCATTTTCTCTTCGTGTATTGCATCCGGGAGAGATTGCTGCAACAGCGGGAACTTCCGGAGTCGTTTATGGTATAAGTGATGAAATAAAATATGACCCGGATTCACGGGTAAACAGCTTTGCGCACGTAAATCATACCGTGAATCAAAACAGACTGGGAATTTTATTATGCATAAACGGAACAGGGATATGGTATTCCTGGTTAAAAAATACTTTCGTCCCGTCAAAAGATTATACTAGTCTCAATCAGATCGCATCCGAGGCTGAGGTAGGTTCCAATGGAATAACAGTATTTCCTTTTGGAAACGGTGCAGAAAGAATGCTCAACAACAAAAATTATGGTTGCCGAATCGATGGAATTGATTTTAACCGTCATGGGATTGGAGATATTATACGTGCTGGTCAGGAAGGTATTGTATTTTCATTTATTTATGGGATAGAGATAATGAAGGATATGGGAATCAGGCCAAAAATTATCAGGGCAGGGAATGCCAATATGTTTCTTAGTCCGGTTTTCCGCGATACCCTGGCAAATACCGGTGATATTAGCATAGAATTATATGATACCGACGGTTCGGCCGGGGCTGCGAAAGCTGCAGGGCTGGGAGCAGGCATTTATAGTTCCTATGAGGAAGCGTTTTCAGGATTACGAAAAATCAGGGTTATTGATCCATCAGCGAATAATGAGAAATACAAAGAAGCATATCAAAACTGGAAAAAAAATCTCGATTCTTTAATTCAATAAACAAAAAAATAGAATTATGGACTATTTAACAGGTGACAAAGAATATTTTCCTGACATAGGAAAAATAAGGTATGAAGGCAAAGACACAAAAAACCCGCTGGCTTTTCGGTTTTATGATCCAGACAGGAAGATTGGTGATAAAACCATGAAAGAAATCTTCAGATTTGCCATGGCATATTGGCACACCATGACAGGGACGGGTGGTGACCCATTTGGTCCGGGAACAAAAAAATTTCCCTGGGACACCAGCAAAGATCCGATTCAAAATTCAAAAGAAAAGATGGATGCAGCTTTCGAGTTTGCGACTAAACTGGGACTTCCCTTTTACTGTTTCCATGATTATGACCTGGTTGATGAAGCAGATAGTATTCGTGATTCGGAAAAGCGTCTTGCAAATGTAATTGACTATGCAAAGCAAAAACAAAAAGATTCCGGAATAAAGCTCCTATGGGGCACTGCCAATCTTTTTTCCCATAAACGTTTTATGAATGGTGCCGCTTCAAATCCGGATTTTAACGTTATTGCCTGGGCAGGCACCCAGGTAAAAAATGCCCTGGATGCTACCATTGAACTGGGAGGAGAGAATTACGTATTTTGGGGGGGGCGTGAAGGTTATTTTAGTCTGCTGAACACAGATATGAAAAGAGAAACCGAGCACATTGCGCGGTTTTTTGAAATGGCAAGGGACTATGGGCGTAAAAATGGTTTCAACGGAAGTTTCCTTGTTGAACCTAAGCCTATGGAACCAACGAAACATCAATATGACTATGATACAGCCACGGTAATCGCATTCCTCAGGGAGCATGGTCTGGCCGGAGACTTTAAGCTCAATATAGAAGTCAATCATGCCACCCTTGCAGGTCATACTTTCCAGCATGAACTGCAGTTAGCAGCCGATGCCGGTCTTTTCTGCAGCATTGATGCAAACCGGGGTGATTACCAGAATGGTTGGGACACAGATCAGTTCCCCATAAATGTTTATGAACTGGTAGAGGCTATGCTGGTCATTATTCAGGCCGGGGGCTTTACCAGCGGGGGAATTAATTTTGATGCAAAAACAAGAAGAAATTCGACGGATCTTGAGGATATATTCATTGCCCATATAGCGGGGATGGATGCCTTTGCCAGAGCTTACCTTGCAGCTCAGGACATATTGCAAAATTCAGATTACCTGAAGATGCGAAAAGAACGTTATTCAAGCTTTGACTCAGGGAAAGGTGCGGAATTTGAAGCCGGCAATTTAAGCCTGGAGGATCTGCGGAATATTGCAGAAGAAAACGGTGAGCCCGAGCAGGTAAGCGGAAAGCAGGAGTTGTATGAGGCAATTATCAATCAGTACATTTAAGTCGTGATGAAAAGGTTATTAATTCAGATTGGTTGAGGAAATCCTTAAGAAAGTAAAGGGAAGATTTCTCAAACCGGTTTTTAATATGCATCCCAGACCAAAGCAGAATTAAGTGACCCCATATTCATTAATATTAACTGAAACTTTTCTGATAATAATCAAGTTTCCTGCTCATTTTCATCCGGTATAAAGCTATATCATGACAGGATAATCAGATTATTACCATATGGAGGAAAGAAAAAAACACGAACATGTCAAATAACACTGGACAAAAAAAACTTTTCATTTTCGGAATTACCCTGGTAGCCACACTTGGCGGTTTACTCTTCGGTTATGATACAGCTGTGATTAATGGTGCAATCGAAGCCCTTGAATCCTTTTTCATTGAACCTCTGGGTCAGAATCCGGAATTTGCCACCCGGGTAATCATCGAATTTAAAATAGCAGCAACACTCAGTTTTGCTGTAGTGGTTATACTAATCAGCAGTTTCTTTTTCCGCCTTCATGGATTAAAAAAAGGTGGCATAATTAGCCTGGCCTTCATCCTTATTACAGGATTAATCGTGTATTTTAAATTTCTCTCACTGCCAAATGTTTTGTCTGAAAACATCAGCAATGCAATCAATGGCTTTACCATTTCCAGTGCACTGATCGGTTGTATTATCGGAGGTTCAATTGCCGGTTATGTAAGTCAAACTGCAGGCCGCAAAAAGGGACTTATCATTGCGGCATTTTTGTTCCTTATTTCGGCAGTTGGATCCGCCATTCCGGACATTCTGAATTTGATAGGCAATGAAATTATCAGTTCCTTTATTTTCTACAGAATAATTGGTGGAATTGGGGTTGGTATGGCATCTATGCTTTCTCCCATGTATATTTCGGAGATTGCGCCTGCGAATATCAGGGGCCGTCTTGTTTCCTGGAATCAGTTTGCCATTATTTTAGGCATGCTGGTCGTGTATTTCGTAAATTATTTCATTGCACGGGGCCAACCAGAAGAATGGATCATGAATACGGGATGGAGGTGGATGTTTGCATCTGAAATCATTCCTGCCCTGGTCTTTCTGATTCTGTTATTTTTTGTTCCGGAAACTCCTCGCTTCCTGGTAATGAAAAACAGAGAGGAAGAAGCTGTGAGTCTGCTCAATAAGATTTCCGGTTCATTCAAAGCCAAGGAGATCCTATCCGATATCAGAAACTCCCTTTCCACCAAAAGATCCTCATGGCTCAGTTACGGAAGTCTTGTGATCATCATCGGCATCCTTCTTTCGGTATTTCAGCAATTTGTAGGGATTAATGTCGTATTGTATTATGCCTCGAAGATTTTTGTTAATATGGGTGCAGATACCGATACATCTTTACTTCAAACCATAATTGTAGGTGCAGTAAATCTTACCTTTACCATTATCGCTATTTTTACTGTGGATAAATTCGGTCGTAAGCCTCTGCAGATCATAGGAGCATTAGGAATGGCTTTTAGCATGGCTTGTCTGGGTCTTACCTTTTACCTGGAACGGTTAGGCTTGGGGTCTCTTATTTTTATGCTTCTTTATACCGCATTTTTTGCCGTATCGTGGGGACCTGTTACCTGGGTTTTGCTTTCTGAAATTTTTCCGAATAAGATCAGAGGAGCTATGTCATTAGCAGTTGCAGCGCAATGGGTATCAAATTTGCTTATATCCTGGACATTCCCCATCATGGATGGTCATCCCTGGTTGACAGAACACTTCAATCAGGGGTTTTCTTATTGGGTATATTCTTTGATGGGGATTTTGGCTGCAGTTTTTGTATGGAAACTCGTTCCGGAAACCAAAGGAAAGACCTTGGAAGAACTGGAAGGCATCTGGAAAAAATGAGTTATACCCAACGTAAGCAAAGATCGGTACAAAATTTCATCAGATTTCCGGAGAGTAGTCTTTCCGGAGATCTCTTTGTCTTATGATAACAGCCTTTACCGGATTTACAATTCTTTCAAACAGGCTTTCCTCATTGGTAATAATTTCTGCAACACCCAGCATGCCCTGCGTAAAAGCGATTTGGTTGCCATAATTAGTTTTAAGTCCGTCAGGAAGACTGACCAGCACAGTATAGGCATCATCAGCAGTAGCGAGAGAAATCGATTTCACGAAACCCGTTACCATTCCATACTCCATGTAGGGATAGTTATCAAATTTAATTTTAACAATTTTTCCAACCTCAACTTTTCCAGCTCCAACAGACTGCAGACCAATTTTCCCAATAATTTCTCCACTGTTTTCTGGAATTACCGTCATAACAAGATCTCCCTGTGAGACGTATTGATCTTCACTCCGAATCCGGTTAAAACTTACCGTTCCTCCTACGGTAGTTCGCAATACATAATTTTGTTCCCAGGCGGCAATTTCTGATATCAGGTTATCGAGCGATTCTCTTACTGCCAGGCTCAACTTATCGAACTCGTTACTCTTTAATAATTCAAGATCCAGGATCTGTTGCTCAAGTTTGGATATCTGAATATCCGCATCTACGATAGCGGTTCTGGACTGCTCATAGGCTCGTTGTTTTTGGAGCAAAGCTGAGCGTGATTTCTCATAATCGGCGGTTGGTATAACTCCCTGTTGATAAAGAGTTGAATCGCGGCTGAACTGATTTTGCGAAAGCGCTCTTTCTGATGCCAGAATACTGCTTTGTTTTTTCAGGGTCCAAGAATATGCCCGATAACGTTCAATTTCATCCTGCATGGATTCAATTTTCTGTTGATGATAATTCAGGGCAAGGAAATTTCTGATGTCATTTAAATTCTTCTGAAAGGTGGCATAATAGGGCTGAATTCCACCCAGTGTCAGATTATCGGGAAATTCTATAAAGAATGAAACCGAGTCATTCCATGCCCAATGCCGGAAGGAATCAATTTTCGATTTTAACAGAACAACATCCGGGTAACTGGCAGGATTTTCAATTAAAGCGAGAACTTCCCCATCTTCAACCTCATCATTGTCTACTACAAAAAGTTGCATAATCCTGCCATCTGTACGGGCAATGGCTGTTGAAGGCGGATTTTCCGTGGTTACCAGTATTCTGGATTTAATTACATGAGGATATTCAAAGACCCAGCTGCCGAAAAGAATCAGAAGGATCACAAGAAAAATCAGGAACATTCCCCATCGGATGATCCAATGAGGAATAATGCCCAGAATTTCCTGTACTCCTTCGCTCCTCAGTTCAATTTGCGGATTATCTTTCCGTTCAGGCATAGATGTTTTTTAAATGCCTCAAGATAATAATTATTTACCATCCGGTCAATTAAGCATCAATATTTGCATATTTCGCATGGGTCTCAATAAACTCTCTCCGAGGAGGCACATCATCACCCATCAGCATTGAAAAGATCCGGTCTGCTTCTGCTGCGCTTTCAATGGTCACCTGCCGGAGGGTACGAAACTCGGGGTTCATGGTCGTATCCCACAATTGCTCTGCATTCATTTCTCCAAGTCCCTTATAGCGTTGCACCGAGGCTCCCTGTCCGATTTCCTGAATAGCCTGTTTTCTTTCTTCTTCTGTCCAGGCATATTTTTCCTTATTCCCTTTCTTAATAAGGTATAATGGAGGAGTTGCAATATAGAGGTAACCTTTTTTAATTAAATCCACCATATAGCGAAAAAAGAAGGTCATAATAAGGGTCGTAATGTGGCTACCATCTACATCCGCATCATTCATAATAATAACCTTATGATAACGCAATCCATCCAGGTTAAGAGCTTTGCTGTCTTCCTCGGTTCCAACTGTGACTCCAAGGGCAGTATAGATATTCTTTATCTCATCATTTTCAAAGATTTTATGCTGCATTGCTTTTTCGACATTCAGGATCTTTCCTCTCAGAGGAAGTATGGCCTGAAACTTCCTGTCTCTGCCCTGCTTTGCTGTTCCTCCTGCAGAATCACCCTCGACAAGGAATACCTCGGTTTTAGCGGGATCTTTATCTGCACAGTCGGCTAATTTACCGGGCAAACCAGCTCCGGAAAGTACATTTTTCCGCTGGACCAGTTCCCGGGCTTTTCTGGCTGCATGACGAGCCTGAGCCGCCAGAATTACTTTGGATACAATTGTCTTTGCATCTTTGGGATGTTCTTCCAGGTAGTTGGCCAGTTCACTGCTGACAGCCTGATCAACAACTCCCATGATCTCGGAATTGCCCAGTTTGGTTTTCGTCTGTCCTTCAAACTGCGGTTCCGCAACCTTTACAGAAATAATTGCCGTTAATCCCTCCCTGAAATCATCGCCACTGATATCAAATTTCAGTTTCGACAACATGCCGGATTTCTCCGCATAAGATTTAAGCGTGCGGGTTAGTCCCCTGCGAAAACCGGAGAGATGTGTACCTCCTTCAATGGTATTGATATTATTTACATAGGAATGTATATTTTCCGAGAAAGATGTATTATATTGAAGAGCAATTTCAACGGGAACCTCATTCTTCTCAGTTTCAATATGAATAATATCTTCAATCAGTTTTTCACGGGTTACATCCAAAAACTGCACAAATTCCTTCAGGCCTGCATCCGAATAGAAGCTCTCATGCCGGTATTCTGCCGGACCGCTGCCATTTCCATTGCCGTTACCATTATCAGCAAGTTCTCTTTTATCTGTTATCGTAAGCCGTATTCCTTTATTCAGAAAGGCTAGTTCTCTTAATCTTGACGAAAGGATCTCAAAATTGTATTCTGTCGTGGAAAATATGGTCGGATCTGGTTTAAAAGTAACAATGGTGCCGGTTTTGTTTGTACTCCCAATTTCATTTATGGGACCTTTCGGTCGGCCCTGAGTATACTCCTGAGCATAAATTTTTCCATCCCGATGGACTTCGGCCCTGAGATGACTTGAAAGCGCATTTACACAGGAAACTCCTACTCCATGCAATCCCCCTGACACCTTATAAGAATCCTTATCAAATTTCCCTCCGGCATGCAGCACTGTCATCACAACTTCGAGAGCCGATTTATTTTCTTTTTCATGCCAGTCAACCGGTATACCCCTACCATCATCAATAACGGTAACCGATCCGTCTTCATTTACAGTAACTTCTATATTATTGCAATGACCTGCTAGTGCTTCGTCTATAGAATTATCTACCACTTCATACACCAGATGATGAAGTCCTTTTACACTTACATCACCAATATACATGGCAGGCCGTTTTCTAACCGCCTCAAGTCCCTCCAGCACCTGAATACTGGTGGCTGAATAGCCGTTTTCAATTAACTTTTCTACTTTCTTTGATTGTAATTCTTTTTCGTTTGCTTCCATTTTTACAATATTAGACCTGATTCAGGAATCAATCTTTTCAACTCCTGATGAATAAAACCTGTTTTTTTGAGTGTGAAATTGACTTACCGGAAAAACCCTGAAAAACTGTTGCCGGCAACCTCCTTGAAAAAGATAATCATGTATTTGTATAATATTATAAATCAACTCTTTACAATAAGTATCCCGCGCACTCAATTTGCAGCTTAAAGATACAAAAAAAAGCTGATTTTACCGCCTGAAAGCAGTCTTTAAATGAAGTAGTTTTTTAACAATGAATGAACAGTCTTAAACTGTTGCTATCCAGCTATTTAAACATGTATCTCCCTCATGATCCGAGCTTATGTCAAATCAAGCCGGGGGGAAGAACCTATTTCCCTGATTACAAGGCATATGAGAATCCACCCATAACCTGGAATCGTTGTACAGGATAATTATACCATTTTTGATAACTGCTGGCAGAAAAATTATTGAGCCGCAGAAAGAAAGCAAGCAAGCGTGTATAGCGGTATTCTACAGTAAGATTACCATCGAAAAACCCTTCAAGTGGAACCATTTCAGGATCCTGGCCACCAGTCTGAATTAAGGCATTTCTCGGACCGGTATAGAACAAATTGGCATCGACAAGGATTTTATCCCTTAAGTTATAAGAAGCATTCAGTGTGATTTCATATTCCGGCTTATGGTATACCTCCTGGCTAAAGTCATAATAATCCCCACGCAACAAGAAATTCAGTTTTTCATTAAGGTTCCAGTTAATTTCTGCACCGGCCTGAAACAGATCAAGATCATCGTAGACCACCACAAACTGGTTTCTGTTATTTTGATCAAATGAATCATTAACAAAAGAATTCAGGTATGAGACCCTGGAATATTTTGCCTGAAAATCGAAAGACATCTTTGAACTGTAACGCCCTTTCAGTCCGAGATATCCAATCATCTGATGATCCTCATTTTCAGCAATCAGACCCGGAACAATGAATGGATTTTCCTCCAGCAGAGAGCGGTAGGTATTTACCTTTTTATCTCCGGTGACCCCCATATAGGGAATTAAAACATCTTTTACAATGTTAAATTCGAATCTGGCTAAAGGATAAAGACTGAGATTTGTTTGCCCTCCTTTTGTATCAAGAGCCGAATTCAAACCCACCGTAAAACGCCACAATTCCGATGCTTTAGAAAATTCAGGATTAATCTTTATGACATGGTTATTGGTTGTATCAAAGGACCCGGTGCGCTCAAATAAGTCAAGATTAAGATCAACATTGGCATACCAATCACCAACAAAATTACCCATCATGAAATCAAAACCAAGACCATGTTCAGCAAATTCATAGGCATCCTGCAGGTAGTAGTACTTTGCCTTTACATCATAGTTTAAATGGGAGGAATCGGGATGCGTAGAATGAAATCTAATGTTGGCTTCTCCGGTATATATTCTTTGCTGATTATCCTTTACCTCAAACAAGGTGTCAGAGTCAGGGTTATAACCATAATACACCCAGGAATTATACCCACCGCCGATCCCGCCTTCCAGTGCCGAGTTTCGGAACATTTTTCTGCCGTATAACCGAAGGTCATTATCACTGAAAGGAGCCTTAACCCTGAAAGGCTCCTCCCGTGCATCAATAAACTTTACCCTCCCGGATGAAGAATGATGTTTCGCATATAATCCCAGGGCATTTTTTCTGTCGCGCAACTGATTAATGGTGAGCTCAGCATAGGGAGTGGTATAATTACCCAAACCCAGGGTAAATTGACTTTTATACAAACGGGTTAAAGGCAAACCAACCATTTTGGCAGGTTTAATAGGATCCAGTCTGAAATTGGTGGAATACTTTTTGGGTGTAATGCTATATTTAAAATCGGTAGACAAACTGACGGTATCATTGAATTCCGGCATCAGGCTGATTTTATCGGCATCACTAAGCGTGGGGGTGTAGGGCTTTACAACCCTTACCTCCCGTTGAGGTTCTTCCTGTCCAAAGCTATTCAGAATCACCAGGTAACTGAATATGACCGCTATCAGGTATTTCGGAAATTTCATCTTTTAATGGTTTTGTTCTCAGGTATAAGGTAATGCTTTAATTTTTCTGTAAAAACAGGGTTACAGGACCTTTTTTATTCAGGTTTTACTATATCCCCTGGTCATCTAACCGGATTTCAAGCGTGTCGGGTTCGGTTTCTTCATTTTTTTCATTCACTCTGCCGGAAATCTCTTCCTTCCTCCGAATTGCCTCAGCTATAATCCCGTCACCTTCGCTGGTATAATAGTTAATGACACTCTCCAATGTTTGAGCAGCCTGGAATACATCATCTTTTTCGAGGAATATTTCTGAGAGCAGGAGGAAAGTCTTCCCCATCCAGAACTGATGTGGGGTATTCAATTCAATCATTTCGTACACAATCTCTTCTGCTCTGTCCAAATTGCCTCTGTTAAAATCAATTTCGGCCATACGGTATTTGGCTTCAGCTCCGTATTCAGAATTTACCTCGCCCCCAATTTTTTTATACCAATCGTATGCAGCAGCCGGATCATTTTGCTGAAAGTAAGCATTCGCAATGGCATAAACGGCTTCCTTTCTCACTGCGGGTTCAAGTTTATCCTGCAACAACACCTGATTGGCCGCATTAATAGTATTCTGGTATTCCTGCAAGTGTACATAGCTTCTCATCAAACCAATCTCAGCCTCAGCTATATTAGATTTCTTTTCTCCCAGTTCAATCAATTTATGATACAATTCTGCAGCCGTATGGTATTCACTATTTCTGAACGCAATACGGGAAGCCGCACGAAGAGCGGGTTCGGTAAACATACCTGCCGGCATCTCTATGATAAACATCAGGGAATTAAAAGCTTCATCTCCTTTGCCTAGTTTCAGGAGACAGTCGGCCAGGTAATAATTGGCATTTAAAACAAATGCTCCGCCGGGAAACCGCTCAAGATAGTCCTTCAGGCTTTCCACAGCGATTTCACAGCTTCCATCCAGATACAAATTCTCGGCGGAAGTATATACCAGTGAGTCCTGTTCAGAAACCGAAACTCCTTCCCCGATATTTTCCACATAGGCAAGATAGCCATCCACATTATTCTGACGAACATAGATGTCGCGGATTGACCTCAAAGCTATTGATGCTTCAGGGGTACCCGGATAGTTATTGACCACACGTTTATAATAGTCTAATGCCTCGCGGGTGTTTCCCTCATTTTTAGAGATCAATCCCAACTGATTAAGTGTTTTGCTTAAATACATACTCGAAGGATAATCCTCAACCAACCGGCTATAGTTTCGCCTTGCTGCCTGAGGATCATCAAGCAAAACATATGTTTTCCCCAATTCAAACAGTGCATCATCAATAAAAGCGGATTCAGGATATTTATTAATCAATTCCTGCATGGTTTCTATTTTTCTCTGAGGTCGATCTACAAGACCCAGTGAAAAAGCCCTCTGAAATATGGCATAATCAACATTGGCTTTTCCAATTTCCACCACTTTATCATAATACTCAATGGCCTGCCAATATTTGGATGAAATAAACCGGCAGTCTCCAAGACGGTTATAAGCATCTGCAACATATACCGAAGATTTTTCAGGTTCAAGATTAATGAATTCCCTGAACCATCTCTCTGCCTTGGAATAATTTTCCCTTTCGAACTCAAGATAGCCCATGCTGTAATTAACCTTCTTATATTCAGGGGTTTGAAAACCGGAGGGCAGGTCAAGAAATGATTCATAGTAAGCTTCTGCTGTTTCCGTATCATTCTCCCTGACATATGTTTCTGCCAGCCAGTATAGTGTACGTGCATGTATCACCGGATCGTACTTACTAAATTTCAAGGCTTTATCAAATACCAGGAGAGCATCAGAAAAACGCTGATTGGTGAAGAGCTCTAGGCCACGAAAAAAGGCAACCCTTTGATAAGCCCTTTCAATTTCCGGTTCTTTTGTTTTAATTTTCTCTATGCTTTCCATGGCCATTTTATAATTCCTGGTGTTCAGGTAAGCATTTACAAGGTAATTATAGGCTTCATCGACTCTGGGTGATGCAGGATACTGGTTAATGTAAAAATTAAAGGTACGAATGGCTTCATTAAACGGTGAGTAGCTTAATTCATAAGTAAGCTTGGCATAATTAAACAAAGCATCTTCGGTTATGCGGGAGTTATATTCCATCCGTGACGCAGATGCAAAGGCCGATCGGGCTTTATCTTTATTTCCTGTTTTCAGATAACAGTCTCCAAGATGATACAGTGCACTCTGACTAATTTCTGTATTGGTGAGTGAAATTCTTTCGAACAATTCAGACGCTTTGGCATATTCCCCGGTCATATAATAGGAATAAGCAAGCTGATATTTATCACTGACTGAAGTGTTACGAACATTATCCGCATAAGATTGCAAATGGGGAATGGCTTCATTGTACCTTCCCAGATAAAAATAAGATTCTCCGATTATCTTCGACATCTCATCCACTCGCCTGGCCGTAACCTTTTCCATCAGCGGAGGAGCAAATTCCAGAACTTTTTCGAAATCCTTCTGCAGGTAATAGATTTGGGTAACGTAATAAGGTGCTATTTCCGAGAAAGTTTTGTCATCCAGTAACCTGAGAAATCCTTCAAGAGCGGTTTGATAATTCTCCTGGTCATAAGCAATATGGGAATAGTAATAAAGGGCTGGCGAGGTGTATTTACTATCGATGTCTTTGATTTCATAAAAATTCACCCTTGCCAGATCGTACTGGCGACGCATATAGTGACTGTAACCCTTTTGAAAATAGTATTGTGAAAGTTCCCCGGGTTCCAGCAGAAAGCGGTCAACATTCTCGTAATATCGAATGGTTCGGGGATAATTTTTCTTTTTGTACATGAAGTCTGCCAGTCTGAACCAGGCTTCATTAACATGGGGACTTTCCGGATTCTCATTGACGAATTCAAAAACAAGAAATTCAGCATCAATATTAAAAAGTTCAACTGAGCACATAGCCCGGTAAAACTGTGCCTCTGCTTTGATATCCGATTTTCCGGGACTGGAATTTTCCAGTGCACGGTCGAAAAAATTTCGGGCAGCCCCGTATTTTTCTTTCTCATAATAGTCCAGACCTTTATAGAAATCCTTTTCTTCAAAAGAATAAATTTTGGATTTCTGGGCATTAAGCTCCGGGACGATAATACTGAAAACAAGAGGTATAACGAACAATAACAGACTCTTCCTTAACATGACATTCGTTTGATATTAATCTTCCGGTAAAAATATAATAAAAAGGTCTTCCCTTTGGCTTAGGTTTTTCTTTTTAATTAACAGCATAATGTTAATTATGGGTTTTATTTTTCAGCTAATAAGCCTGATATTTGCAACTGCATAAATAAACGAAGAACTTACTTTTTAATTGCACGAAAATGGCGCTCGATAACATTATTGAATTTCATAACACTTCCATCACCATTAAAGATCATCTGGTTTTCAGTGATCTGAACTTTTCTGTCAGCAAAGGTGAATTTGTGTATATCATTGGAAAAGTTGGAAGCGGAAAAACGAGTTTGATAAAAACAATCAATTCAGAAATCCCCCTTCATGAAGGAAATGCGATGGTAGCCGGTTTCTCTCTTCAAAAGATGAAACGCAGGGATATTCCCAAACTCAGAAGAAAGCTGGGCATTGTTTTCCAGGATTTTCAGTTGCTTTCCGATCGTTCCGTATATGATAACCTGGCTTTTGTTTTAAAAGCCACAGGCTGGAAATCGAAAGCGGAAATAGAAACCCGGATTGGAGAAGTGCTGGAAAAAGTTGGATTGGGTTATAAAGGCTATAAGTTTCCGCATCAACTCTCCGGAGGAGAACAACAAAGAGTTGTAATAGCCCGGGCATTACTGAATAATCCGGATATTATCCTTGCCGACGAACCTACGGGAAACCTGGATCCCCAAACTTCAGAAGGAATAATGGAAATACTTACAGAAATCAGTAAGAATGGGAGAGCGGTGATCATGGCAACACATAATTATAACCTCTTACAAAAATTTCCGTCAAGAATCCTGAAATGTCATAGTGAAAAACTCGTCGAAACCAACATGGATGATCCTGAAATAAAATTTCTCACCAATCAGATCCATCCGCACTAAATCGCTCAGGTAAAACAGGAATCTCCGTCCCCATCGCTGAATTGCAATTCAAGGAATTCAGGCTTTCCAACTCCTGTATACCTTTTGATCTCATGATACTTAATACCGGTATTCATATTATCTTTGAGGAATGAATAATACAGCGGTTCATATGTTATCAGCGTATGATATGATTTTTGTGATTGAATGTACCTGGTGGTATTCTTAAGAAATTTTTCTTCTGATCCGGGCAAAACAAATATGAACAGGGATTTTACGGCCCCGTCACGCACGCTGAAAAAACCTGCACCGGTCATCTTCCTTTCTTCTATTAATACCGGGAAAAAATAATGATAATTCTCGGCGGAATAACTAAAATGATATCTTTTCTGTACTTCAGGATCAGCCTCTGCCCTATTGACCAACCAGGGATTGCTTAAGATCCATTCAATGTTTTCTTTAGAAGGAAGGGTTAGATAATCTTTAAAACGCTTGTCTATAAAACGATAATATTCATCAGGCGGAGAGGTATGAATAATTTCAAATCCCTTATCATAGGCATTTTTTCCGGGTATAATGTTCTTATTTTTAAAAGGATTAATGATCCGATCATATGTTTTCAGCATCGCGGTTTTTCTAAGGAATTTTATGAGGGAAGAATATTTTCCTTTTATGCTTTTCATATAACTTCTCTCATGAATTGCAGAGCGGAACCTGATCATTAATCCCTTCCTGCCTTCCACCTTTATATCATATTTTGTCAGGGTTTTAATTATGTGAGGTGGAAGATGAGGCAATCCAATATTCTCCCTGGATATTTCCAGAAATTTTTCCAGCACAATTTTGCTAACTGATGATGAAACCGAATTTGCTTTCCACCAGCAGCTCACCCAGTATATTTTTCTGGAAGGTTCTCCACGGACTCTGGAAGGATAGATCCCTATAAACGATAATAATTTTTTCCCTTCGCGGGCAACAATTAACAAAATATCATCGGCTTTTGCATCCGGATTCCTTGATTGAGAAACAGCCCGGGGAAGTGTTATGGGTATATCGGATGAAAATTCTTTACATACTCTTCTGGCATAACTTTCCAGTTCATTTTTTCGGATCAGTTCAATCTTCATAATTATTCATCAATGTTTCGCCAGCAGTTTTTTCAATTTAAAATAAAGATATTCGGTGATTAGTATTCTTTCACTATTTCCCTGATATTTCTCCATGCTTAGACGCTGAAAATGAGGAAAAGACTGAAAACTTTTCATTCCACCGGTCCCGAAAGTAGCTCCCTGTTTAAATCCGGGCCCGGAGTGAATGGATTGTAGAACTTCAGGACTAATCCCGTAATCGCTGAATGGAAATGAAAAAAAAGAATAATCCAGGTCAAAACGTTTCCGAATGTCTTGTGTGCTCTTCATCACCTCCTCTTTCTGATTTTTCGGATCCAGATGATGAAACTCAGGATGCTCAAAGCTGTGAGCCCCAAAATAAAAACCCTCTTTTTTAAGATCCAGTATTTGAGGTCCGGTCAGGTAAGGTTTTTCCCGCTTTAAAAAATCGTCAACATCCACCTCAAACATTTCACATAAGCTGTCGATCATTCCTTTTTCATGGAATTGAAGAGCCAGAAGAAAACGTTTGAAATGATGCTTTGAAGCGATTCTCTTTTTGGTTTTTTTAGAAATATGCTGAAGAATTCCCTTCTTCATCCCGTTTGATTCAATTTTCTCAATTAATAAAGAAACTTTGTATCGATAGAAGAGATCCCTGTTATCAATAAAATTATTATTGAGAAAAAATATTGCCGGTATTCCTCTTTTTTTCAACTGGGGAGCAATAAATTCATAGGCCTCTTTTAACCCATCATCAAAACTTATCAGAAAGCCAGGTTTTGCGGGGCATTTTTCAATGCTAAAAAGATCAGAAGGGGAAAGAGGAGAAAAATGCTGAAGAAGGATTTCAAGGTCTTCGATAAATGCCTTTACCGTTTTTATCGGATAGAGGTGCCTCAGGTGAGGCCCGGGATTATTATTTACGGCATGATAAAAGGGAAAAACAAATTTTTGGTTGCTGGTTCTGATCAATTTCCTTAAACTGAAAAGAGGAGAAAGGTATGAAACGATATGTCGGGGATCTGATTTTCTCACTTTTTAAAAATACACAGGGGGAATGGGAGTCTGTTTAATCGGATGTTATAATATTCTTTTTTCCCGGCTCCAAAACCGGCAAAAAAACGAGCCACACCTTTGATGGAAGAACCTTCGAAATCGAGGATTAACCCTGTATCGGCATATTTTCCAATAATATAATCAACAATTGCAAACATGGCACTTGTTTTTTTTCCCTGCTCATTGGAAGCAGAAACAAGATAGTATAATTTATTCGCTGACAGGACAATAAAGGAAGCCGCAACCAGTTTTTCCCCGGCCATCACCCCAATTATCCTTCCCTTGCCTCCCTGAATCAGTTTATGGAGATAAATATTCAACCATTCGTAGAATTCATTCTTCATTTTTATGACCTGGGTTTGTCTTTTCAATCGCACTAATTCCGAAGGTGAAACATCATTAACCAGTTCAGAATTCAAAAGTGATTTTCTAATATTTCTCCGGGTATTTGAAGAAAAGTTTGATTCCAGAACTTCATAAGGCGTATTTAACTTCAGTTCGTAATTTGATCTTGTTGAATACTTAATCTTTAACCCTTTCATGCTATGATAGCTGTTAAGGTTATAATCCACATACCTGATCTCTTCAGGGATGGTTTTTAAAAAGTCAATGGTGAGCTGATTATCAGGATAAATCCGGGAATAAATACCCAGTTGCTGAGCGTAGAGAGGTTGATACATATACTTAATTCCAAATCTGGTTTTCACTGTCAAAGGCATTACGGCTTTATAATCATTCAATACCAGTCCTTCCCAGCGGGGTGATACCAGATCCAGATACCAGGAAAAACCATAAATTAAATTTTGTTTGGAGGTCCGGATACAGTGATCCCATTTTGAACGGTCAATTTCTCCGCTATGTAAATATTTTATCATATTGATCACTTTATTTTACGGCATTCAGTTCTTCACCTTCGTCAAGAAGAAAATCATAAACTTCTCTCCAACCTTCCCATTCTTCAGATAAGCCAAGTGATTCATTGTGCCAGACAGAGACAAAATTACCACCAAATTTCTTAATGGTCCCTATCATTTCAGAAATATTTTGTTTGGCGTTTTCAGGAGACAGACCCATGTAATCTTTTAGTGTTCTGTCCATTATCATAAAGGGGAAAACGCGCAATCCGGAAGACGCTTCTTTTTCAAGATCATAGAAAAGAAAAGAAAAACTGGTGCCTGCCCTGAATCCTGTAGTTTCGGGATAACCCATACTATAATCTTCGGATATCCCTGCTTTGATCAAACGTCTGTAAGTATAAGGAAAAGACAGGCGCAGAAAATGCTGACGGCTGATGTTGATCTTCTGCTGGCATATGCTTTCCAGTAATCTCTTTTCTTTCAGCAGCAATTTGTTTTTATTATTACTGAGATAAGAAGGATGAAGGCCGGCTTCAAAATGTTTTGACAGATTTTTTACCAGTTTGTTCCATGCGGGATTTCGGGAAGAAATCTTGTTATCATATCGGCTTTTATTTCCCAAAAGGTAAAAGATCTTAAGTGTCCCGGAATGTTTTTTCAGGATATAATCATAGGCTTCATAGGGATCCTGACTTGTTCTACGGAGAACAGAGAGCCTGTAGGCCAGCTTGTTATAATTAACACTAATAAAGTCTTTTGAGATCCCTGCAATTCTCCTGTAAAAAGATTTATTAAGAAATGCCCACGGATTATCTATATCGATGGTAGGAATAAACGATTTTTCGGGCTCTCTGAATTGAAGTCCCGGATAAAAGAGTTCGAGTTTTTTGGCCAGGATTCTTATCCAGATATTCACTACCGGCCGATCGAGAAACTCATTTTTCCAGGCAATGCTTTGAGATGATTTAAACCTGCCATGCCTGTCTCTGTCTGAAGGAAGGTATTCTTCATAACGACTCAAAAGGTAAAAGACAGCCGAGAAGGGATCAAAGAAAAGATCGGGTCCTTTTACCGGAAATAGGAAGGCCTGGCCATGCTCATATACAATTGGTATTACCTGCTTTTTTATATCAGTCTCTTCCAGTAAACCATAAGGCACGATCTGAAAAACGGAATTGATTTCCTCGGTAGTATAGTTAATTGCAATCTCGTGATTCAGCAAATCTTCCATCCGGGTAGTAAATTTCACCGGCGTATGCAATATTTCCGTGAAAATGAACTTACCGACATACTCGAGTCTTGGTTGCTTATGGTGGCAGTAAATCAATATACCTCTCATGTTGCAAGTTTTACCAGGGTGATTCCTGAACCTCCTCTTTCCACGTGTTCATCACCATACCATTCCACCATGTCCATGGCCGAAAGCTGTTGTCTTATCAGTTCCCTTAAAACACCATTACCTTTCCCGTGCAATATTCTCAGATCGTTGGCCTGAACCATGACGGCTTCATCAATGAAATCATTTATAATACTCAGCGCATCATCTGCTCTTTTTCCCCTGACATCAATATCAGGGGAAAAATTTATCTTTCGTTTCCCAATATCCCAGTCGGCCAGACCGGGACGTTTCGGTTTGGGCCGATATTCTCTTTCATATGTTTCTTCAGGAATCTTTTCCAGGACATCCCGGTTTACATTTGTTTTGATATTTCCAAAAGCAACTTCAACTTTCTTATCTTTAATCTTCAATACCTCTCCTGGAATATCCTGTCCTTTCATCAGGACTTTATCCCCCACCCTGATGGCACTATCTCCCGATTTTTCCTTTTTTCTTCCCGTTTTTACTCCTTCTCCAAGCTGCATTCGCCTGCTCCTTTTTTTTACTTCCGAAAGCTTCTTTTGCAGTTCGTGAGTGTCTTTTCTGAGCTTATCTTCAACCTTATTACTTTCCAGATGTATTTTATAGCTTTCAAGCTCTTTTCGCAAATCTTTGGTTTTTTCTTTTTCTGCCTGAGCTTCCTTGATTTCACGAATGGTATTCTCAATCTTCCGATTGGTTTCAGCAAGCATTCTTTGCGATTCTTCTTTGGCTTCTTTGAGAATCTCTTTCCTTAATTTCTCCGTATCCCTGAGCTCGGAATCATAACGATCAACCAGTTCTGCCAGCCGTTTCTCATTAACCCTGATCCTTTGACGTTTGTTGCTCCAGTACTTTTTATCCCGGATGATATCCTTAAGATGCCTGTCAAAATCAACATGTTCGCTTCCCACCTTTTGCTCAGCAACTTTAAGGATTGTTTCCGGTATCCCGGTTTTTCTGGCAATTTCAAAGGCGAAAGAAGAACCTGGTTTCCCAATAGAAAGTTTGTAGAGCGGTTGAATATTCTGAACATCAAAAAGCATTGCCCCATTAATCATTCCCTCTTCGGAAGAAGCGAAATGTTTTAAGTTGGTATAATGGGTGGTGATCACTCCAAACACTTCGGACAGGTTGAGGTTTTCGAGCACAGATTCAGCAATTGCAGCACCAAGGGCAGGTTCGGTACCTGTTCCGAGCTCATCTATAAGGATTAAGCTTTTGGCATTGGCATTCTTCAGAAACATCTTCATGTTCAGCAGGTGAGAACTGTAAGTGCTCAAATCATCTTCTATAGATTGCTCATCTCCCATATCGAGAAAGATCTTTTCAAAAACTCCGAAAACAGAACGCTCATCCGTTGTCACTGGAAAACCCGACTGGCACATCATCTGAAGCAATCCTACTGTTTGCATACAAACTGACTTTCCACCAGCATTGGGCCCCGAAATTACCAGGAGTCGATTTTTCTGATCAAGTCGTATATCAAGAGGGACCACTTCTTTTTCACGCCCGTTTGACCGAAAAGACATAATTAAAAGAGGATGCCTTGAATTTTCCCAGTCGATTTCTGGTTGTTCAATTATCCTTGGCACCCGGGCTCCAATCTCCAAGGCAAAGCGGGCCCTTGCTCTTATAGAATCAATTCGGGCCAGAAAAATATGGGACAGTCGGAGTTCATCGATATACGGACGGATAAAGTCGGTAAAATCGGTAAGGATTTTTACGATTTCACGTTTTTCGCGGTTTTCAAGTTCTCTAAGTTCGTTGTTGGCTTCCACAGCCAGTGAAGGTTCAATATATACAGTTCTCCCTGTGGCGGATTCGTCATGTATATAGCCATCAATTCTCTTCTTATTTGAAGCAGGAACAGGAATAACCGATCGACCATTTCTAACCGATAAGGCAGCATCGGCTTCAATAAGGCCTTCTTTGCGGGCTTTTTCAAGTACTTTATTCAGCAAACGGGAAATCGCGTTTTCCTTATTTCTCAATTCATTTCTGATCGATGATAGTTCGGGAGATGCATTATCCCGAATATTGCCATGTTTATTTACCAGTTGATCCAGACGGTCATGCACAACCGGGAAAAACTTTACCTCCAGCGCCAGCTCTTTTAATCCCGGATAAGGATTATCCTCAGCCCGCTTCAGAAAATTAAGGATAGCCCGGACGGATTCAAGAGCTTTTTTAAGATTGACCAGTTCAAAAACTTCCAGAAAACGACCTTCAACCCGGGCCTTGGATAAAGAGGGAGAAATATCAATAAAGTTCTCAATGGGAAATGGGGTATCGGATAAAATTATCTGCCTGAATTCCTCCACTTCTTTCAATCTTTTTTTTATCAATTCAGGATCAGACGAAAAATTCATATTCCTGACCACTTCCCTCCCCGGGTCAAACAGACAAAAACCAGCAACGATCTCCCTGATTTTCGTCATCCCTATTTTCTGTTCAAAATTCTCCGGATATATCACACTGTAATTATTTAGGGTCTGCCAATAATTTCGGGCGACCCGATCATAATATTCTGGTTTAAAACCCGTGTCCCATCAAATTACATGAAAATAAATAATTATCTTCCCTGGTATCTGTCAGAGAATCCTGGCAATTTGCATTTTTTTAAAAGATGGATACCCAACATGATGGACAGACACTATTCCCACAAAGTTAGGAAAGTAGAGTGGAATAGCAAGACTGTGGGCTACGATAAAAATGAATAGCCGATTTTTTTTTCTCCTTCAGATATGCCTTGGTTTAACTCTAAAATCCAGGGGAATAATAAAATTGTACGATTTTTATAGTATGAAAAAAAAGATGTTTTCCCAATCAGAAAAGATAAATCCCTGTCAGGGGCTGCCTATGGAAACGATTCTCGCAATTTATACCCGGTTAAGTGTAAAATGACAGAACCCTGACAGGGAAATCAAACCATGTCTCACGAGCGGGGTTTATATGTTTTATGTTTGTCTGAATACATTTTTGTGCAACAGGAATTACTTCGTGTCTGACAATAAATTCAGGTCTCTGTCCATATAGCTACCGAGACAGATATCGAAAATTATGGACGAATGCTAGTTAATTCGATGATGCAAGCTTAATTGCAATTGGCCTTTTCCCCAGTTATCGGTAACCTGTTTCATCCAACCGGCCTGAATTCTCATTTTATCAGCAATACCATAACCCAGGCCGAGATAGGTGCGGTTACGGTCGAAAATCTCCACTTCACGATTATCCCCAATTTCTCGCTGTCCATTTATAAATATTTCATTATAAAAGGCAAAATAAAAAGCATTCCTGGAGACTTCCGGTTTATTAATAGGAACATTCATAAATAAAGTATAGCGATAACGGGTCCTGAAATCCTGATTTTCCACGAATCTCTGTTCATACCTGAACCTCTGGGTAAGGTATACCCGGGTTAAGGGATTATGTGGCAGCAAAGCCTCCTGGTAGATACGATTCTCCATGAATGATTCTGTGCTCTCGCCCATCTCACCGGTTGTAATATTCCCATATCCCAGTGTAAAGAGTGCATTGGAGTTTTCAGGCTGGAAATAAATTCCTCCCCGCAAAAGAAGCTGCTCAAGATCACCTACCAGGTTCCAGTTTCTGTATTGAATATCTCCCTGTATCCCAAAATTACTGTCTCCAAATTTTGCATTGAAAAAATACATGTACCAGGCACCGGTTTTATCCTCGTCAATTTGTGCATTTACAGGAAACTTAATGATTATAACCAGAAATAATATCCATATTTTTTTCATAATTCTCCATTTTACATTAGAAAAATCTTCAGTTTCAGAATGTGAAGTTATCCTGAACAATAGCGATCACCAATCAGTACAAATATTATAAATTTATTTATCTGATTAATAAATACTTATGCTTAATTATTTTCAGTAAAAAAGTAGTTTTGGGAGGTAAAAAAAGATTGTACTACAGACTCCCTTTTTAAATTTTATACCCTGTCATTTATCACTAAACCCATTGTCATCATCTGTAGAGTAATTCATACCTGAACAAAGGGCATTCATATTTAAAGACTGAGCCTGTGTACAATCTTCCCTAAAAAACTGAACTATGAATTTATTCCATAAACGTCACCTTACCCGTCTCGACCTCATACATAGCTCCAACGATTGCAATTTCTCCATTCTCATACATTTCTCGTATTACATCACTATCTGCCAGCATTTTTTCAATGGTAAACTCAACATTTTTATCCGTAATTTTTTGTACATATTCGGCATTCTTTGAGTTTTTCTCACCGGGTACATCAGATGCAGCCTTGACTGCAGGTTCAAGATTTTTCAACATGGCTGTAAGATTGCCCAATTCAACATTATCTGCAGCACCTTTAACAGCTCCGCAGCTTGTATGACCCATGATAACAATTGCTTTCGATCCGGCAACTTTCGTGGCAAATTCCAAACTTCCGATTATATCCTGATTAACGAAATTTCCGGCAATCCGAGCATTAAATATGTCGCCTACTCCCTGATCAAAAACAATTTCTGTAGGGATTCTGGAATCGATACAGCTTACAACAGCAGCAAAGGGATATTGACCATCTTCAGTCTGGTTTACCTGTTGGATTAAATCCCTTTTGTACATTTTTTCATTTACAAAACGCTCATTACCTTCTTTAAGCATCATAATTGCGTCATCAGGGGACATGGCGCTCTGGGTTTCCTTTGTCTGAGTTACATAGTCCTTATTACCTGGATCTTCTTTTGCCATTTGTTGTGT
Organism: uncultured Bacteroidaceae bacterium; assembly: GCA_964595055.1. Classification (GTDB taxonomy): domain Bacteria; phylum Bacteroidota; class Bacteroidia; order Bacteroidales; genus CAYRTD01. The sequence goes on along the minus strand of CAZQOV010000004.1, from coordinate 5,784 downwards.
GTTTTTTTGATTTTCCATATTACATCCTGCCATTACACTTAAACTAAAAAAAAGCGGGGTGACCAGCATAAAATTAAGAAAGTTTTTTAAAAGGGACTTTTGGCTTTTTAAACGACTTTTAACGATTACCATGTTGATTCCATTTTTTGTTGTTTTCATGACTCATACGAATTTAGTTAATACTCATTTTCTAATTCTTATCATTATTTTATTGACTTAACTGCGAGTTCAGTGTAAAAATCCGCAATGACATCTCTATCATTAATCTTGTCGGTAAGGGCCGGTAAATGCTCCGAGAAAAAATGCTGATGATGACTCCCTTCAATAATCGTTGAAACTAACATGTGGGAATATTGATATGCCGGATTTATTTCTTTTACGATATCGCTAACCCTTTTTATCAGATTTTTATATGCTTCAAATACTCCTTCATTATTTTCAATGTCAACTTCTTTTGTTAGATAAGCCTTTGCTGACTCTGAAATAATTATTGAACTTAATTTTTTTAGATTGATAAAAGGATGTTCAAAACTGTCATCCACCTTTTCAGTGAGAGTGATAACTGCCCTTTTCAATCTTTCCTGGGGCTCCTTGATATTTGCAGTGTTAAAAACAAGTCTGTATTCCAGCCAGCCCCAGTACCAGCAACTCAGGTATAGTAAAAGCTTATGCTTACTTTCGAAATAGCGATAAATGGAAGCTTCTGTTGTTTTAATTCGTACTGCCAGTTTCCTGAAGGTAAAACTCTCAAATCCAATTTCATTAATAAGATCGATACTGCCTGAAAGTATCTTTTTACCAAGATCACTGGAATCAGGATTTTTCAGAAAAACATGATTATTAACATCGATCTTCAATTTGGATACCAATTGTTTCATATTTTTGAATTAACATAGCTCTAAAACAAACTACTATTATTTTTGTTTGTATTACTATTATTTTTTCGTCTAATACTATTGTTAATTTTTTCTTAAAAAACTGCAATGAGGTTGCAGTAGACTGTCGTATCTTAAAAAACCTTCGAGGTTCTACAAAAATGAAACCAAATATCATATATTACACATCAAATGCCAGTTACTGTTCCCAATTGAACAATTAGTTAAGGGGTATAAACATCGAGTAGAAGTAAGAGGAATCTGAAAGCTGGGGAGACTGTATACCCCTTAAAACCCAAAGTTTTCGCCTTTGTGTGAAAAATAATAGTTTACGGAGGTTTTCCCAGGCAGTGCAGGAACAAAACTCATAAAAGGAATATACAATCAGAAATATTCAATTAAGTTTATCGGCTAAACATCCAGGTATCGTGACTTGAGTGTTCTTCATTATAATAATATCCATCAAGATCGAAAGCCTTAAGGTCTTCTGCACGATCAATTTTGTTTTGAATAATGAAGCGGGTCATCAATCCTCTGGCTTTCTTTCCATAAATGGTAATGAATTTGAGTTTACCCTCTCTTTCTTCCTTAAATTGGCATTTTAAAATCCTTGCATCGATTTTTGTTGGATTTAATACTTTGAAATATTCGTCGCTCGCAAGATTCAGTAAAACTTTTTCATCCTGCGATTTCATTTCATCATTTATTTTTTCCGTGATTCGATCATTCCAGTATTCATAAAGATTCTTCCAGTGATCGACTTCCAACTTGGTCCCCATTTCTAATCTGTATGGTTGCATGAGATCAAGTGGTTTCAAGATACCGTATAAACCTGATAGGACCCTAATATGATCCTGTGCATAAAGAAGATCATCTTCATTCAATGTCTCGGCTTTTAACCCATTGAAGACTTCCCCTTTAAACATCAATAAAGCCCGGTCCGAATTTGTGGTTTCAAAAGGAAGTTTCCACTTCAGGTACCTTTCTACATTTATTTCACTGAGTTTTGGATTGATATCCATAAGCTTTCCCATTTCAGAGGGGGTAAATTCCCGAAGAATCTCTACAAGAACTGCCGAGCGATCCAGAAACTCAGGAATGGAATATTCTTTTGTTATTAACCCAGGATTTTCATTCAGGGATTTTGATGGAGAAAGCAGGGTAATCATAGATTTATTATTTACCTATAAACCATTTATAGAAAAAAAAGTTGAATTGTTTTTCCAAATACTATGAAAGAAGTCTATAATTATATACAAACGAATCAGAATGATATGTTCAGCTACCATTTCTCAACGCTTTCCCCGGCTTTTGATTTGAAATGAATAATATTTGGCTTATAAGGGAATGGAAGGATCTCTGCCAGCAGGAGTACAAAAAATTGAAAGATGCTTTTCAGAAACCTGTCTTTGCAAAAGTCTTCCCCCGGGAGAGATGTCGGTGAGAAGAAACTTTTTAAAACAGCTTTGCTTTTTTTAATCCCTAATCAAACAAAACCTTCAATCCAACAAGAAAGTTTCTTGGATTTCCCGGATAATAATACCTTGGCTCTGCCCCTCCAAATGAAGGAGCATTTACCAATATCATAGAAGCATAATCCGCATTTAATAAATTATTAATGGCTCCGTATATTTCAAGGCTGAATTTATCGGCAATTTTAAGATTCTTATACCCTGCTTTAAGATCGATTAACTGGTGACCGGGGTAATACACAGAATTGGCATCATCCATAAACTGTTTCCCGTAAAAACGGTACTTTACGATAAGATTCCAGGTTTCCATTCTTGAGTAGTCAAGTGAAAAATTCAGGCTGGTTGTCGGGATACCCGGGAGGGCATTCCCGGAATAATCAACATTATCATCAAAGAAATCCACAAACCGATTTTGTGAGAAATTTAGTGAGGAAGTAAAAAAAAGTGAATTTAACTCTGTGATATCAATTCCGGAAAAATGGTATCTCAAAAAAAACTCCGCTCCGTAATGATTAGTCTTTCCAGCATTTACACCAATAAACTGATCTTCTGTAATCCTTTCTGTCAAGAGAAGATCAGACAATCGAATATAGTAAAGGGTAAAATCATAAAATAAACGTGAATCCATATGATTGCCTTTCAGCCCAAGGTCGAAGGTCCATCCCGACTCAGGCTTCAGGGCAGTATTCGCCTCTCCTTCCGGAAGTAAGGTTTCTTCAAGACTCGGTGGGGAAAAACCATGCCCGACAGATCCATAAACATACAAATTTCTCAGTAGATTATAGTTTATACCCAGTCGGGGAGAAATTTCCGGATCATAACTGTAATCCCCGGAGAGATCTTCTTCATTATCAAATTGGTCTTCCAGATTATATTGGATATATGTCAGACTTAATGCAGGCTCGATTCTGAGTCCGGAAACAGGATTAATCGCAGAATGAAGAAAACCCGAGATATAATACCGGTTATCTTTCATCGCATTCAATCGCTGTCCTTGGTTACCGCCAAGTGTTTCATAGATATCCCATTCACTCTGTTCAAGCACGGCTTCATATCCTCCCGTCAGTTTTAGATTCATTCCGCGGTATTCAAAACTTTGCCGCATTCCTACTCCAATCTGTTCAGCATCAAATATATTGAATGGCCGGGATTCATATGTATTCCCATAATTAGAAAAAAGTCCTGTGTTGCCAAAAATTTTATCTCCTAACCTGTAATCCATGTTCACCCCGGTAATAAAATTTTGAAAATCTTCAAATCCACCTACTTCAGCCCATGAATCAGCTGCCATTTGAGGTGAATTAACATAATCGCTCCTGCTCAAGGAGCTGGGAATTCCGGCTTTCAGATCAAGAAAGTTCAGCAGATAGGTCACATTCAGCTTTTCTCCCCGTACCTTTCCTCCCAGGTAAAGATCTCTACGGGTGTAGTCACTGTTTTCCCGGTAGCCATTGGTGTGATACTGTTTTGCAGCAATTTTTAAAGAAGAATTATTTTTTTTATAAGAAGAACTAACCCCCAGATTGTAACCTCCCCATGAATGGACAGAAGAATTAAGAGTAGCACTGAAGCCCTCAGAACTTCGATATTCAGGGATCATCATTACTGTACCTCCCAGACCGGCACCGTATATGGCCGATGATGGCCCTTTTAACACTTCAATCCTGTCGAGCACATCCGGATTTATATTTTCCGGCGAACTGGATCCATCAATGGAATTTACCGGTATTTCCCCAAAATACATCCGAATACGATTGGTCCCATAAGGGTTTCTTGAACCTATTCCTCTTATTATTAAGCGGTTTGTTGAAAGCGTACCCTGAGCCATGAACAATCCAGGACCCATATTCATTATGTCTGTGACTGTAGGCGAATAGGAGTTGTTTATCAGTTCAGAATTTAAAAGGGTTATGCTCCCGGCAGAAGATTTAAGGGTGGAATTAAAATGAGTGGTCTGAATTACCACCTCACCGATTTGATTATAGTCAGGAAATAAAGCAAGAATAGTATAGGCATTTTTGTATAGGGTAAAATTTCTCTGATGATACCCCAGGTGACTCACAGTGACCTCCAGGCTGTCAACATTTTTATCGATTGTAAAGGTTCCCTCAGGTCCGGATAATATTACAGATTTACCACCTTCAGAGACCAAGGTGGCATATTCAAGGGGCAGATCAGTTTCAGCATCAACCACAACCCCTTCAAACTGAGCAAAAAGTGGTGAAAACGAAAAGGAACAAACACTAACAATTGAAAGTATATAAGAATTCAAACGATTCACGAATAAAAAATTTAATAAAACTCTGATTCAGGAATACAAACATTTAAAAGGAAATAATGTTTTATTTTTCTGAAAAAGTCATCCCTGTAAGACTGGTCCACAGGCAAAACAGTATCGCCCACTCCCACCCTGTTTCCCTCAACATAAGGTTCAAAATCGGGATAGGTGGCACCTTTCAATTCAAAAAGATTCACCCTGAACCAGGAATCTTTATCTTCTCCTGAAGGATCTTCTAAAACCACTTCATATGAATCATCCTCTTTGGTTTCACCCATGAATTCTGAAATGGTTGTTCTGGAAAAGTCCAGATCATACTATCCTGATCCATCCATTTTCCAACCAGTTCCTGACGAAAAAAACGGTCTTTTTCGATATAGAATGGATGAAGGCTTTTTACAAGGCATCCGCTCAATAGAAAAGTGAGCAGAATTGTAATGATAATGATGTTTTTGGTTCTCATGGCGATTAAATATTTGATTATGGAACCAAATTTACCAGGGAAGGATTATCCGGTTAAATTTTTTCGTTGAACAGCTCATTTTTATCGATGAAGATGGCAAAATAAGAATAAATCAGTCCGGTAAAACAAAGAGAATGACATCACCGGCATAAAACCCTGATTCAATTCATACGTTTCACCGATATTACTCCCTTCACCTTCATCAACTTTCTTTGCAAAACCTTTAAATGCTCGGTATCCTTTACAAACACGCCGACAGTTCCTTCAAATAGACCATCAACAGAGTCCATCTGAAAGGATCTCATATTCACTTTGAGATCCTTACTGATCACTTCAGAAATATTACTAACAATACCCAGGTCATCGGCACCTGTTATCCTGAGATTTGCCAGGAATTGATGTTCCTTTTCGCTTTCTTTCCACTGAGCTTTTACAATTCTGTAGCCATATTTTGACATTAATTGACGGGCGTTGGGACAATTAATGCGATGGATGGTAATACCGGAGCTGATAGTAACAAAGCCAAATATTTCATCCCCGAAAATTGGATTACAGCATTTGGCAAGTCTATAATCCACATCAGAAAGCTTCTGATCTATGATCAAATAATCACTGCTTTCTTCAATTTTTTTCTTTATCAGTCTTTCAAGATCTTCTTCTGCTACCGGAATGGGCTTATGACCCTCGTCCTCATCT
>CAZQOV010000003.1:0-49213 GCA_964595055.1 uncultured Bacteroidaceae bacterium | reverse complement strand
CCGACAATGCATTGATAAGGATCGATCTATATGTACTTTCGAAATAGGACATAAGGAAAAAAATTTAATAATTTTAATCCATCAATTAAATCGAATGATTTTTTGAAAGGAAAAATTCGCGAATCACATAATCGGCTTTTAATACTCCCTTATCAGATAAGCGTATCTTATTATCATGATGGATTAAGTCTCCGCTTTCTAAAAATCTTTTAGATGATTTTTTAAGGTATTTAACATAATTATCTTCGAATCTTTTATGTATTTCATTCAAATCTATCCCCCACATGGTTCGTAAAGAAGTAAGTATATACTCGTTATACAAATCAACCTTACTAAGATCCTCACCCTCTGTATAATTATTCCCTCCAGATAACAAAAATTGTATATACTTTTTATTGGAGGAAATATTCCAAAATCTTCTTTTCCCATCAAATGAATGCGCCGAGGGTCCTATACCTACATAGGTTTTGTTGGTCCAGTAAATCAAATTATGTTGGGAGAAAAAACCCGGACGTGCAAAATTGGAAATCTCATAATGAATAAATCCTGATTTTGTAGTTTCAGACTTTAATACCTTAAATTGTTTTACACTTTCTGCTTCTTCAACCGGGAAAATTCTTTGTTTTTTTCTCCAATGCTCAAAAACAGTTCCGGGTTCGAAGGTTAAATGGTAGGCCGAAATATGCCGGATTCTTAATTCGAACAGCATATGTAAGTTTTCTTTCCAGTCTTCGGAATTCATTCCCGGTATTCCATATATAAGATCGCAGTTAATGTTGTCAAATCCTATTTGCTTAGCATTTTTTACTGCCTCTATGGCCTGAATAGCATTATGACTGCGACGCATCAACTCAAGATCTTTATCCCGAAAAGATTGAACTCCTATGCTTAAGCGTGCAATTCCACTCCTTTTCAAGGCTTCCAGGTAAGGAATTGTAAGATCATCAGGATTAGCTTCAAAGGTGATTTCCAGATCAGGTGAAACTTGGAAATTATTCTTAACTGCAAGTATTAATCGTACTATTTCCTCATTACTCAAAACAGAAGGAGTTCCACCACCAAAGTAAAGGGTTTTTAGTTCAATGTCCTTAAAATACCTGGCTTTTTGAAGCATTTCACTCTCCATTGCTTTCAACATTTTCTCTTTAAAATGAAGAGAAACAGAAAAATGAAAGTCACAATACCGGCAAGCCTGTCTGCAGAATGGGATATGTATGTATAAGCCAGCCAATTTCATTCCTCCTTTAAATAACCCAATACGGCATTGGAAACTGCTCTTGGTTCCGGAGACAGTGCATATATATTTTGTTCATATTTTTGGTTATAGGGAGAAATATTTCTTTCTTCCCCCTCAACAACCAGGGTACTGCTACCCCCCGGGTCAAAGCCCATGGCTTTAAGAATTCCCTTTTCCTGTAAGATTTCTGCCATGTTATGATGTGTAGCCCCTACAGACTCCCTTATTCGTCCATTTACAGCAAGAACAGACAGATTTCCGTCATTATCTATCCCTGCGGCAATTTTGGGTCCTCTCATATCTGTGTAATCCAATCGTGCTGCCTGGGTACGAATAGAATTCCGATGTGTCCATCCCTCCAGATCCATGTTCAGACAATTGTATCCGTTTTCCAGCAACATAGGTCCTGCTTCAACTGCATGTTGTACTTCTTCAAATTCGTGCATTCGTATTTCGATTTCATCTCCTACCTGCAGATCCTGAGGAAAACAATCTTCCCTGAAAGATATTGTTAATCCCACCGGAATGCTTTCAAGTTTTGATTTTTCAAATCCTATAACAATATCCTTAACCACATTTCCCGCAAGTCTTACCGCAATTCTCCTGTCATTCAAAACATAATTTTCACTAAACATAAGATCATAATAACACACCTCCCCGGAGGGATTAGATAAATTATACCGATTTTTGTCCAGTGACCATATATGATTCCCAATTCTTAGTGTAAGCCCATTTTTAACAGAAACCCGTTTAATATCCAGATGACCATCCTTATAAATCAGCAAAGCTCCCTTATTGAATAATGGAGGAGATAATATTTTGCCATAAGAAATTATTAAGCCCAATGGCGAACCAATAAAAGATTCTTTAAGCCCTAACTTACCAACTAATTCAGGATTAAGAATATATCCCCCATTCCACCCAATAGCGATTTTTTGATTAAGAATTTTTTCAAATTTCCTGACAAAAGAGGTTACTTTTAAGGGTTTTTCATCCGCAGAAACCACCAGGAATTCCCATTTCCTTTTTTGTATATTAATATGAGCCATAATTCCGTTATATGGCTGACCGTCATCGTAAATACCACTGATAAAATGATAATTTACCGCTTTTTCGTTATTGTCTCCGTTTATGTTCTTTATCTGGTTTTCCAGGAAAAACTTCAATGGAGATCCATGTAATTCAGCATCTCTTTTCATTTCATAAAAAAACTTCTTCTCTCCTATCTCTTTTTTAACCCCAGTAAATAATTTACTGTGAAAGATGCGGTCGAAATCTTTGGCTGTTTGCACAGGGACCGGATAAGAAAGAACCGTCCTTATACCTGCTGGTGCATACTGAATATAACCGGATTCCCTTGGAATTCCAAGCATATTTGCATCCAGTTCTGTTCGGGCCTTCCCAATATGAAATCTATCCAGATCTATAATATCGGTCATCAGAACGGCATTTCTTCTGTTCGTAATTAAAAATCCGTTTTCATCTTTAATTCTTTTCAATACTTTCAGGGCCTTATTCCCAAGCTGAACAAAATGTATACCTACAGTCCATTGTTCAGTTGGTATTAAAGATAAAATTCCAAATTCGTACAATAGCTTCAGTTCTTCATTACTCCCATTTAAAATGTATTCCGCAGTTTCCTCCCGGTTTAATTGGTTCCCAAGATTCTTCTCCTGAGTAAACACATATATTCCAGCCAAATTATCCAAATTATCCAACAGTTTTTGTTTCGTCAGAACTTCTTCTATTTTCATATCCAATCTTGATCGAACCGGCTGAAGAATGAATAATTCCAATTCATGCATAAGATATTCTCCCGGAAAATAAGCAATCGGAATGTTCTCCTTCAGTTTTTTAATAAGTTCTTTTCGATTATCAATTGACAGATAAGTACTTCCTGTTAATTGCAATAAGGCAAGATTCCAATCGGTAAAGAAATGTGGTGTTTCCCTTACCTGTGTAATAATAGTGGGGTCTATTATATCAAAATAAAAAATATTTACCAGTCCGGTTAATTCCTGCATGGTATATTCCTGGTAAGGATAATAATATTTATTTCTGTGCCTGTAAGACATACTATGATCGTGCCTGATCGTATGTTCTCCTTCCCTGTAATTAAATAACTCCTCAATGGTATTTAAGAATGACAACTTTTTTGCAAGGGTAATGTGAAATTCTTCAGGGTCTTTTTTCATGATCTCAAGAGCAAACTGAAATACCCGTCCTTTAAACTCCATCTGTTCGATGCGAAAAAAACTCGGATCAATCAGGGATTTTAAATAAATCATGAAAGATAATTTGCCATATCCGGCCAGGTATTGACGATGTTTCGAATTCATTATGGACGTTAGATCAGGATCATTCGGATTAAAACTATCCCGGTATTTGCTGAGGGATTGTATTACAATATCTTTTTCTTTCTTACCGGAGTTTATTTGGAAAATAAGCCGGTTTAAGATCTCCAGTAAATTATTATTCAAGACTTCCAGGGAGAACCGCCGAACCACGGCTTTCCGGTTATGATTAATTTCTTCTGTATATTTATGTGGAAATAATACCCTGTCAATAATAGCATTGGCATATTTCTTTTTTATATTTTTCCCATCATATTCAATCACTTTAAGTCGATTCTTTTCTTCAAGATGATACCCAATCACTTCCTCGTAAACATCTCTTGGAGCATATTTTCTCACAAAAATAGGTGTTCCACAGGCCGTTGATTCAATTATGGGTAATCCCCTTCCCTCTGTTTTACTGGGCAATAAAACCAGGGAGGCAATATTATACAACTCAGGAATACCAACAGAATATGGAAAACGTTTTTTAAAACTTTCCTTATCCAACTCACTAAACAAAAAAGCAAGATAGATTTTATCCCTTATCTTTTCTTCGATATTTTCGAGTAAACACTGAAATCGCTTCATTAATTTGGTAAAATACAAATATTGTCCTGAAGCAATCGGACCGGTAACCAGAATGGTTAACTTGAGATTTTTAGTCTTATTTAACCTTTCACTAAACCCTTTATTTTCGAGGATTTTTATTAATAATCGAAAACCTGTTTCAATTCTTTTTCTTGAAATAATGCGCGTGGGCTGCAAAAAAATAATATTCTCAGCCATGAATTTATTAATGGGTCGCGTTTTATTGCCGATGAGAATAGGCATTGTATTTTCCGGATCAACGAGGTGGGTACTTATAACATCCTCCACTGAATAAACGATCAATTGATCCTTATACCGGCTAAGTATTTTTTCAAGTTGAAGGAAGGCATTAATCTTTTTTCTTTTATCAATATTGACATAAATTGAAGTATCAACCGCTGTCCCTATCTCCATAACGTTCGCCGGATTTAACCCTCGTTTTCTAATGAGGTATTCCGACTGACTGCGATTGATGTTAACATGTATCCAACGTTTGGATTCCCATGGAAATAAAAGTTCTATAATGCTGAAAAATTCTCCCAGATGGGCATTGGCAAAAAAGAAATCCCTGGGTCCTCTCTTATTTTTCTTCGGATTAAGATACCCGGCTCTGCTTCCCCCTTCCCAATAAAAATCGTGATTGTTATTAATAACCGGAATTCTAAAATATTCAGATAATAAAACGGTGGCAAGAGTAAGAGAAACATTTCCCGGGTTGGAGGCCACATTTATTAAATAGAATAAACGGATATTATTTTCTATGATATAATCCCCTATTTTCTGTATTATTCCTAGTGTTTCTTCCCAGAATTCCGTAATAAGGGAATTATACCTGGCACTCCCTCTTTCAAATTGAGTAAAATAAAATTTCTCATACAAAGTCCAGTCATCAAATCCCTGGATTTCTGGTATTTCCTTTCTTTCAACAAACCCGGGTATAAGTTTTTCAGCTTCTGATTTAAAAATCCCTGATATATAATGAATATTCGCATTGGGAATATCCCTTTTTATTAATTCGGCATATTTCTTTACTTCTACACTTACACCATCTATAGAAAAATGATAAGTAATAAAAGCAATTCCCTTATTTTCAAATATTCTGTAATTATCAATACGATTAGAAGAAGAATCCACAGAATCTACAATTCCGTTTTCCTTAATTCTATCCAGAAATAAGCCGAGATCGAACCAGGTTTTAATATTTTCTGCCCGCAATAACGCCATTAAATTATTTATGGATAAATTATCTTTCATAAGTTGGTTAAAACCTGATTATTCTGTTTAAATTTAAGATATTTTTCCAAAAGTCCTTAAATAATATATTATGTTGTTTTACAGATATTTACACGCCCATTATAAAAGCATCCTATTCGCAATACTAATCATTTTTTTAAGTCTCTTTCCTTTTGAAAACAATTCCAAACAGCATTTCCTGGATTTTCCCCATGTTGATAAAGTGGTTCATTTTCTTTTATATGCTTCCCTTACATTTATAATTTTTATTGAAAGACCCGGTAAGATGAATGCACAAAATTATCTTTATATTGTTTTAATATGTCTCTTTCTGGGAGGTTTAATTGAATTTATTCAGGCTCTGCATCCCCACAGATCCGGAGATTTATTAGATATGCTGGCAAATTTTACCGGAAGTTTATTTGCCATTCCTGTCTATTATATATTCAGAAAAATTAAATAGTATACCGTAAAAAATATTTTTTTCCTTGTTCACAACAAAGGCTTTCCCCTTACTTATACAGAAGCCACCAAACGGTATGAATTCAGAAAAATTTATTTACGAATACAAAGGATTCAACAAAGAAAAGAAACATAAAATTTTTCGTTCTCCTGCAAAACCTAAATAATTATTTTATCAAGATTTGCTTCTGCATCCTTTGCTATTTCCTCAACTGTTTCGGACTGAAAAAGTTCTTTCATTTCATCCCTTAATTTTGCATATCTTGAATGCAATGCACAGGGATATTCCTGGTCACTGCAATATTTAACTCCAATAGCACATTTATGAAAATTATCCTGACCATCAATTATCTCAACAATATCCATTAAAAAGATTTTACTGGCTGGTCTTCCTAAAGCAAAACCACCATTAGGCCCCTTTGTGGATGTTAATAATTTGTGTTTGGCCAGAGATTGTAATATTTTACCAAGGAAAGGTGAAGGAACATCAAGATCAGAAGATATCCTTTTAATACCAATTCTCTGGCCTTCGCGGGTATGAATAGCAAGGTATATCACAGCCCTTAAAGCATATTTGCTGGTATGGGATAACATAATGTTTTAATTTTTATGTACAAGGTATTTTTTCAATCCTTCTTTTGTGTCTGCCCCCTTCAAATTCTGTGTTGAAAAAAATATCAACCATCTTAAGAGCCAGCTTATCTTCAATAAAACGAGCCGGTAATGAACAGATGTTAGCATTATTATGTAATCTGGCAAGCCGGGCAATTTCTTCACTCCAACAAATTGCCGATCGTATTCCCTGATGCTTATTCGTAGTCATATTAATCCCATTAGCACTTCCGCATATTGAAATACCATAATCATAATTACCACTCTCTATTTCTTTTGCAAGTGCATGACCAAAAACAGGATAATCTACTGCTTCCGAACTATCTGTTCCCATGTCCTTTACTTTCAAACCTTTTTTCTTAAGGTGATTTTTGATTATTTCCTTTAACTCATAACCGGCGTGATCAGCGGCCAGAACAATTTTATCCGTTATCATCTCTTTCTATAATTAAAAATTTAAATTTAATATAATAATTTCATATCTGAAAGTACGAAATTTTTGCACATTTTTTGTTAATTGTATGTTGAGTATTTTGCAATAGTTTTTTAAAAAAAAGGCTTTTTTTTCCTCACCAGAATCAATTATAAAAAATCAAAAGAAAACAAAATTTATTTTTCATTTTGTATTTCAAAAAAACAAACAATATTTTAACACATTAAGAGTACTTATGTTATAGGGTTTTTATTAAAATAATAATTAACTAACAAGCTGTTAATAAATTTGCAGATTAATGATTTACAATGTAAAACATAATGAATATCTGTTAATTTTGTGTTGTTAATCTGTAAATATCAAAATATACAACTCTTTTTTAAGATAAATAATAACAGAATTAACAGAATATATACATCATCATATATAGTTTAAAATAATAATAATAATAATATAATAGGGTAATGAATGTTGTTGAAAAAGGAAAACTATTGAGTAATGGTTATGTTGATGTTGATATAGATGAAAATATTAATCTTGTTGACGGAATTAATAAATTACGAAAAGAAAAAAATGCCGTAATTCTTGCTCATTATTATCAGGAATCAGAAATACAAGATATTGCTGATATTATCGGAGATAGTTTGGTACTTGCTCAAAAAGCTGCAGAGACAAAAGCTGATATAATTGTTCTTGCTGGAGTGCATTTTATGGCAGAAACAGCGAAAATTTTATCTCCGGAAAAGAAAGTTCTTTTACCTGACCTGAATGCCGGATGTTCTCTTGCTGAATCTGCTCCTGCTAATGAATTCCGTGAATTTCTAAAGAAGTACCCGGATCATACCGTTATTTCTTATGTTAATACTACTGCAGAGATAAAGGCTATGACTGATATTGCATGTACTTCTACTAATGCCCTTGCCATTGTCAATAGTTTACCGAAAAATGAAAAAATTATATTTGCACCAGACCGAAATTTGGGCAATTATATTAAAAGTATTACGGGAAGAGAGAATATGATTATCTGGGAGGGAGCATGTCATGTTCATGAAGAGTTTTCATTGGAAAAGATTTTGGAACTAAAAAGGGAGAACAGAGATGCTAAATTAATAGCACATCCGGAATGTGAAAAACATATACAGATTATTGCCGATCATATAGGATCTACTTCATCGTTGCTGAATTTTACAATGGAAGATGATGGATTTAAATATATCGTAGCTACTGAATCCGGAATACTACATCAAATGCAAAAAGCCAGTCCGGATAAAATATTTATTCCTGCTCCTCCGAAAGATTCAACCTGTGCATGTAATGATTGTAAGTTCATGAAGATGATTACCCTCAAAAAGTTATACAATACATTAAAATATGAAATGCCTGAAATCGTTGTCGAAAAAGAAATCATGAACAAAGCCAGGGGATCAATAACCAGAATGTTGGAGATATCTGAAAGATTAGGTTTAAAATGAAAAAAATTGTTTACATAGGATTCCTTATATTTCTTTTTTGTAGCCAAGGTAAGGGACAGGAAGAAATTGAAGATGGATATACACAATTTTTGTATCCTAACGGTCAGGTTTCGAGCGAAGGATTAATGCGCGATGGAAAGCCGGATGGATATTGGAAAACTTATTATAGCACAGGTGTTTTAAAATCGGAAGGATTAAGAACCAATTTTTTTCTTGATAGTACCTGGACCTTTTATAATCAGTCAGGCGAAATTATACAGAGAATTAATTATAAATATGGTAAGAAAAATGGCTATAGTTACCGTTATTCTTATGATAAATATCCGGATGGTATTCTTATAAGTAAAGAATTATATGTGAATGATAAAAAAGAGGGTAAAGCTCATTATTATCATGAAAATGGTCAGTTGAAGGAAGAAGTAAACTTTGTTAACAATAAAAAAGAAGGACCCGCCAGAGTTTATGATCCTGAAGGTAAATTAATTTCTATCCTTGAGTATAGAAAGGATTATCTTATTAGCCGGGAAAGAGTAAACAGAACAGATGCGGAAGGGTTAAAACAGGGAACATGGAAATTATTTTATAATGAGGGAACATTGCACAAGGAAATGTTCTATAGAGACAATGAATTACATGGAATTTATAAAGAATACGACAGGAATGGAAATATTGCCCTGATGTTAAAATACGATAAAGGAAAAATTATAGAAGATGAGCAGGATATTCTGACGCAGGAGGAATTGGATGTGAAGAGAGAATTCGATGATAATGGAAATCTTATTTTCCAGGGAAGCTTTAAATAAGAGCAGCCATTAGGAATCCATCGGTGTTATAATGAAAATGGAGAAGTTATTAATGCTATTGTTTACAATGAAAATGGAAGCAAAGCTTCTGAGGGCATCGTTGATGAATCGGGAAACAGAAAAGGGGACTGGAAAGATTATTATATCAGTGGTGAATTGAGAGCTGTTGGCAGATACCTAAACAACAGGAGGGTAGGAAAATGGGTTTTTTATTATGAGGATGGAAGTAAAGAACAGGAGGGAAATTATTTGAATGGCCTGCCCGATGGTAACTGGATATGGTATTATAAAAATGGGAATGTTCTTAGAGAAGAAAGTTATTTTAATGGCAGGGAAGATGGGGAATATGTTGAATATGATATGCAGGGAAATGTTATATCTAAAGGGAACTACCTTAATGGTGAAAAAGAAGGAGAATGGTTTTATAAAGTTGGTGATAACACTGAGAAAGGAAGTTATCAAACAGGTCTTAAAACCGGGGTCTGGTATGCATATTATCCTGATGATGTTCTAAAATTTGAAGGGGAATTCATTCAGGGTATGGAAAACGGGAAGCATAAATATTATTATCCGGATGGAGATCTGAAAGAAGAAAGATTCTACGAAATGGGGATACGGGAACGAAACTGGAAGAAGTATGATCTGGTAGGGAACCTTGAAATGACCATAACATACCGTAACGATTTGGAATATAGAATAAATGGACAAAAAATAAACCTGCCCAAACCTTCTACCCGGATCATTAAATAAATGACATGGAAGAAAACAATTTTGATATCAAAAATCAACATCTTACTGATAAAGATAAGGATCTGGATATTAAACTTCGTCCACTGGCATTTGTAGATTTTTCCGGACAGAAAAAAATAATAAATAATCTGGAAATTTTTGTACAGGCAGCTAAACAACGAAATGAGGCCCTGGACCATGTTCTTCTTCATGGTCCCCCGGGTTTGGGAAAAACTACCCTGGCAAATATAATCGCCAATGAACTTAATGTGAATATTAAAGTGACATCAGGACCTGTTCTTGATAAACCTGGTGATCTGGCTGGTTTGCTGACAGGGTTGGAGGAGTTTGATGTATTGTTTATCGATGAAATACATCGATTATCTCCTGTGGTGGAAGAGTATCTTTATTCCGCTATGGAAGATTATGCAATCGATATTATGATCGATAGAGGTCCAAGCGCGCGATCTGTGCAGTTAAAATTAAATCCCTTTACTCTTATTGGGGCCACAACACGTTCCGGACTACTCACCAGTCCGCTCAGGGCAAGATTTAGCATAAATTCTTTGCTCGAGTATTATGACCAGGAAGTTTTGACGAAAATTGTCAAAAGATCTGCCGGTATATTAAATGTTCAAATAAAAGAGAACGCAGCCAAAGAAATATCTTTCAGAAGCAGAGGGACTCCCAGGATCGCAAATGCCCTGCTTAGAAGGGTAAGAGATTTTGCCCAGGTGAAAGGCAATGGCATTATCGATATAGAAATTACAAAATTTGCGCTTGAAGCCCTTAACATTGATAAGGCCGGACTGGACGAAATGGATAATAAAATTTTAAAAACCATTATTGAGAAGTTTAAAGGCGGTCCGGTAGGACTTAGTACCATAGCTACTGCTGTCTCCGAAGATAGTGGTACCATTGAAGAAGTTTATGAACCTTTTTTAATCAAAGAAGGATTTATGAAACGAACTCCCAGAGGCAGGGAAGTTACCGAGAGAGCCTACAAGCATCTGGGTATTGTTCAGGATTCTCATAATTCATTATTTTAGCCTTTAATTTAACCGCTACTTAAAAAACGTTGGCAATTCTTTGGATACGACTGGTATCTAATAACTTGATTTTTCTCCCATTTAATTCAATCAAATCATCTTGTTTAAACTCAGATAACAAGCGAATTACAGATTCAGTTGCAGTTCCGACAATATTGGCTAATTCTTCCCTTGTAAGATTAATTTTTAAGGTATTGTTATCCTCCAAACCAAATTCATTTTTTAAGTTTATTAATACTTCTGCAAGCCGTTCACGAACTGTTTTTTGAGCAATATCTGTTAAGTAAGAATTTGCCTCTCCCAATTCTTTACAGGTGATCTGCATAAGTTCAAGGGAAAAATTTCCGTTACTTTTTACCAGTTCAATCAGAGTATCCCCGGGAATATAACAACACGTAGTATCTTCAATTACTTCAGCAGAAGTACAGGCAGTTTCATTACTCATAATGGAACGGAAACCAATAAGATCTCCTTGTTTTGCGAAACGAATGATCTGTTCTTTCCCATCTATACCGGTTTTATATATTTTCAAAATGCCACTTTGAATGCAATAAAATCCATTAATTCGATTGCCCTCATGATATAAAACCGTTCCTCTTTTGTGGAATTCGGCGTTTTTGACTTCATTTATTTTTGTAAGCTCTTCTTTTGATAAATGACGAAATAAATTGTGGTTCTTTGCTAAACAAGTTTCGCTGCAATTTGTATATTGAAAATGCTTCATTTCTAAAAATTTTCTAAATGAATCCAAAATTAGTTGAAAATATAATTAATAACTAAATTTGTACAAAAAAAGTTAAATATATAAATACCTAAAGATATAAAAAATTTAAATGATTATGAAACAAGAACTTAGCATGAATTGGCTTGAAGATATGGTTTTTGAAACCGAAGTTAATGGTCATAAACTTTATCTGGATGCTGATGAAAAAGTGGGGGGTAAAGACAGAGGACCACGACCAAAACCACTAATGATGGTCGCTCTGGCCGGATGCACCGGAATGGATGTTGTGTCAATCCTGAAGAAGATGAAAGTGGAAGTAAAGGAATTCAATATCTCCATTGAAGCAGATCTCGATGATGAGTTTCCAAAACCTTATACCTCAATGAAAATTATTTATACATTTAGAGGGGAAAATCTAAACAGGTCAAAAATTGAAAAAGCTGTTAATCTTTCCCAGGATAAATATTGTGGGGTCAGTGAAAATTACCGGAAAGCCATGAAACTTGATTTTGAAATAAGAATAAATGAATAATAAAAGTTAAAAAATCCGGGTAAAGATTTAGCTTTACCCGGAATAATTATTTTTATTATGGGTTTAGAAATATTAACCGGAGAAGACAGCGATAATAAAGTCCAGGTTGTCATAAAATGGTGTCGCTGAATTGTTTGAGAAAACGAATATCGTTTTCAAAATATAATCGCAGGTCTCTTATCTGAAATTTTAGCATAGCAATCCGCTCGATACCCATCCCAAAAGCAAAACCGGTATATTTTTTACTGTCAATATTATTGTATTCCAGAACATTAGGATCCACCATGCCACAACCCAAAACCTCTAACCATCCTGTATATTTGCACACATTACATCCTTCCCCCTTGCATAAATTGCAAGATACATCCATTTCAGCTGAGGGTTCGGTAAATGGAAAATACGAAGGCCTTAATCGAATATGGGTAGATTCGCCAAACATTTCTTTAGCAAAGAATAGTAAAGTTTGTTTTAGATCTGCAAATGAAACTTTTTCAGCAATATATAAACCTTCCACTTGATGAAATATACAATGAGCGCGGGCAGAAATCGCTTCATTTCTGAAAACACGTCCTGGAGATACTGTACGTATGGGAGGTTTCGTGTTTTCCATGACTCTCACTTGTATAGATGAAGTGTGCGTGCGAAGTAAAATATCAGGATCTTTTTCGACAAAAAAAGTATCCTGCATATCTCTGGCCGGATGTTCCGGAGGGAAATTCAATGCAGAAAAAACATGCCAATCATCTTCTATCTCCGGACCTTCGGAAACACTGAATCCTAATCTGGAAAAAATATCAAGAATTTCTTTTCTGACAAGTGAAATAGGATGACGAGAGCCGGGCTGGATTGAATAACCTGGCAAACTCAAATCGAACTTGGTATCTTTTACCTGGTTTTTTGATAATCGATTACGCTCATTTTCAATTATAGAGGCGAGTTTGTTTTTCAGGATGTTTAAGGATTTTCCGATTTCGCGCTTTTCCTCCGGGGAAACCTTTCTGAAATCCTCAAATAAACCTGATACGATTCCTTTTTTGCTTAAATATTTGATACGGAAATCCTCTAATTCTTTTAAATCATTAGCCTGGAATTTTTCAATTTCTTTTAAAATCACGTCAATTTTTTCTAGCATATACAACTCCTTTCCTATAATATTTTATGTTTGTAAATAGAGGCAATTGTCAGGTACACCAATAATTAGTGTTATTCAATTATTTTCATCGAAATCTTTATATCTTCAACAGGTCTGTTATAATTATCTACAGAAGCTGCTGCGATTTTATCAATAACCTCTATGCCTTGAACAACTTCTCCAAAAACCGTATATTCTCCATCCAGATGAGGTGTACCTCCAATGGTTGTATAAACGTTAATCTCTTCGGATGAAAATTGTTCATGACGACCCGATGCAACAAATGCATTAAGTTCATATTCATTTAGCGGTTTCCCCTGAACAATATAAAACTGTGAACCTGATGATCTTTTTTCCGGGTTCACCGCATCTCCCTTTCTTGCCGCTGCTAGCGCCCCTTTTTTATGGTAAAGGCCTGTTACAATTTCAGCTGGAATCGTATATCCAGGACCTCCCATACCTAATAATTCACCTTTATCGGCATTTATGGAATTGGGATCTCCTGTCTGTATCATAAAATCTTTAATCACACGATGAAAGAGCTGATTTTCATAAAAACCTTCTTCCACCAATTTTAAGAAATTATCCCGGTGTTTTGGTGTCTCATTATAAAGCTTAACCACCATATCACCATATGAGGTTTTTATTTGTACCAGGCTGTTTTCCTGTGACCAGGCATTTGAAAGTGCGCCTGCTAATGCTAAAAAAAACGTGATTAACACTTTGGTTTTCATATCGAAATCTTTTTAATTTGACTACAAAAGTAAAAATAAAAGTTAATTTTTCTAACTTACTATCAGCTTGTTTGTTAGTATAAAAAATCGGATGGAGGTTGGTACTTTTCATTTTTAAAGAGGATAAAATCTGTGATCTCACAAATACTTTTGGTAAGGAGGGTATTGTCGGTTATACATAAAGAAATTGCTATTGTCAGATTTTTTGGTAAGGGTTAATAAATGTACTTTCCTGAGGATTGGGCCTGGATAATTAAATACAACTATTAATAATAAGTATGACTAAAATATTAATCATAGGATCCAGCAGTTTTATTGGCCATGCACTTTATAAAGGTCTAAAAAATGCTGAAATACATTTTTATAAAGGAAGATCCATCTACGGAAAATCACCTGCAGAAATGGCAAAGGATTTTCAGGGGAAAGATATTATTATCAACCTTGCCGGGAAATCCCTATTTAATTTATGGACACCGAAAGTGAAGAAGAAAATTTATGAAAGTCGGATTGTTACCACCCGAAAACTGGTGGCAGCTATTCTACTTATGGAAAACCAGCCCAGGCTATTAATAAATGCATCTGGAATTGATGTTTATGAGCCCGAGGTGGAAGTGGATGAAAACAGTGATATACATAATGATAATTTCTTAGCTCAAGTGGTGAAAGATTGGGAAAATTGTCTTGAACCCTTAAAGGAGTCTTCCACGAAAGTTTGCATTACCCGGTTTGGAATAGTCTTGGGAAAAGAGGGAGGAGCGTATAAGATTTTACGTACAATTACCAAATTTAATTTTGGTGCTTACTTTGGTAAAGGTGATCAATCCCTTTCTTTTATATATATGGGTGATCTTATTCGCGCTATCGATTTAATCATACATGAGGAAATCACGGGTATTATTAACATTGTAGCCCCTGAAACCACTGATTATAAGGAACTCATGAAACATATGAAAAGAAAATTAAAGGCTTTTGTTATTTGGTCCCTGCCTCCGGGAATTTTACGGCTTATGGCCGGGGAGGCCAGCCAAATGCTTCTCAATGGTCATATAGTAAGGCCTGGTGTATTGTTAAAAAATAATTTTAACTTCGAAGCTGATAATATCGAATCCTGCATTAATAAACTGGAAGATAATTGAATTATATAAAAAAACTTGCCGGGCAGACAGCTGTATACGGAATGGGAATCGTCCTGCCAAGATTATTGAATTATCTTTTATTAACTCCTTTTTATACCCGGCAATTCAGTAAAGCAGAGTATGGGATTATAACGGAATTATACGCTTATGTTGTTTTTCTTATCGTTATACTTACCTATGGGATGGAAACCGGGTTTTTCCGGTTTGCTGAAGATAGAAGGAAAGCTGCAAATGTATATAAAACAGCATTATTTAGTCTATTTGCCACCTCCGTATTATTTGTGCTTATTATTACCATTTTTAAAAGTAATATTTCCATCTGGCTGCAATACGAAGAAAATGATCAGTTTATTTTGTTGTTAGGCATTATTGTGGCTCTTGATGCATTTACTAGTATTCCTTTTGCTAAAATTAGATTCGAAAATAAGGCCGGAAAGTATGCGAAAATCCGAGTTGTTGAGGTTATCATTAATATCGTGGCTAATTGGTTTTTTATCTATTATTGCGATCGGAATTATGAAAGTTCCGGCCTTATAAGGAAGATCTACAATCCCGAATTTAAAGTTGGATATGTGTTAATCAGTAATCTTTTGGCTAGCTCAGTAAAGACTCTGTTGTTATACAAAGAGATTTTTCATGCAAGGGGAACCTTTAGTCTTAGAATTCTCAAAAATTTGTATAGGTATAGTTTTCCTCTCTTACTTGCAGGATTGGCTGGTACTGTAAATGAAGCCCTTGATAGAATTCTTTTGAAATATAGACTGCCTTCTGATGTCCAACCACTCGAACAGTTGGGGATATATGGTGCCAATTTTAAGCTTGCTGTTTTAATGACCCTGTTTATTCAAATGTTTCGGTATGCAGCGGAACCTTTTTTCTTCGAGAGGAAGAACGAAAGTAATGCAAAAATCATCTATGCCGAGGTAATGAAATATTTTGTCTTTTTTTGCATGCTGATATTTCTTGTTGTTACCTTATTCATTGATGTTTTTAAATTTTTTATTGGCGAGGATTTTCGTACTGGTTTGGATATTGTTCCGGTTGTCTTAATGGCGAATCTTTTTATGGGCGTTTTTTATAATTTATCAATTTGGTATAAACTTACCAATAAGACTAAATTTGGGGCTTACCTTGTATTCATTGGAGCCCTCATTACTTTTCTTATAAATTATTTTCTAATACCGTATTTTGGTTACACAGCTAGTGCCTGGGGACATTTTATCAGCTATTTTGTTATGATTCTACTCAGCTATTTTTTAGGAAGACGCTTTTATAAAATTAATTATGATCTTAAGAATATTCTTATATATATAGGGCTTGGTATTATAATATATGCCATATTTCAAAAATTAGACTTAGAGAATGACATCCTTTTTTCTGTGTTAAAAATCGTATTTTTGGCTTTGTTTATACTGTTTTTCTTATTTAGGGAAAAGATAATGGCCAGGTTTTATTAAATAGTAGAATTATATAAAAATCATGATGAAGGTTAAAATCATAAATAAATCAAAACATTCAATGCCTGAATACTCCACTGCACATTCAGCAGGTATGGACTTAAGGGCAAATCTTAATGAAGAGATTATACTTAAACCCCTGGAGAGAACGTTAATTCCAACGGGATTATTCATTGAACTGCCTGCAGGTTATGAGGCTCAAATTCGGCCCAGGAGTGGATTGGCTTTAAAACACGGCATTAGTGTCTTAAATTCTCCAGGTACCATCGATAGTGATTATCGTGGAGAAATCGGAATAATTCTAGTAAATCTGTCTAATGATGAATATAAAATTTCAGATGGTGAAAGAATTTGCCAAATGGTAATAAGCAAGCATGAGCATATAAAATGGGAAGAGGTTAGGACATTGAATGAATCAAGAAGAGGCCAGGGAGGATTTGGTCATACAGGAAAAAGTTAACATGAAAACAAAATTTAAATTAATACTGATCTTAACGATAGCGTTTCTCGCGAATGGTTTCTCTCAGTCAACTGATGATTTCAATTACGAATTTGCTTTGATTGAAGCCGCCCGACAAAAAACAATTGGAAACATTAATGAATCGATTAAACTCTATCAAAAGTGTCTGGCTGAGAATCCAGAATCTGCTGTGGTTTATTATGAATTGGGTTCCATTTACATTGCATTGAATCAACCCGATATTTCCGAGAAATTTTTATTGAAAGCTTATGAGTTGGAAAATTCCAATTACTGGTATGTTCTGGCGTATAGTCAAATACTGGACTATCAAAAAGAATATAACGAGCTATTAAAAGTTTTAAAAGATTATCTAGAGGTAGATAATAACCTTAAAATTACCTACACCCTGGCCAATACCTTTCATAAACTGGGTAAAGAGCGGAAAGCTCTGAGGATCCTGGAAAAAATGGAAAGAGACTACGGTGTTTCTGAACAGGTTCTACTTAAAAAAGTTGAGATACTTAAAAAACAGAATAAGTTTTTGAAAGGAGAAGATGAGATCGGGAAATTATTGGATTTATTTCCTGAAGCCCCGGAATATCACATTATTATGGCTGAATTTCTCGAAGAGACCGGTCAAATTCAAAAGGCCATCGACTTTTATCAGAAAGCTTATCAGCTGGATAGTATGAATTTATATGCGATTACTAATTTAGCTGATTATTATACTGAAAAAGGGGAGATGAATCAAGCATTGTATTATATAAACAGAGCTTTTACGCTTGAAGAGGTAAAACTTGAAAAGAAGATGAGTTCCCTTGTCTTTTTTCTCTCCAGGAAGGAGCTTTTGCATGAGCACAAAGAAAGATTTAAAGACATTCTTAATACCTTGTTGAATCTCTATTCTGAGAATTTTGAAATTGCAGCCATAGCCTATGATTTTTATATGGAAATCGAGGATTATGAAAGGGCTTATGGAGTTATAAAGACATTACTGGAAAATAAAAAGGATAATTATCTTTTATGGCAACAGGCTATATATACAGCCAGCTTATTGGAAAAATATGATGATATGATTATGCTTGGAGAAGAGGCGATAACTATTTTTCCTAATAAGGGTCAGTTGAAATTGTTTTCTGGAATTGCGTATTTTCAAAAGGAGAAATATCAGGATTCTTATAAATTGCTCTTAGAGGGCTATGAAAATGGATATGAGCCGGGTGAACAAATCCAATATTTAACCTTCCTTGCGGAAAGTGCCTATAAGCTTGGAAAGGTTCAAAAGGCTTTTTATTATTTTGAAGAATTGTTATTACTGGAACCAGATAATCATCTGGCAATGAATAATTATAGTTATTATATGGCTCTTGAAGGGAGTACACTGGAAAGGGCAGAAGAACTTTCCTTGAAAACCATTATGGCAAATCCGGAGAATCCTACATACCTTGACACCTATGCCTGGGTGTTATTTAAATTGAAAAGATATGAAGAAGCCTATGATTTCATTAAAAAAGCTATCAGTAAAGAAGTGGAAGATCCAGATATTTACTTCCATTATGCATGGATTCTATGTCAGAATGGGGAAAACGAATTAGCTGGACAGTATTTTAAAAAAGCACGCGATTTAGGGTATAACGATGATAAAAAGATTGAAAAAGGACTAAATTGTTGTAAAGAATGAGACTGTGTATAAAATATCTATTTTTAATCTTAATTATGGGTTTTACATCATGTAAGACCCTAAAAATTAATGATATAGAAGACCGAGGAGAACTTGCATACCCGGAGGTTGTTTTATTAAAGTATCGAAACGCAGAGCGACCCGAACATCTGCTTATACCAAACGCTAGCTTAAAAGTAGTGGATGAAAATTCAACAACTATCCGATTAACCATTTATAATAAAAAAGATGAGTTTGTTTTTGTTAGTGGACGTCTCTTAGGGTTCGAAATTTTTCGATTTAAATTAACGAACGATTCTGTTAAGTTTATTAATCGTGCGCAACGAAATTATTATTTCGGGGCAAAAAAAGATATTAATAACGGAATGTTAAGAACCTTGAGATTAAATGATATTCAGAATCTTATGTATTCGGGTTTTTTGATGGATGATAACTCTAATCGGTCCTATGTTGAAAGAAATTTTACGCCAAAAGTGAACGAGATTACCTATACCGAATTTTTGGAGCAGGGGGTTAAAATAGAAATGGAATATGATTTGGCTGCATTTTTAAATACCATTCTGTTCTCCAATCATCCCGATGCTATGTATTTAGATATGAATTTGCACCGGGAAGATGGGGAGTTAAATGAAATTACCGGATCATATTACCGTAATAATTATGAAATTAAATTTGAATTCGATGCGAATCATATTGAGCAAAAATCTTATTCAAATGTTCAATTTAATTTAGGTCAGAATTATAATGAAATACGGAATATACTTTAGCATTTGTTTTTCCTTATTTTTCATTTTATTCCAAACGAAATGTTTTAGTCAGACGCGGAGTGAATTAGAGACCCGACGAAAGACTAATCTCAAGGAAATTGAAGTAACCCGGAAGATTTTAGAAAAAACCAGGGAGAAGCGAAGTTATAGTTTATACCAGGTTAATCTGCTCGAAAAACAAATAGAAAAAAGGGAAGAGTTAATATTGCTATATGAACAGGAAATTGCATGGATTTCAAATCAATGGGAAAAAGCAAGGGAAAAAGCCAGGGAGAATGAACAAATGTTGAAAAAATTGAGGGAACAGTATGCCAGAATTATTCGGAATAGTTATAAAAATATTGACGATGAATATGCTTTAATGTATATTCTTTCCTCGGAGGATTTTAACCAAAGTTATGAGAGAATACGGTATATTAAATATTTGAACGATTATAGGAAGAATTTATTTGATGATATTCAGGATAAGACGGATTCCTTGTATATCCTTCAATATAGCCTCGATAGTCTTCGTTTTGAAAAGACTCAATCCATCAAATCTTTACAGACAGAAAAGGATAATTTATATAAGGATAGAAGATTAAAAAACAAGACTGTCAACAGTTTGCGGATACAGGAAAAAGAGCTTTTAGCTGAAATAAAAGAAAGAGAAAAAACTCAGAGAAATATTGAAAATGAAATCCGTAGAATAATAGAGGAAGAAGCCCGAAAGGCAAGGGAAGCAAATGAGATATATGCATTGACCCCGGAGGAAAAATTGATTTCCGATGACTTTTCTAAAAACAAAGGTGGTCTTCCCTGGCCTGCTTTACAAGGTATTGTTACAGGGAAATATGGAGAGCATTCTCATCCCGTTATTCCCGGAATTAAGATTAGGTCGAATGGCATTGATTTAAGTACCGTTGAAAATACTGAGGTAAGAGCTGTGTTTAAAGGTGAGGTTACGGTGGTGAGTGCTATTTTAGGAGCCAATTACACTGTTATTATAAAGCATGGGGACTATAGGACGGTATATCAGAATCTTGTAGATGTTCAGGTGAAAAGAGGGGATAAGGTTGAAACAAAACAAATTATAGGCGTGGTGGGTACAAATATGGATAAGGAAACCAAATTGCATTTTGAGCTTTGGAAAGGTATGGATGTTGTAGATCCAGAGATTTGGTTAAGTAAATAATTGTAGTAAAAAGGAAACTTTTTATTTTCATTTTAGTATAATGAAGTGTTA
The DNA here is from genome assembly GCA_964595055.1 of uncultured Bacteroidaceae bacterium. Lineage (GTDB taxonomy): Bacteria > Bacteroidota > Bacteroidia > Bacteroidales > CAYRTD01. The sequence goes on along the minus strand of CAZQOV010000003.1, from coordinate 28,411 downwards.
TTATCCTAGTTGTAAATAAATGAAAATGTCGATTGTCATAAAATCAGAAATTGAAAACTTGCGGCTCGTTGAAAAATTTGTAGATGAATTATCAGCGGAGCTTAAATTAAGTGATGAAATCTATGGTAATGTATTAATAGCTACACTGGAAGCTGTTAATAATGCAATCATTCATGGAAATAAACAGAAGCGTGATCTCGATGTCATTATAAATTCAAGAAAGGATGAAGAAGGTTTACATATGATAATCGAAGATCAGGGTCCTGGATTCAATTATAAACAAGTCCCTGATCCTACAGCTCCTGAGAATATTGAAAAAATCAATGGGAGAGGTATATTTTTGATGGATAAATTATCCGACAAATTGGAGTTTGAAAGAAATGGTGCTAAAGTACAACTAACGTTTAACGCAGATTAATGCCTATTTGGTTTACCAGCGAAATTAAACCTTTTAAAATTAAGAATAAAAGGGCCCTGAAACATTGGGTCACTTCGATAATCAAAGAGTTCAAATCCTGCCCGGGAGAGATTAACTACATTTTCGTTTCGGACTCAACGCTTTTAAATATGAATAAGGAGTATTTAAAGAGCACCACCTTAACAGATATAATCAGCTTTGATTATAGCCACGACCATATAATTTCCGGCGATATTTTTATATCTGTCGAAAGGGTCCGGGAAAACGCTTACACTTACAAAGAAGGCTTTAATGAAGAATTAAAACGTGTCATCGCACATGGCATTTTGCATTTTCTTGGATTCAAGGACAAGACTGATGAAGAGAAAACTAAAATGCGTTATCAGGAAAATATTTCATTAGAGGGTGTTAAAGATCTCCTAATCGTTTAATCCAGAAATTCTTTTTATGAAATTTCATTAACTTTGCGCAAAATTTTAGAACGAATGTTGCCAAAGTATGATGTAATTGTTGTGGGTGCAGGCCATGCTGGTAGTGAAGCTGCTGCTGCTGCTGCCAATATGGGATGTAATACGCTTTTGATTACAATGGATATGACAAAGATTGCCCAAATGAGCTGTAATCCTGCCATGGGTGGAATTGCAAAAGGTCAGATTCTGCGGGAAATTGACGCTCTGGGTGGTTATAGCGGAATTGTTTCAGATAAAAGCATGATTCAGTTTCGAATGTTGAATCGATCCAAAGGTCCTGCCTTATGGAGCCCGCGTTCTCAAAATGATCGGATGCAATTTAGTCTGAAGTGGAGAGAGATGTTGGAAAATACACAAAATCTCGATTTTTGGCAGGATCTCGTTACCGGACTGTTAATCGAAAAAGATACAGTTATTGGGGTTAGAACGAAATTGGGTCTTGACATACATGCTTATTCTGTTATCCTTACCAATGGAACTTTTCAAAATGGATTAATGCATATTGGACGGACTAAAATAGTGGGAGGACGGTCAGCGGAACCCTCGTCTGAGGGATTAAGTGAACAGTTAAAGCAGTATGGTTTTACTGTAGGGAGAATGAAAACCGGGACCCCGGTTAGAATTGACGGACGGTCTATCGACTTTAATAAATTAGAAGAACAGAAAGGGGATTCGGAAGGAAGAAAATTTTCTTTTTTAGATTATGATTTGGATTATAGTTCTCATTTGAGTTGTTGGATTACCCATACTAATCCTGATGTCCATAAGGAATTAACCAGGGGGTTAGCCGATTCACCCATGTATAATGGAACTATCGAAAGCATTGGGCCAAGGTATTGTCCCAGTATAGAAGATAAAATTCACACTTTTGCCGGTAAGGATAAACATCAGCTTTTTTTGGAGCCTGAAGGACTAAACACTTTTGAATATTATTTGAATGGATTTTCTTCAAGTCTTCCTATGGAAATTCAGTATTCTGCCCTGATCAAAATTCCCGGATTAGAAAAAGCCAAAATTTTCAGACCGGGTTATGCAATTGAATATGATTATTACCCCCCAACACAATTATACCACACTCTTGAAACCAGAAAAATCAGGAATCTGTATTTTGCCGGACAAATAAACGGCACAACCGGATACGAAGAAGCCGGAGCGCAGGGAATTATTGCAGGCATTAACGCAGCTATGAAAAATAAGGGTATGGGAGAGTTTATACTGGGGAGAGATCAGGCTTATATTGGTGTATTGATCGATGATTTGATTACAAAAGGTGTTGATGAACCTTACAGAATGTTTACCTCCAGAGCTGAGTATAGATTATTACTTAGACAAGACGATGCTGATGAAAGATTGACCAGGCTAAGTTATGATGTTGGACTGGCTAGCCGGGATAGGCTGGATTTGTTGGTTCGGAAAATTTCCCAGAAGTCTGCTCTCATTGATTTCTTAAAAGAGAAAAGTGTCGATCCTGAATTTATCAATTCCGTTCTTGAGGCAAAAGGCACTTCAACGATTAAACAGAAAGTGAAAGCCATTGAACTTTTGAAACGACCACAGATAAATATTAAGGATTTAATCGATGTTATTCCGGAGATTGATATGCTAACAGAAAAGGTGACGAATAGGAAACAGGAAATACTCGATTCTGTTGAAATACAAATTAAATATGCCGGTTATATCGAAAGAGAAAGAGCTTTAGCCGATAAATTAAAAAGATTGGAGAACATCAGGATCTATGATAAGATTAATTATAATTCATTAAAGTCACTTTCTACCGAAGCCCGACAAAAATTAAATTCGCACCACCCTCGTACTATAGGTGAAGCCTCAAGAATCAGCGGAGTTTCTCCTGCTGATGTAAGTGTTTTATTATTGTATATGGGAAGATGATGAGCTAAAGTCTGCTGGTTTTTTCTTTCGGAGCTACTGCCAATTTCCGCAAACGTTTTTTTTTCACACCGGGTCTTTGGTTGCCCTCAAGGACCTTGAGTTACCCTTTTTCACAGCAGTTGCTTTGCTGGTCACTGAGCGTAGTGTAAGAGCAGGCTCGTCTTAAACCCCTAACCGGTATCTAATGTTCCACGTGGAACAAATGACATAAAATTCATATCTACAAAATGGGCTGAACGAGTATGGTCATTTTGATTTTTGTATTCGCTTATGACACTCCGGCCCTCTCGTATATGCTCAGAGATTTTGAACGGTATTGGCGGGTCATTTATTTACTATCCATTTTCTTGATTAAGTTTCCGTGGTTGCTAAGCGTAGGTGAGGGGGCCGGCTGGCTTTAAACCCATTCCGAAATCCAATGTTCCACGTGGAACAAATGACGTAAAATCCCCATTTACAAAATGGGCTGAACGAGTATGGTCATTTTGATTTTTGTATTCGCTTATGACACTCCGGCCCTCTCGTATATGCTCAGAGATTTTGAACGGTATTGGCGGGTCATTTATTTACCATCCATTTTCTTGATTTGGTTCCCCTGATCGCTAAGCTTAGGCGAGGGGTCGGCTGGCTTTAAACTCACTCAGAAATCCAATGTTCCACGTGGAACAATTCTTTTTGTTTTCTGTTTTTTGATAATATTAATTTATGAATTCAAATTTTGAAAAAGAATTTTATATTTTAAGGGATTTATTTAAAAAGACCATTAAATTTTTCCATGTTAGCTTATTATTATGAAAAAAATTAAAGCGAATATAGTAGATGTAATTACGCGAAATGTTTTCTCAGGTGAATTAATCATTGAAGGTAAAAGAATAAAATCAATTAAGAAAACCATGGAGGGCATTGACTCAAGTCTGGATTTTATCATGCCCGGATTGGTCGATGCTCATGTTCATATTGAAAGTTCAATGCTTATTCCTTCCGTATTTTCTCAGTCTGTGTTCAGGCACGGCACAGTGGCCACTGTTTCAGATCCCCATGAAATTGCTAATGTGCTGGGGGTGGAGGGTGTGAATTTTATGATTAACGATGCAAAAAGAAGCCCGTTAAAAATATATTTTGGCGCACCCAGTTGTGTTCCTGCTACAAAGTATGAGTCTTCGGGGGCCATAATTGATTCTGAAAATGTGAAGGATTTACTGGAAAAGGAAGAAATCAGGTTTTTATCGGAGATGATGAATTATCCCGGGGTTATTTATCAGGAGGAAGAGGTGATGAAAAAAATTCAATATGCGCATCAGGTGGGAAAGCCTGTTGATGGTCATGCTCCAGGGTTAAGAGGAGAACTGTTGAAAAAATATGCAGCTGCCGGGATAAAAACGGATCACGAATGTTTTACCCTGGATGAAGCGGTCGAGAAAATTGAATCGGGCATGTTCATCCAAATTAGAGAAGGAAGTGCTGCCAAAAATTTTGACGCCTTACACAAACTTCTTGAATGGTATCCGGAAAAAGTTATGTTTTGTCTGGATGATATGCATCCTGATGAACTGTTAAATGGACATATAAACATTCTCATTAAAAAGAGCCTTAAGAAAAATTATGATTTGTTTAATGTTTTGCGGGCAGCTACTTATAATCCCATTACTTTTTATGGACTCAATGTGGGATTGCTTCAACCTGGCGATCCTGCTGATTTTATAAAGGTGAATAATTATGATGATTTTAAGATCCTGGAGACCTGGATAGAGGGATCAATAGTCTTTGAGAATAATGTGCCGGAAAAGATTAAACTTCCCGGATTAGCACATAAACCCAATATCTTTTTCGAAAACCGGGTGGAAAAAGAAGATATTTTGGTCAGGGATATAGGTAGAAATCTTAAAATTATCGCTGCTTTAGATGGAGAATTAATAACTAAAATGGATATAGACAAACCGAAGGTTAAAGGGGGAAACCTGGTATCAGATACGGATAAAGATATTTTAAAGCTGGTAGTACTAAACCGTTATAAAAAGGAGAAACCTTCAATAGGATTCATAAAGAACTTTGGAATCAAAAAAGGGGGTATGATTAGTACAATTGCTCACGATAGCCATAATATTATCTGTACCGGCACAGAGGATGAAATCATCCTGGAACTGCTGAATTGGATTAATATTCATAAAGGAGGGATTGCTTTTTCTGATGGTAAAAATATTACTGGACTTCCTTTACCCGTTGCAGGGATAATGACAGATGAACATGCGGAAATTGTTGCCGGCAAGTATCTGGAATTGGATAAGCTGGTAAAGAGAGCAGGATCTGAATTGAGTTCCCCTTTTATGACCCTCTCTTTCATGTCGCTTCTGGTAATACCTGAATTAAAATTGGGAAATAAAGGTCTATTTGATGTGAATACATTTAATTTTACTGACATTTATGTTGAAAATTAAGCATGAATTATACTGATAATATAAGAAGGACGCTAAAGCTATTACCAGATTCTCCCGGAGTCTATCAGTTTTATGACCGGGATGATAAATTATTGTACATAGGCAAGGCTAAATCTTTAAAAAAGAGAGTTTCCTCTTACTTCTCTGCACGACAAAATGAAAGTGCAAAATTACGGATAATGGTAAGAAAAATTGCTCGCGTCGAACATATCCTGGTTGAATCTGAATCGGATGCACTATTGCTTGAAAATAATTTAATAAAAAAATACCAGCCAAAATATAATGTTAGCCTTAAGGACGATAAAACCTTCCCCTGGCTCTGTATAAAGAATGAAAGATTTCCGAGAGTGTTTTCAACACGAACCCTTGTTAAGGATGGCTCAAAATATTATGGACCATATACTTCAGCTCAAACCGTGCGAACTTTGCTTTCATTAATACGGGAACTATACCAGTTACGGAACTGTAATTACAATTTGAGTCAGGAAAATATTGAGAAAGGGAAATTCAAAGTTTGTCTGGAATATCATTTAAAAAACTGCAAAGGTCCCTGTGAAGGTTTGCAAGATGAATCAGACTATAATGAAACGATTAATCAGGTGCATAATATATTGAAGGGAAATTTGAGCGATGTGACAGATTATTTAAAAAAGTTAATGAAAAAGTATGCAAATGCCTATAAATTTGAAGAGGCAGAAAGCATTAAAAACAAAATCGGATCACTGGAAAAATTTCAGATGAAATCTACGGTGGTGAATCCATCGATTCATAATGTTGAAGTTTATTCCCTCATGGAAGAGGAAAAAAATGCATACATTAACTTTCTGAAGGTAAATAACGGCGCTATTATACAGGCTTATACCGTAGAAATTAAGAAAAAACTGGAAGAGACACAGGAAGAATTAATGGAATATGCTATTTTGGATTTAAGGGAGAGACTTTTCAGCAATTCAAATGAAATTATCCTCCCTTTCAGATTGAAAAACTTTCCGGAAAACCTGAAACAAACGATTCCTCAAAGAGGAGATAAGAAAAAATTACTTGATCTCTCTACTCGCAATGCGAAGTATTATATGATGGATAAAATTAAGCGAAGATCTGAAAGCTCAATGCTTAAACCTGCGGATAGAATGCTAAACACCTTAAAAAGAGATCTTCGGATGAGTAAATTACCGGTGCATATAGAATGCTTCGATAATAGTAACATTCAAGGCTCAAATCCCGTTTCCGCTTGTGTTGTTTTCCGTAATGCCCGCCCCTCAAAAAAGGAATATAGACATTATAATATCAAAACCGTAACCGGACCTGATGATTATGCCTCGATGAAAGAAGTTGTCTTTCGCCGATATTCTCGCTTATTAAATGAACATAAGGCACTGCCACAGTTGATTATTATTGATGGAGGAAAGGGTCAACTCAATGCTGCCGTCTCAAGCCTCGAAAGCCTTGGACTAAGAGGAAAAATTGCAATTATTGGGATTGCCAAACGACTGGAAGAAATCTATTTTCCGGATGACCCTGTTCCTATCTATATTGATAAGAATTCTGAATCTCTGAAAATAATACAACAATTGAGAAATGAAGCTCATCGCTTTGGCATTGCTTTTCACCGTAAGAAAAGGTCCGATCAAATGCTCGATACTTCTCTTAAAAAAATTAAAGGTATTGGAGATAAAACCATAAGAGACCTGATGGTGCATTTCAAATCTGTGGATAACCTCAAATTTGTCTCAAAAGAGGAAATCGCTAAGATTGTAGGGAAAAACCGGGCAGAATTAATTAAGAAACATTTTAATCGATTATAGAATTGAAATGAATTAAGGTATTGAAAAATAGTGTATTAACGGCAATAAATTTCCAAATTAACTTCCTGAGGTTTTCGTATTCAAAAATTCAAGGACAGGCGGGAATAGATATACGAAACTAGAAATGCCAGATTAATTATTTATTTCGGGTTACCGTAAAATTGACCAGATTGATAAGAGCATTTTTAGATTCATTTGCGGGAAATTCATGGAGAACCTCAATGGCTTTGTTTTTGTATTCATCCATTTTTTGTTTTGCGTAATCTAATCCACCATGGCCGACCACAAAGTCAATTATTCTATCTGCACTTGAAGATAAACGACTTTTCTTACGAATCATTCTAATTACTTTCCGTGATTCTGATTTATCTGCTTTTTTGAGTGCATATATAAGAGGAAGAGTCAGTTTTTTTTCTTTAATATCATTTGCCACCGGTTTTCCGATCATACTATATCTCTGATAATCAAACATATCATCTTTTATTTGAAAGGCTATTCCCACATTCTTGCCAAATTCATGTAATTTTTTTACTATTTCGTCGGACTGCCCTGCCGCCTTTGCTCCAGAAGCTGTACAGGCTGCAATAAGTGCAGCCGTCTTTTTTTCAATTATATCGAAATACTCATCCATTGTAATATCCAGCTTTCTTGCTTTCCTTATTTGTAGCAATTCCCCTTCACTCATTTGTTTAACGGCTTCTGACACGATTTCCAGAAGAGCATATTCCTTTTTTTCAACCGATAACAACAAGCCTTTGGATAAAAGAAAGTCTCCTACAAGAACCGCAATTTTCGACCGCCATAAAGCATTTAAGGAAAAAAATCCCCGTCGTTCATAACTTTCATCAACCACATCATCGTGAATCAGGGAAGCCGTATGAAGCAATTCAATGAGTGTAGCTGCAGTATAGGTGGAATCGGTAATATTTCCCAGCATTCCGGAGGTGAGTAAAACGAAGGTAGGCCGCATTTGCTTTCCCTTTCTTCTGAGAATATATTGGGTAATAATCCCAAGAAGAGGGACATTGCTTTTCATCGATTCCTTAAAATGCTTCTCAAAAATGATCAGTTCCTTTTCAATAGGTTTACGAATCTGGTTTAACTCACTCATTGAAAATTAATTTGTAGAAATGTTGTGGCAAAGGTAATATTCCTTTTCAAATTTTAGTTTTGTTTTTTACTATACTTCTGAATAGAAATAAGATAAAATTTTAAAAAATTGACTTATGTCATAAAATACTAATAATATATTTATATATTTGCATTTGTCTATTGGTAATTAAACATAGCTCCAATCTATTGATTTTAAATAAGATGAAAATCACAGAATTAACACCTGAGCAATTGGATAAAGCGGCTAATATGCTTAAGGCTATTGCCCATCCAATGAGAATCGCGATACTTAACCACCTGGAAGAAGGCAAAAAGTTAACGGTAACAGAGATCCATGAACTTCTTAACATTGAACAATCAACCACTTCTCATCATCTTGGTATACTGAAGGATAAAGGTGTTCTTGCTTCCCAGAGAGAGGGAAAAAATACTTACTACTTTTTAAAGCATGATAATTTGAGTAATATTGTGGATTGTATTAGCAAATGCGCTTGTAATTGATCTTATGATGTTTTATCGTATGGGGAAAATGGGGTGTTTTTCAGAAACACCCTTTTTCATTGCCTGAATTGTGATGAAGTAAAATTGCAATTGCTGAATAATCAGACATGTATTTCATTTGTTAATAAAGTAATCGTAATTTTAAATCCAAATGTAAATGCTTTTTTAGAGATGACGAAAATTAGATTGACAAAAGTATTCAACTTTGAGATGGCCCATGCTCTTTGGAACTATGATGGTCCTTGCCGGAATATCCATGGACATTCGTATGTATTGGCTGTGACCCTTATCGGAGAACCTATTCAAGATGCAAACAATCCAAAGTACGGGATGGTGGTAGATTTTGGGGAAATAAAAAAATGGGTGAAAAATCGGATCGTTGATGAATTTGATCATTCCTTGTTAATATCAAATCAAGCTGATACATCAGAAATAAATGCCTCCATGCAGATGTTCAGCCGGTTAAGAATGGTGAATTTTCAACCTACCTGTGAAAATTTACTTATCTATATCGCTGAAATTATTAAAGAACAATTACCCGAAAATATTCACCTGCACTCCCTTAAACTTCAGGAAACGGCTTCTTCCTGGGCAGAATGGTATGCAGACGATAATGCTTAATTTTTTATGGCTCAAAAAAAACTCTTTTTACTCGATGCTTATGCTTTGATATTCAGAGCATATTATGCTTTTATTACCAATCCGATAAAAAATTCAAAAGGATTTAATACTTCTACAGTTTTCGGGTTTATCAATACCCTTGATGAAGTGTTGAGAAAAGAGAATCCTTCCCATATCGCGGTCGTTTTTGATCCTTCAGGCCCTACCTTCCGAAATGAATTATATCCGGATTATAAAGCGAACCGGGAGGAAACCCCTGAAGACATCCAAGCATCGCTTCCCTGGGTGAAGAGAATTATTGAAGCCTATAATATACCTATTATTGAATCTCCGGGATACGAAGCCGATGATGTAATTGGAACCCTTGCAAAAAAAGCTGAAGATGAAGGTTTTACCGTCTTTCTAATGACGCCTGATAAGGATTTTGCTCAGTTGGTTTCAGATAATGTTTTTATGTATAAGCCAAAACGTTCAGGAATTGAAGCGGAAATTCTGGGTGTTGAGGAAATAAAGCAACGTTTTGGAGTTGATGATCCTCTACAGGTGATTGATATTCTGGCGTTATGGGGGGATAGTTCCGATAATGTTCCAGGTATCCCGGGTATTGGTGAAAAAACGTCAAAGAAATTAATTTCCCGGTATAAAAGCCTGGAATCTGTTTTGCAAAATGTGAATCAATTTAAGGGAAAACAAAAAGAAAATATTTCAAATTATCGCGATCAGGCCATTCTTTCCAAAAAACTGGTTACCATTAAACTGGATGCACCTGTCAATTATGAACCTGAAAACTATGAAAGAAAGGATTTCGACAAAGAAAAACTGGCCTCCCTTTTTGATGAATTGGAATTTAAAACCCTAAAAACCCGGATATTGGGCATGGAAGAAACAAAAGACAAAGTTGTTTCGGGTAAGCAGGGAAATCTTTTTGAAGGTTTTGAAGAGAAAAATGATGAAGCGGTGCCGGTTTTAGACTCCCATAATAAACAAAAGAAAAATTATATTCTTCTGCAAGAAATGGAGCAGTTGGATGAATTAAGGGAACAGATTTATATGAAGAAATGGCTTTGCTTTGATACGGAAACAACCGGTCTGGACCCGTATCTCTCTGAACTTGTCGGAATCGCTTTATCCTGTGAAAAGGACAAGGCATATTTTTATTATCATAAGGGGCAGAGTAATAATAACTTATTTTTAGCTATTAAAGATATAATTGAAGATCCAAATGTATTAAAAATCGGACAGAACCTTAAGTATGATATTCGGGTATTGAAACGTTATGATATTTATTGCCAGGGGAAATTGTTCGATACCATGGTTGCTCATTATCTGCTACAACCAGAACAGAGACACAACCTGAATATGCTTTCCGAACATTATCTTAAGTATAGTCCGGTTAAAATTGAGGCTCTCATCGGACCAAAAGGTAAGAAGCAGAAAACAATGAATGATGTAGCCCTTGAAGAGCTGGTATATTACGCCTGTGAAGATGCTGACATTACGTTTCAACTTTATGAGATTTTTGTGAAGGAGCTTAAAGAAAATAATCTCTCAAAACTGGCTTATGAAGTTGAAATGCCGCTGGTTTATGTGCTTGCTGAAATGGAGCACAATGGGGTAAAACTGGATACACATGCCCTTAAGGAATATGCCCTGATTTTGAATAAGGAACTTAAGGAGATCGAACAAAAAATCTATGATTTAGCTGAAGTGGAATTCAATATTTCTTCACCCCGACAACTGGGTGAGGTATTATTTGATCGTCTTAAAATTTCCGCTGATGCAAAAAGAACTAAGACCAAACAATATTCGACAAGTGAGGATGTTCTTGCCTCACTTGTGGAAAAACATGATATTGTGCCGGCTGTACTGGAATACAGATCGGTTAAAAAACTCCTGTCAACTTATGTAGAAGCCTTGCCCAAATTGATTAATCCTATAACCGGAAGGGTACATACTTCCTTTAATCAGACACTTGTGGCAACCGGACGTCTGAGTTCAAATAATCCTAATCTTCAGAACATCCCGATCAGAGAGGAAAGAGGAAGAGAGATCCGAAAATCTTTCGTTGCCGGAGACCAGGAGAGGCTATTCATAGCTGCAGATTATTCTCAAATTGAGCTTCGTTTAATGGCTCATCTTAGCGGAGATGAAAATATGATCACTGCTTTTAGGAATAATGAAGATATACATACTGCAACTGCTGCCAGAATATATAATATTCCCGAAGAACAGGTTACCCGGGAAATGAGGAATGAGGCAAAAACCGCTAATTTTGGAATTATTTATGGTATTTCAGCCTTTGGCCTTGCTCAGCGGTTAAAAATCAAGAGAACAGAGGCAAAAAGCTTAATAGAGGGGTATTTCAAATCTTTCCCGGGAGTTAAAAAATATATGGATCAGAGCATCGCCAGCGCTCGTGAAGATTCGTGTGTATATACCCTGATGGGACGAAAAAGATATTTGCCTGATATTCATTCAAGGAATTCAATGGTTAGAGGAATAGCAGAAAGGAATGCTATCAATGCCCCTATACAGGGCTCCGCTGCTGATATAATTAAAATTGCCATGGTAAAAATCCACCATCGTCTTAAAAAAGAAGAACTTAAGTCAAAAATGATTTTACAGGTACATGATGAATTGATATTCGATGTCTTTAAAAAAGAAGTAGAAATCATGACCCGTATAATCAAAGAAGAAATGGAGAATGCCTGGAAATTAAAAGTCCCTCTAATTGTTGAGACAGGTAAAGGAAAAAATTGGTTTGAAGCTCATTAACCCCCGGAAAATGGATGAAATACCATAATCCTGTCTTCTTTTTTTAATCTGTCTGAATCTTTTGCCAATACAGAATTAACCGCAAAGGCTGTATGATGATCTGAAAGTTTTGGTTCCAATGAAAAAAGGTGATTTCTTAATTCTGATACGCTGGAAACCTCCTTGGTAATTTTCACTTCTGCCGTTTTAAATAATTCTGCAGAAATACCGGTTAAAATAATTTTCATACAACAAATTTAACTATTTACCCAATATTTTTTGTATCCGTTTTTTATCATTAACAACTTCCCATGCAGTGAAAACTTGTGGGTCCTTTTCAATGGAAAGTTGTATTCTTCCGGCCTGAAAATGATACCTGCTGATAATTTCTTCATTGATAAGCTCGATAACTTCATCTTTGAATCTCCGAAGGTCTGTTTCATTATCATGTTTCATTTTCTTCGAAAGCTGAGTAAATTCCTTTTCTGCAATCTCATAGTATTTTTCAGATTTTGCCGTTTCCATTAATGATTTTAAGGCTTTTTCACTCTGTGTCTCATAACTGAAACTTCTTTCTTTTACATATTCTATAAAATCCTCATACCCTTCTTCTCCTATGCTGAATCCTTTAATTTTGGGACTGTCTGGATGCTTTACGACATAATCTGTGGCAAAATCAAAAAGGATACCCTGTGCATAAAGCTCCAGGGCCAATTGGTTAACAGACTTCATGGTGTCTGCAATATCCGGACGTATCCCTCCTCCATCATATACGGTTCTGCCTCCGGCTGTTTTATAGGCTGTGATCAAAGAATCAGGAATGTGTCCAACACTTCCATCTTCATTCCTGTTGGAATAATTCAATGCCTGTATACACCTTCCGCTTGGGATATAATATTTGGCAGTCGTTACTTTTAACTGGGTATTGTATTTTAATGAGCGAGTGGTTTGTACCAGTCCTTTTCCAAAGGTCCGCTGACCAATGATTACAGCCCGGTCAAGATCCTGAAAAGCGCCGGCAACAATTTCAGAGGCAGAAGCTGAGCCCCGATTGATCAATACCACAAGGGGCATTTCGGTATCTACAGGTTCAAGTGTTGTATAATGATCCTTATCCCATTGCTTCACTTTTCCTTTGGTACTGACGATGAGCTGGTCTTTTTCAAGAAAAATATTACACACACGAACCGCCTCAATTAATAATCCTCCTGGATTCCCTCTCACATCAAGAACGAGTTTTTCTATCCCTTCTTCTTTGAGTTCTAAAAATGCCTTTTTTACTTCATTTCCGGTGCCAAGTGTAAAGTTAGACAGCCGTATATATCCGGTATTGTTTTCAAGAAGTCCGGCATAACTCACATTGTCAATTTGTATCTGTTCTCTGGTAATTTTTACCGGTGTATTTTTTTCTTCACCAGGTTTCTTAAGGACCAGTTTTACCTCCGTACCCGGAATTCCTTTCAGTTTTTCACTTATTACCGAAAGCTCTTTTCCCCGGGTATTCATACCATCAACAGAAATAATTATGTCACCAGCCCTCAATCCTGCCCTGGCTGCCGGAGACCCTTCATAGGGTTCGGCAATGATAACATTTTCACCACTTTTCCGGATAACAGAACCTATCCCTCCATATTGTCCTGTTGTCATGAAATTAAAGTCATCCATTTCAGACTCTGATATGAAAGTAGTGTAAGGATCCAGAGAATTAAGCATAGCGTCAATTCCCGTCTCAATCAAATCTTCAGGATTTGTTTGGTCTACGTAAAAAAGATTCAGTTCTCTGAATAAAGAATAAAAAATATCCAGATTTTTCACAATCTCAAAATCACGATCACTCAGCCTGGAAAACCCTAATGAAAGGATTATGCTTATTGAGATTAGGATAGCCAACGGCTTTTTTTTAAGAAATTTCATCTTTTTAATTCTTTCTTGATTAAAGATTTATAAACCCAACATCACTTCGTTTCACAATAAATAACGGAGGTATGTAAAAAGCAGTATCAAAAGTATCAATATTTTTACATGAATAAACCCGAATGACAGAAATTTAATTAAAAAACGATTTACTGGGCATTTGAAAGCAGATCGGTAAGTAATGAATAAAGTTTACTCTTTCGAATGGGTTTGCTGAGATATTCATCACAACCTGCCTCAAAACATAGATGCTTATCATCGCCCAGAGCATAGGCCGTCTGAGCTATTATTGGAAGTTTGGGATGGAGTTTTTTTATTGTGCGGGTCGCCTCATAACCATCTACGATGGGCATTTTTATATCCATGAGAATGAGGTCAATGTCAGGGTTTTTTTTTATTTCATCAATCGCTTGTTGTCCGTTCCAGGCATGTATTATTCTTACTCCTGTAGGCTCTAATAGCGTTTCGATGAAAAGAAAATTTATTTCTTCATCCTCGGCCACAAGTATGCTTTTGTTTTTAAAAATAGGGATATTCACGTTCTTGTTTGATCGTTATTTCCTGATTATCTGCTATAAACGGGTGTCTGCAAAATGTAAAAAAATCGTGTTTTTCATTGATTTGCATTTTCTTACCTTGAGTTGTCTGCCACCAGTTAAAATGACGCTTCCAGGCCCTTGCGCTGAAAACCTGTCGCCGCTGCTTCCCGAATCGGAGAAAAAAGCTCCTGACAAAATTCTATAACTCCTGCCACTGAAGGTCGAAGCGCTGGCCCTTTTCTTTGCAGAAAAGGTAAGGATAACTGGCTTTTCGGACCTGACTAAGGCTTTATCGTTTTTATACATCCGGACCTTTGCATTAAGACATTTATAATTACTAGTCTTATTATTCCGATGGTTCAAATATAATCATTTAATATGCGAATTATAAAAATATTAGCTAATCTATATAAAATTCTTTCATAAAAAACTTTACCTTCGATTTGATACTTTGTCCCTTTCGAATTGTATATTGAAAGCATTGGAAGAGATGTAATGTCGATAATATCCTGCGAGTGTTAATGCGTTATTATATTCTAAACCCGGTGCGATCTCTGCAGTGGAAGTAAATGAAGGATAATACTGCATTCGTATTGCATCACTTCCTGGTTTTTCAGGGGAATCGAAATCAAAATAATTTTGAACATTAAATACATCATTAGGATTCCACACCAGGGTTTGGGCACTTGCGGGCGTGCTGATCCAATTTGGAAAATTTTGTTTCTCACAGATAAGATTATATAGGTTTAGTTTTTTCCTGTGCGTTATGGAATTGGGTGATTTTTTTTTGTAACTTTTACCTTTCTTGTTCGTCATACAAATGAAATTGGAAATAAAGGAATGACCGTAAAGGATTATAACCAGGCTGTAGAGAGTTATTCAGACGGAATTTTCAGGTTTATTCTGAAAAATTTACGCGATGAAGAACGTGCTAAAGATATTGTGCAGGATACTTTTGAGAAATTGTGGTCAAAACGGTCGGATGTGGATGGGAAAAAAGTGAAGTCGTATTTATTTTCCACAGCGTATCACACCATGATTGATATTATTCGTAAGGAAAGCCGAAGTACCGATTTTCAAGAAGTTGCTTTGGAAAAGTATTCTCATTCAGAACAATATTCTGATCTTAATGAGGTTCTCCATCAGGCATTGGGAAAACTTCCTGGCGATCAGCGTTCTGTGATCATGTTGAGGGATTATGAAGGCTATTCTTACCATGAAATCTCAGAGATCACCGGGTTATCTGAGTCCCAGGTTAAAGTGTACATTTACAGGGGGCGTCTGTTCTTAAAAAAATTCATTGGCAACCCCGAGAGAGTTATTTAAAGAGATGAAAAACCAAATAAATATATATAACTACGAAGAATTTTTCATCGATTATCTTGATGGTAATCTTAATGATGATGACATTCAGGCACTGGAGGATTTTCTTCTTACGCATCCGGAACTGAAGGAAGAGCTTGAGGGCATGGAAAAAGCCTTTGTTCATCCTGAAAAATTAAACTACAGAGAAAAGGAAAATCTTAAGCAGATTGATCTGACACTGCCTGTAAACGATAATAATTTTGATTTTTTCTGCATCGCAGACACAGAAGGTGATCTAAATGAAAAACAAAAACATTCACTGAATGAGTATTTAAACCATAAACCAGAAAAGAGAGAAGATTATCAGGCTTTTGTCAAAGCCCGGCTGAATACAAATGAAATTAATCCTTATCCCCATAAAAGATTAGTAAAGAAACCGGTTTTTGTCATATATCGGAAAGAACTCTTTACTGCAGCTGCCGCCGCCGCTGGCATTGCTATCTTTTTATCGGTATTTAATCTCTTTCTTAATCAAAATCCGGAAATGAATACTCTGGCTTCTTCCGAAGAAAAATCGGTTGAATCTTCAAAAACGGATACCACTTCATCACAAAAACCTCCAAAAGAAAGCTTAAATAATAAAGCCGGGAATAAAGAATTCAATTCAAAAGATGTACCGGAAAAAGCAAAAAAAGCCATTAAGAAAGCTGCCAGAACTATTACCATTAAAACCAGTATTCCCATCGCGTCCCTTGAATCTCCTTTACCAGAAAATGTTGATGAGAAACCGATAGAACTGAATCGGGAAGATATTTTAAATAATGTCACGATTGAGTCCGGACATTTCCGCAACAATTCTGCTATAAGCAAGCTGGAAAATGACCCGATTCACATAAAAAACCCATATAAACCAAATTCAACCCTTAGCCGTCCTGATCAGGATGAATACCTTAGCCTACAGGAATTTGCTGTTCAAAAACTCTCGGACCTTATTTTCAGGGAAGATGAGAAAGAACTAAATGCTGTGAATCTTGCCAGTCTGGGAATTGAAAAACTTAATGAAGTTGCCGGAACCAATATGAAATTTGAAGCTTCTGCAAAAGAAGGTTCAAATAAAAAAGTACTCAGCTTTCATTCGGGGATCATCTCATTTTCTACTCCAATCAACCGGGAGGATTAATTTGCCGATAACGACTGTGCATCTGAAACTGAACTTATACCTCCAGGCAGATATTATTCCTCCTCCATCGGAGCAAAGAAAAAGACAATCCATTTTTTTCTATTATACCGCAGGATTTAATGTTGTTCCGGCTAACCCTGTTTTCCGGCTTTTTGTCGGTATATTGAACGCTTAAGGAGGTTCTTTTCTTATCCAGATTCCTACGACAAAAGATAAACTTCAAAAGGACCTGTAACATTTCCTTACCCCCAGCCGTCACACAAATAGAAACTGCAGAAATAAAATTAATTCGTAAACATTAAAATAGGAAATCATGAAAAAAGTATTTACAACCACCCTGCTGTCACTCCTGATAGGGTTCGGAATCCTGGCTCAGCAAACAACGGATGCAGGGAAAGTAACCGTAGTTGAAGATGCAGAAAAAACGGTTGTTAAGATCGGTGATGACGGGGTCGTTACCATAGAAGAAGGCAGGGATACTACCAAAATTAAATTTGGAAATAGAGGAGTTACCATTATTGAAGATGAAAAAGGGACCAGCATAGATTGGGATGATCTTGATGATAAGAGTTCAAAAGGAGAGATCACAGAAAAGGAAGACGATCAAAAGAAAAGAGATAAATTCAAGCCCCACTGGGCAGGTTTCGAAGTAGGAATAAACAATTATGTGAATAAGGATTTTGCTATGGATCTGGCTCCCGAAAATTCTTTCATGGACCTTAATACCAGTCATTCCTGGAATTTTAATCTTAATTTTATGGAATATGGTATAGGTCTTGGGTCCGATAAGGTAGGGCTGGTTACCGGACTCGGGTTGGAATGGAGCAACTACCATTTCGATCACGGTAATGTGATTATGAAAAACGATGACGGCAGAATTGTTGAAAAAACACTGATGGAGGAAAATGCAAGCGTTCAAAAAGCTAAACTTCAAACGACCTATCTTACCGCTCCGCTATTAATGGAATTTCAAATTCCGCTGGGAAGAAAAAGAATGTTTATTTCCGGGGGTGTTATCGGAGGCGTAAAACTTGGATCGAAAACCAAAATGGTATATACGGTGAACGGTCACAAGCAAAAGGATAAAGTGAAAGATGATTTTAACATAAGCCCATTGAAATATGGTTTTACAGCAAGAATAGGATATCGAAATCTTAAACTTTTTGCTAATTATTATCCCACATCTTTGTTTGAGAAGGAAAAAGGGCCTGAGCTTTATCCATTCTCCCTGGGACTTACCCTTTTATCTTTCTAAATATATGTCTTATTACTTTAGAAGCCGCTTCAATTGCTGAAGCGGTTTTTTTTGTAGATAACTTATTTTGAAAACAATATTTCAATCCATCTCCATTCCATATATTTGTGTTTATAAATAACAGATACTACTACTATGCTGACCAGTGCTGAAAAAAGAAGATATAACCGACATATTATGTTGGAATATATTGGTGAAGAGGGACAGGAAAAACTGAAAAATGCGAAAGTTCTGGTTGTCGGAGCAGGAGGACTTGGAGCCCCGGTGTTGCAATACCTAAGTGCTGCGGGAGTCGGTAAGATTGGAATTATGGATGATGATGTAGTGAATGAAGATAATCTTCATCGTCAAATTCTTTATGGGGGACATGATCTGGGAAAATTAAAAACCATTATTGCCAGAGATAAACTTAAGTTGCTTAATCCCCTGGTTGAATTTGAACTTATGAATATACGACTCACCGTTTCAAATGCTCTTAAGATCCTTGAAAACTTTGATCTGGTAGTTGATGCCACAGATAACTTTTCAACACGGTACTTAATTAATGATGCCTGTCTGATTCTGAATAAACCCTGGATTTTTGGGGCTGTATACAAATTTGAAGGGCAAGTGTCGGTTTTTAATTATGATCAGGGCCATACGCTGCATTGCCTATATCATAACATCCGGGATAAACATAATATCACAGACCCTTCAACTTCCGGGCTTTTTGGGGTGGTGCCCGGCATTATCGGATCCTTCCAGGCGAATGAGGCGATAAAAATCCTTACGGGAGTGGGTGAAGTACTGTGTGGCAAAGTCCTTCTTTTTGATTTTTTATCGAACAAAACCGAACGAATTGAATTTCCACTGGTTGAACAAAACAGAGAAATAAAGGAATTGAAACGAAGCTATTAATGGTTTTTTCATCTCAGATTGATCCTTTGTTTTACTCGCGTTATATTGTTTTTTGTCATTTTGTAATATGCCATGTGAAGGAATATTAATTTTGTAACAGAAAAAAGATTTAATTATGAGATTATTGTTAATAAGCAATTCTACTAATGCCGGAGAAGAATATCTTGAATACCCGGTTCCTTATATAAAAAAGTTCCTGGGAGAAGATGGTCTTAACTGTGCTTTTATACCCTATGCCGGAGTTTCACTTTCATTCGATGATTATATTGTCAGGGTTCGCAAACGATTCAAAGAAGCTGGGCATAATATCATTTCCGTGCATGAAACTCAGGATCCGGTTGAATTGATTCGGAAGAGCGACGCAATTGTTGTGGGAGGTGGGAATACCTGGCATCTGTTGAAAATGATTCAGGATAATGGCTTACTCGAACCGGTAGCAGAGGAAGTAAGAAACGGTAAACCCTATATTGGGTGGAGTGCCGGTTCCAATATGGCATGTCCAACTATAAAGACTACAAATGATATGCCGATCGTTGAACCCGATAGTTTTAATGCCTTTAACCTGATTCCTTTTCAGATTAATCCTCATTACCTGGATGCTAATCCTGAAGGTCATGCAGGTGAAACCCGTGAAGCCAGGATTGAAGAATTTCTTGAAGTCAATAAAAACACCTATGTTGTGGGGCTTCGGGAAGGGACCATGTTGATTCTTGAAAATGGCAAATTACGGCTGGAAGGAAGCAGGAATGCCCGGTTGTTTTATCAGGGCAATGAACCGGTGGAATTAGGTGTAAAAGATGATTTCGATTTTTTGATGAATACATAATATTAGGGTAGATTTTGTGGTTATTGTAACCAGATGAGGGATAATAATAAAGTTCGTAAGATCCTTAACCTTATTTTATGGGTTGCACTTGTGTTAATCGTCATATTTATTACCACAGGAATAATTCTTGTGGGTAAATATGAAGAAGAAATCAAGGAACTGAGTATTCAAAGAATTAACCAGGTAGTACAAACAAAAATCTCAGTGGATGAAGTTGATGTTTCTTTCTTTCAAACCTTTCCTTATCTTTCCGTTGTATTTCATGAAGTAACCATCTGGTCTTCTTCCAATTTTAATAAAAATGAATTTAGAAATATTGATCCGGAGCGCCTGTTTTCCGCAGAGAAGGTTTTTCTAAAGTTTAATGCTCTTGATTTGATCCGTTCCAATATCCGCATTAGAAGAATCTATGCCGTAAATGGTAGTACGAATTTTCTGATCGATTCTGAAGGAAAAACCAATGCCGAAGTGCTGAAGCCGGAACTGCGAAAACAAAGAGAAAATGAAAAAATAAAAGTATTTGAATTAGAGGCACTTAGAATTTCTGAATTTGATTTAAGCTTTAAAAACTTATCCAAGAATACCTATTCATTTACTAAACTGGATAATTTGCTGTTAAAGGGAAAGTTTTCCAGGAATAATTTTTCAATCGGTACACATAGCAGCTTTACCTTAAAAGATTTCACAAGAAATGGCTTCCGTTATGCAAATGATTATAGGGTTTCTTTGCGTTTGATTATGCAGGTTTCAGATGAGCTTGCAACTATTGAAAAAGGAGAACTTTCATTAAATACCATGCAGCTTGCTACCCATGGTACCCTTAATATGGGAGAAAATCCCTCTTTGGACCTTATGCTGGGTGGCCGTAATATTAATATCGCCACCCTTATGAGCTCTTTTCCTTTGGAGTGGAGCGAAAAAATACCGTTTAAGGCTGCCGGCAGGGGTGATCTGGCGGTTAAGGTAGAAGGACCTATCACATCGACAAAGGTGCCCGAAATTGAGGCGGTATATGTGTTAAATTTAAATCAGGTTCAGTTCAGAGGGGAGGAGATCAGAAATGTCAGAATGAAAGGTAAATATACCAATGGAATTTACCAAAGACCATCAACTACCGAAATAAATATTGAAAAATACCGGATACGTGATTTTAATTCAGATTTTGAAGGCTATTTTTCTATTAAAAATCTTGTTCATCCGGATATTACTCTGGGTATGGAAGGAGAGCTGGATGCTCAAAAACTTTCAGATCTTTTAATTAAAAATCAGGATCTTAACTTGGGGGGTACACTGTATCCAAATATTGCATTAAAAATCGAAGCCGGCTCTTTTCAGGAGATTAATGCAGAAAAGTTTACGATGGCTGAAATATCTGGCAATCTGGAACTATCCGAAATAAACCTGCTTCTTCCCGGTAGACCTTCCCTCAAAAATATAAATGGGAATATTCAGATGGATGGTGACAGCTGGTTTCCTGAAATAACATTTAAATCTAATGAAGACAAGCTTACCCTTAAGGGAAGGTTAGATTATCTGCTGAAGTTTTTAATCAATAAAAACCAGGAGTTACTAATGAGTGGCGAGATATCTGGAGAGCGGCTGGATCTTAATTCTCTTCAACCGGATGAAGTCAAAAAAAATCAACAGGAAAGAGATGCACTGTATTTTCCGGACCGTATTGCCGGGAAAATAGATTTTTCATTTGAAGAATTAATAACCCGCAGTTTTCATGGACAGAAAGTTTCGGGGAGCATCGCTTACGGAAAAAAAAGGCTTGATTTCCCATATCTTTCATTCCAGTATATGGATGGAAAGGTAGAAAGCAGTGCAACAATAGTTCAGAACGAATCGGGAGACTATTACCTGAAAAGTCTCAATAATCTCAACAATATCGAAATTAGTAAGTTATTTAAAGACTTCAATAACTTTGGCCAGGATAATCTTCAGTCAGATAACCTTGAGGGATTAATTACCGGGAAAATAGATTTTAATGCTGTTTTTGACAGCACCCTGAAAATAAAAAAAGAAAAAATCATTACAGAGGCCGACCTCATTATCAGAGAAGGGGAATTAAATCATTTCAAACCTGCAGAAAAACTCTCCGGGTTTATAGGAATAAAAGAGTTGAATAATATCAGATTTTCAACCTTAAAAAATACTGTTCTTATAAAAAATAATAAGATGACAATTCCGGAGATGGATATTAACTCCAATGCCTTTAACATAAAGTTATCCGGGATCCATAATTTTACCGGGTATTTTGATTATAAATTGAAAATTTTACTTTCCGAAATCCTTACAGGTCGTGCAAAAGTCAAAAATGAAGAATTTTTTATCATGGAAGATGAGCGCCGGGCAAGCCTGTATCTAACCATTTCAGGGGTTGCTGATGATTACACGATAAAATATGATAGACAGGAAGCTTTAAGCTCCATTAAAGAGGATTTGAAAGATGAAAAGACCCGATTAAAGACGATTTTAAATGAAGAGTTCGGATGGTTTGGAAAGGATGAAAAATCCGGAATTACAACCGGGGAGGAACCCGTGTTTATACTGGAATGGCCTGGCGATACTGTTGTCAATGAGGCGGATAATGAGGGCAATAGACCCAAAAGAAAGAGAGAGAGAAACGCAAAAAAACAAGAGGATGAAATCTTTAAGCTGGAGTGGGAAGAAGATGACGGATGAGCAAAGCAACGGATTGCTTTAAAGATGAGTCCTGATACTAAATAATATGTGTTTTGTTTAATTTTTAAAAAAATTGGTTTGAATATTTACGAAAAAAAACAACGCTGGAAGTTATTTCTTTTCCTTGGTGCCATTGTCATAGGCATTGGATCCCTTACCTATACAAATAAATTAGTTAAAGATCTTTCCCAGGAGGAAAGACAAAAGGTAGAATTATGGGCTGAGGCAACCCAGCAGTTGATCAGCGCAGATTATGAGAATTATGACCTTAGCTTTCAACTCCTTGTAATTCAGAATAATAATAGCGTGCCTGTCATACAAACCGATAGCGCAGGAAGGATCATAACCCATAGAAACCTTGATTCAACCAAGATTGCCAATAATCCCGACTATCTGTATGACCAACTTGAAATCATGAAATCTGAAAATGATAGTATGGTCATCGACCTGGGTGACGGGGATAAAAATTATTTGTATTACAGGGATTCTACATTTCTCAGACAGCTTCAGTATTTTCCCTATGTTCAACTGGGTGTGATCGTTTTGTTTATCCTGGTATCTTATTTCGCGTTTAGTTCATCCAGAAAAGCGGAACAAAATAAAGTATGGGTAGGACTTTCAAAAGAAACCGCACATCAACTCGGAACCCCTGCTTCTTCGCTTAATGCCTGGGTAGAATTACTCAGGCAGGAACTGCCTGCATCATCCATCGTTCGGGAGCTGGAAAATGATGTGAAACGTTTGGAAAAAATTACGGAACGGTTTTCTAAAATCGGATCTAAGCCTGTATTGGTACCTACAAGATTAAAAGAAATTCTGGAAACTTCCATCGATTATCTGCTTAGCCGAAGTTCAAATAAAATTTCTTTCGACCTGGATATTGATGACCCTGATATCCATGTCCCACTTAATGTGGCCCTTTTTGAATGGGTGATAGAGAATGTATGCAAAAATGCAATGGATGCGATGGAGGGGAAAGGAAAGATTAAAATAAAAGTGCAAGATCATACCCAGATTGTTTATATAGATGTAATAGATACCGGGAGAGGAATTCCCAAATCCCGCCATAAAACCATTTTTAAACCGGGATATACTACAAAAAAGCGGGGATGGGGACTTGGGCTATCGCTTTCTAAACGGATTGTTGAAACCTATCATGAAGGGAAAATATTCGTCCTGAACTCCGAAGTTGAGACAGGAACGACCCTCAGAATTGTGCTGAGAAAGTAATGAGACTGATCCTCTGTAATTCTTAATCTTACTGTTTTTGGCTATCTTTGTTCCATGAAATTCAGAAGAGAAGAGATAGAAATTTTAGCTCCTGTGGGTTCATTTGAATCCCTCCAGGCCGCTATACAGGGTGGAGCCGATTCTGTTTATTTCGGGATCGAACAACTAAATATGAGGGCTCGTTCTGCCAGTAATTTTACCCGGGAGAATTTGGGAGAAATCCTAAGAATCGCTCGTCAGAATAACCTTAATGCTTATTTAACCATTAATACGATTATTTATGATCATGAACTTGGAATCCTGAGAGAACTCGTTGATCTGGCGAAAAAACACCAGGTAGATGCCATTATAGCTTCTGATCCTGCGGTAATGATTTATGCTATTCAACAAAATGTTCATGTACATTTGTCTACCCAACTTAATATTAGCAATATAGAATCTTTAAAATTTTATTCTCGATTTGCTGATGTAGCTGTCCTGGCAAGAGAATTAACCCTTGATCAGGTAAGAAAAATATACGAAGGAATAGAAATCGAGGACATCAGAGGACCAGGAGGTAATCGCATGGGGATTGAAATGTTTGTCCATGGAGCGCTGTGCATGGCTATTTCGGGCAAGTGTGACCTGAGTCTTCATGAGCATAATCATTCGGCTAACCGGGGAGATTGTTGTCAGGTATGCCGGCGATCCTATGAAGTGAAGGACAGAGAAAGGGGTAATAAGCTCGGAGTGGATAATGATTACATCATGTCTCCCAAAGACTTGTGCACAATTCATTTTTTGAATAAAATTCTCGATTCAGGTGTCAGGGTATTGAAAATAGAAGGTCGTGCCCGTTCTCCTGAATATGTAAAGACTGTTGTTGAAACTTATAACGAAGCCCTAAATGCTGTCATTGAGGGTACATATAATGATCAAAAGATTAAGGCTTGGGAGAAAGAACTTCGTAAGGTATTTAATCGTGGTTTCTGGGATGGCTATTACCTGGGACAAAGATTGGGAGAGTGGAGTCATGTATATGGCTCTCAGGCCACAAAGAAAAAGATTTATACCGGAAAATGCACCAATTATTATGATCGGATAGGGGTTGCTGAAATTCTGGTAGAAGCCGGAGAATTGAATGCTGGTGATGATATTTTGATCATTGGACCCACTACGGGAATAATTGAAACATCCGTAACAGAATTAAGAGTGGAAAAAAAATCTGCAGAAAAGGCCCTTAAAGGACAAAAGTGCTCCATCCCTATCGATAACCTTGTAAGAAGATCTGATAAAATTTACCGATGGGTAGATACTCCTCTTAAGGGATAATGAATATTTTATTCCATTTTTTTTAATTCTTCCTCATAAGCAGAAAGGATTAGCTTAAGCTTATCCATATCTATATCTTTTGCAAAGATCCTTATGGCGTCAATAACATCTTTTGCATATATTGCAGCAAGAGCAGCATCGAAATTTGCTTTATCTTTATCTACATTTGCTCTGACATTTATGGTGAGTTTTCTAAATTGTTCAAAAGAAAGCTGTTTTGCTATTTGAATATAAAAGGTAGAAGGTTCATCATGATCCTTGAAAATCCGGTTATCAATCGGTTCAATATCGAAAATCTTTTTTAGTGTTATGACGGCCTGCTGTTTAATATTCCTTTTTTTAAGAAATTTTACACCTTCTGAAAAAAAACACCTTTGAAGTTCTCCGATATAATCATAGGTATCCATTCCCCGAACCCTTATGCAGGGCAGATTTTCATTATTCAGACAGATTATTCCTGTGACGGCATCAAAAGGATAATCAAAATACTTTTTAATTTTTTGATTAAGCCTCAGAACATTCTCTGTAGAATGTCTCTCCCTTGTCATGAAAAAAACGGAAAAAGGATTGGTACCCCCTGGAAGGTTTTTACCATGATAACCAGGATAAGGTTCATCATTCTCAACTACAAAAGTATTGGGCATTACATTTGTGGTCAAGGTAAATAGAATTTCTTCTTTTGTAATTCCACCGATGGTTTGAATGCGCATAGTATTTTCCATTTCAAGGGGTTTTTCTATGGGATAGAACAAAAAATGATTATCAGAGGCACTCTTTACCTGAATAATAACCCGAAAGAAAGGAATAAGTTCAATACTATCAGGAAAATCATTACAGAAACTTTTTTATGAGATCTGCATTTATTTTCGCATTGCCGGTATCCGAATGAATAGGGATAAGATTATTCCTGGGCTTTTTTTCCAATCCGAACCGATATGACTTATCATAGTACTGTAATGCTATTCTGGCAAATTTTTGATAATCTTTTTTTTTCAAGGCAAATGCCGCTTCCTTGAAATTTTGTCCTCCAATCTTTTTTTCAATCTTATGCAGGCAATCCATTAGTTGTGCATCCTCATAACAACTATAGGCCTTGACAAGCCTGTCAATTCTTTCATCAATTGGTATCTCAAGATTAAAAAGCTTTGCTTCCTTCATCTGCTGGTATAGTTCCGGGGGAATAAAAACTCTGCCAATGCTTTGGCTTTCATTTTCCAAAAAAATGGGCTGTGCCTTATCGTATTTTAAAAACTCAACTAAAAGGTTATTTTCAAATTGTTCAGTTGTAGGTTGTTGTTTCTCTCCAAGGGAACCAAATGCCGAACCTTTGTGGCCGGCAATTTTTTCTAAATTAATGACCTGGAACCCCCTGGATTGCAATTCTTCCAATATTTCGGTTTTGCCTGTACCGGTCATTCCTCCCACAATAATTAAATGTAAAGGAGATGAAAAATAGGTTCTGATTAACCGACGATAGGACTTATATCCATCATCCAGTAAATAAGTTTTTATATCCAACCTTTCAAAAAGCCATGACATTGCCCCACTGCGCATTCCTCCCCTCCAGCAATAGAGATAGGAAACCCCATCTGATGATAAGGAATGGATTTTTTCAATGAGCTGGCTATACTTCCCTGCCAAGATCTCAAATCCCTTTTGTATGGAAATTTCTTTCCCTTTTTTTGTATACAGAGTACCTATAATTTTTCTCTCGGCGTCAGAAAAAAGGGGGAGGTTTTTTGCTCCCGGAATATGTCCATGCTGAAACTCCGAAGGGGAACGTACATCTATTAATGTTGAGTTTAGGGCTTCTTTTAAAAATTCTTTTATGTTGAGCTTCAAGGCCATAATGATACAAAAATAAAGAAAATGTTAAAAACGGGAAAAGAAACAAACGAAAGAGAAGCGGAACCAGGTGAATTGATGAAACGCTTCAACTGGAAAAAACGGATGGAAAATTTATTATTTTAGTATCGGATTTTAACCATTAGTGAAAAAAAACATAAACCCTTATGTGGAATATTACCGTTTCTATTCTGATTTTGACCCTTATTCTATGTCCATCCTGTTCTCGTACCTCAGTTACTCCCGATTACATTAAAATACAAGAGCTTAACGATTTCACTTTGGATGGAAACCCTGCGGAGTGGAAGGATATTCCTTCCAGGCAACTGTATGCTGATCCCTTTGGAAATTTCCCTGGAAAAGAGGATTTGAAAGCGAGTTTTAAATTAGCCTGGAAAAGAAATAACCTCCTGTTATTTGTAGAAATTGAAGATGATTGCCGGGTTACCAACTATTCTAAGCCCTGGCGCGGAGATGGGATTGAATTATTTTTAACTGATTTTCAAGGATCGGAAAACATTGTACAGTATTCGGTTGCCCTCGCGATGAATAATAATGAATTGCATTACAAAATCAGAGATCTCAGAAAGCAACTGGAAAACGCTGGTAATCCTTCTCTTCGAGGAATAATTACCGGAAGTAAAAATAAAGTGAATCTTGAACTGGAATTTAATTATCAGCTTTTCGGAGAAACCGAATATCCTCAAAGAGTTTGTTTCCAGCTATACGTAAACGATGTGGATAATGAGAAAGATAATTCAAACAACCAGTTAACCTGGCATCCTCTGGGGCACAGTTATATTAATTCATTTGCCAACTTTATTCTTGAGTTGACAGAATCAGAGAACTCCTTTCGAATTGGAACCTCCAGAGTTGTAGTTACCGATAATGAATTAATTGATTTATATGTATTCGGCAGTAAAATGGGAGATAAGATTACCGTGAAATCCCGTGATAACAAGCATTTTGAATTTACGTCTTCTTCCACAGACCCTCAGATCCCTCAAAAAATTAAACTTTCCGGATTTGATCCCGAACAAGATACTGCCATAGTCTTTATAAATGAAGAATTCATTTTTCTGCATGACCTTTTTCTTTCCTCCCGAAGAAGTATTAAAACCGAGCCCAACCGATTTGACCGGGAAATAAGACTTTTTAAGCAAAGGGACAAAGTAAATATGCCTGAAGCGGGAGGAGTGCTTTTTGTTGGGAGTTCCAGCATTAGGAGATGGAATACTCTGAAGGAAGATTTTGCGGGTATTCATATCATTCCTCGGGGATTTGGAGGTTCAACAAGTGCAGATGCATTACAATATATGGATCAGATCGTATTGCCATACAACCCCTCTGCAATAGTTTATTATGAAGGAGATAATGATTTAGCCCTTGGATTATCCTATGATGAGATTATCTC
>CAZQOV010000002.1:0-50831 GCA_964595055.1 uncultured Bacteroidaceae bacterium | reverse complement strand
GTATTTTCTGCAAAGGATTATCCCTTCCCGCCCGCAAAAATTCAGCCGCCAGTATCTTCAGGTCAACCTCAATAGTATGTCCCGCAATTATTCGTGTTCTTTCCAGGTCACGGGAAAACCTGTTCAGTACAGAATGAATCTCAACACCTTCATCATTTGCTTTCTCCGTTGAAATGCCATGAACCTTCTGCGCGTTATAGGGTATAATAAAATTATCCGGTTTAATGATGTAATTTCTGGCTTCTAGGAATTTACCCTTTACGTCATGTATCTGCCAGGCCAATTGAACCAGGCGGGGCCAATTGTCCAGTTCTTCAATCGGTGCATTATCCCGCAAGGGCAAGCCAGTTGTTTCTGTATCAAATATTAAATACCAATCCACAAAAAAATAGGTTCTATCTAGCTGATTATCAAAATTGTTTGTTAAAAACTTCCGAGGATTTAAAATTACACTTTTTTAAAATTATATAACAGGCATGTTAATAAGTTTTGAAAACCGATTCTTTGAGAAATTCCTTCTAAGCCATGATTCATACATCTGCCTCAAGTACAACTTCCCTGTCCTGTTTTCCCAGCTCTATTGCCTGTCCTTTGTTTCCCACCCCCCCGCAACCCTTATTGAGAAATTTACATCTTGACATTGGCAGGATGTTTTATTAACTTTATTAACTAAAATCAGAGACCATGAAAACAGTAACAAGATTTCTTTCTTTTGGTATTTTTTTCGCTTGTGTGCTGCTATGGAGTTCATGTGAAAAAACCGAAAGTGTGCAAAAAGGCAAAATAGAATTTGCTTTAGACCTGACCAGGGAAACGCACAAATCTGATTCACCAGAATCGAAAGATTCAAGCAATATTCATCATTCATGGCATATACAGTTATCCATAAAAAATGATAAAGGGGAATTTGTCATGGAAGATGAAATTATTCCTTTACTGGTTTTCGGAAACGGTTATATCACAGGTAAAATAGAAATGGCTGCAGGAAATTTTGATCTTACCAAGTTTTTGGTAATCGGTCCTGAAGGGGAAATTGTTTATGCGGCCCCCCGGGGGGGGTCACCCAAAGCTTTTCTTGTTGATGATTCCTTACCAGTGTCATTCATCATAAGGCCTGGAGAAACAACGCGGATAATTCCTCAGGTATTACCAACTCATAATGCTTACCCGGATGACTTTGGTTATGCAAGTTTTGGGTTTGATATTGTCCGACCGGTAATCGCCTATGTTGGCGTTATTGCCGATAATCCAATCAATCTTTCTCCTTCTTCGATGGTTTCGGCCCAAATGACGGTTTTTACCCCGGATGGTCAAATTGTTAAATACGGGCTAAAACCTAAAATCAACAGAATCCTTTTAAAACCGGGTTATAAAATCCTCCATGTGATTGTCGAAAAACCAGGCTATCCCTCCATTGATAGAGACATTCGAATGAAAGTATTCAAAAATACCACCCCGGATGATCCTTATATCTTCAAATTGTCCAAGGATACGCTGGAACGGGTGATTATCCAACCGGGACCCGAAGAAGGCAAAGATGCTATGGTTACAGATCTTGATCCTTTGGACAACTTTGGCGATTATCACTATTTCGAAGCAAGTTTTCTTACAGAATCGCCCCTTACTGTAATGAGAACAAAAAGAAGCCTGATTGAGTTTGATTTGTCGGATCTGCCAAAATCAGCTAAGATTGAAAGTGTAAAACTGATTTTACACTTCGATACTTTTGTTTGGGACAGTCTCCATAAAACTTCTCCGGAACACATTGACCCGAATGGCAAAAAACTGGTTTTTCGACAAATCGTTGAACCCTGGAATGAAGATGAGGTAACATGGGATAATCAACCCAAAAGCATAGAAGCCAATCAGGTAATCGTTGAAAGACATCCCGAATTAAGTTCAAATCAGAGAGTATATGACATAACTTCTCTTTTTGTTCCCGTTCAGGAGATTGCCGCCCCAAATCATGGATTCATTTTCATGCATGCCGATGAAGAAAACCCCTTTCCCGGGGGCCTGAAGTTCGCCTCAAGTGATTATCCCAGGGAAAACATGCGGCCTAAACTGGTAATCAAGTATTCTTGTGCTTCTAAATGACTTTTTCAAGCGCAAACAAACCCTCACAGAAGATGGAACATTCTAAAGCTTAATCCATGTTTCAGCCAGCCCAAAGGTCACTGACCAGGAGGTCTGGTTTTATTTTTATCTCTTCATGCATGGAATTGATTTTCTGCACCTTAATTAACCACCTTACCGCTACTGTCATGTGGCCACAAGTGTTGCCAGGCTGTTACTTTCTGCATTTCTAACCAATAACACTACTTAAGATACTTGATAAAAACATGAAAAGCCGGAGGTTCATCAAACTTCTCATTCGCAGAAAATATAGCAGATTGTCAAAAAAAAGATAAAGGATATCGGCCATAACCAGGAAAATTTTCTATCTTGATGATTGTAAATATTTAACTAAACTTATCATGAAAAGAGCCCTGAGAACCCCGGTTTTATTTTCCTTTTTGTGGGTATTGTTATTTAACTCCTGCGAGAGGCCTGCAAAACAAATCTTCCGGTACATCCCTGAAAATGTAAAGTTTGTCGTAACCCTTCATCCGGGAAACCTTATTGAGAAAGGCAAGATAAGTGAACTTTCCTTTCTTGAACAAGAAGACTTCGGGGCTGTATTCGGCTCAAAAATTATAGCAAATCCGGAGTTGTCAGGGATGGATATGGATAACTTTTCAAGTATTTTTGTTTTTGGTGAAGAGCCCTCTTACCTTGGCCTGATCATGCCCATAAAGGATAAAAGCGAGTTCGAAAATAGAATAGCAGAATTGGAAACGGAAATCGATGAGAAATTTGAACGAATGGAACTGGATGACTATGATCTTATTAAACAGAAAGCAGGTATTATTTTATATAATAATTCCATTGCTTTGGCTCTTTCCGGGATGGGCAAATGGGAGGAGAACCTTCAATCGGTTGCCAAGGAATTAATTGATCTGAAGGATGAAGAAAGAATACTCTCGGATAAGGATTTTAATAAATTTCTGGCCAGACAAAAGGACATTAATGCCTGGGTTACTTCGACAAATCTCGAAGGATTGGACCGGTTCGGAAATGCAATGGATCTATTGGGTGGAATAAAAAACAATTATGGCCATGTTTTTCTGGAATTCCAGAAAGGAGCAATTGATCTTACTACAAATCTCAGGCTAAACAGGTCATTGCAGGAGACGGTGAACAAGTTCAACGTCATGGATAAAGAAGCCATCAAAGCCTTGCTCGATTATATTCCATCTGAAGATCTGGTCTTTATAGGAAACTCCAATGTAAATCCGGAAAAAATTATTGACCTTCTCAAATTTATAAATAAAGATTTTAACAAAGTCTTTGAGGAAATGACGAATGCATTTGATTTGACAGAAGAAAATGTAAGTGATGCATTCAGTGGAGAAATGGCCTTTTCAATAAATGAGGTTCACCGTTTTAAGTTTGAAGAAGATAAGAAAGAAGAAAAACCAGGGAGATTTTTTGATCCGGAAGAAAATATGCCGGTAATTGTATCAGCCACCCGCATGCGTAATGCATCTTGGTTAAACCGGTTCCTTGAGGTTGCAGAAGAAGAAGATGCTCTTGTCAGAAAGGAAAAGTATTATGTTGTCAAAAGCAGAGGTTTCCCGGTTTATATATCCGTAAATAACCGGGATCTCATTATTTCCAACAAGGAAGATATCATCATCAGGATTAGTGAAAAAGGAAAAATTGAGGATAATGTAACGCGGACTGAATACAGTGATATCCTGATTCAGGATCCCATTTGCTTTTATTTAAATCTGGACGCCGGGTCTTATTCTGAAAACATACAGGATATTATTGACCACAGGATGGGAGAAAAGGTAGAAATAGGACTCGAAACTTTTTTCAGTAAACTAAAGTCATTATCCTTTTCTGCCAATCTTGAAGAATGGAAACTCAGATTGGAACTAACAGAAGAAGACGAATACAGCCTATACACTCTCCTGAGCCAAATCGATAAATAAAACGGGCCCTTTATCGGTAAATCAAAAATCCATATTTTTGAATAAAGTTTAGAATTTGAAAGAATTATCTGTTATTTTTTTCAGCAGCTTCAAGTTTGCCATGACATTCCCACTGGCGATTCTTGAGTATAATATGGGGATAGCCAAAACTATTATATTGACAAACATTGGCGGATTGCTCGGGATTTTTTTCTTCAGCTATCTTTCAGATCTGGTCATTCATTTGTGGAAAAATCACCTGGCTCCATATCTGAAAAAGTTTTTTTCGCTAAAAGAACCCCTTTTTAAAAAAAGGAAAAAAAAGAAATTCACAAAACGAAATCGACGTATAATAAATATTCGAACAAAATATGGGCTCATAGGCATAGCATTCGCTACCCCCATATTACTATCAATCCCTGTTGGAGCTTTTCTTGTTGTCAGATTTTTCGGTAAAAAGCCAATAATGTTATCATACCTTGCCGGTGCAAATGTACTATGGTCTGTTATATTTACTGTCTTCTACACCTTCCTGTTTGAAATATACCTAAAGATCTTTCCGGGTACATAATTTAACCATCACCCTCAATCTGTTTTTCCTGGTATTATCTTCACCCCGTTATCTTCATATCAATTTTCCTTCATCCGAAAAACTATAGTATCGTGTATCGGCAATAATGATATGATCAAGGAGCATTATATCCATTGTAGAGGCCGCTGTTTTCAGTTTTTCCGTAATTTTAATATCAGCCTGACTGGGTTGAATATTACCTGAAGGATGATTATGACAAACAATAATTGCTGAAGAAAGCCGGCTTAATGCTTTGTTCAGAATTATTTTTGTGTCAATAACCGTACCACTGGTTCCTCCTTTGCTTATGCATACATTTTCAATGAGCCGGTTGGAACGATTCAATAACATAAGCCAGAATTCTTCATGCGGCAAATCGCCCAGTAGAGGCTGAAAAATTTTAAAGCTATCTTTACTTGAGCTGATTTGAACCTTTTGAACCGGTTCTGCATATTTTCTCCTTCTCCCTATTTCAAGTGCAGCCAGAATGATGATAGCTTTGGTTTTTCCGATCCCTTTAAATTTTGTCAAATCGTCCAGACTGAGCTTACCAAGATCAAGCAGATTGTGAGAGGTGGAAAACAGAAGTTCCTTGGATAATTCCAGGGCAGATTTGTTTTTCGTTCCTGAACCAATAAGTATAGCCAGTAATTCTGCATCACTCAGGTTTTCCACTCCCCTTTTCGCCAGTTTTTCCCGGGGCCTGTCTTCTACCGCCCAGTTCTTGATGCTGAGATTTTTGTATTCCATAATCATTCTGCTCTTTTATCCTTAATAGGAAAAAAGCCAAAATCTCAGCGTATTTATTTACATAAATTTGATTTTCTGTAGATTACAGGATGAGATTCCGAAAAGCAGGAAAAACAAAAAAACCACCCTGAAAAAAGGGTGGCTGATGAATAGCTATATAAAAAGTATTTATTATCCTTTCAAGCCGGTCAGATGTTTATCCAGACTTGATTTTAAATTGGCCGCTTTATTTTTATGGATAACTTTCTTTTTTACCAGTTTGTCGAGCATGGAAACTACAGAAGGATACATTTTCTCTGCTTCTTCTCTTTCTGTGGCAGATCTTAAGGTCTTAAGCGCTTTGCGCATGGTCCTGGCATAATAATGATTTGATATCCTGCGGGACTCGCTTTGTCTCATTCTTTTTTTTGCTGACGGATGATTTGCCATTATGTTCGTTTTTTTAATTTTCTCTATTCCTTTTATCGAAAAACGGGATGCAAAAATAATGATTAAATTCTATTATGAAAAGAAATTTAAAAATATTTTGCGACAAATAATGCTGTCTGTTAAAATATTGGAGGAAAGGTTGTATTTCTATTCAATTTTTCGGGGCATTTGCTCATCTCTGCATTCCCTGAGCAACTCAGCAGAGGTTTTCATGAATACGGGATGTTTGAATAAAGGAGCTATTTCATTGAGTGGAACAAGAGTAAAAGCCCGTAAATGGAGTCTGGGATGTGGTATGATAAGCTTTTCACTCTGAATAATGAGTTTTCCATAATATAAAATGTCCATATCAAGAGGTCTATCTTCATATTTCCCACCTTTTTTGGTTCTCCCAACACTCTTCTCAATCTCTTGCAAAAAAGCGAGTAAGTCATAGGGCTCAAGATCAGTGTTAACTTTCATGCACTGATTCAAATAAGGCATATCACTTGAATAGCCCCATGGTTCGGATTCGTAAAGTGAAGAAAGGGATCGCATGATGAGTTTTTTTTTCATCTCTCGACATGCATAATCCAAAAATGCCTTTCGATCTCCAAGGTTACTACCGGTTAATAAAAAAACATTTTCCATAAACAATTTAATGTAAAACTAAGTTTATTTGTTTAAATCCTTGTAATCTTTGTAACTTTATTGCTCAAGTCCAACAAAAAGAAAATCTTTATTAACCCAAAAACACTATGAAATGAAAGGCTTCTTCAAATTCACATTTGCATCCATACTTGGCGTAATCATAGGCCTGGTTATTTTTGTATTTATTATTATGGGAATTATTAATGCTGCTTCTAAAGAAAAACCTGTTGCCCTGGAGGAAAATACAGTACTTTATGCAGAATTCAGCCAACCCATATTCGACAGACATCCCAAATCCCCTTTCGAGTATTTCAGTCCTCTTACTTTTGAGCCTGAAAGCCGTTTAGGACTGGATTTGATTCTTGAGAATCTGGAAAAGGCAAAACAAAATGAAAATATTGCCGGTATGGTAATGAACCTGGAGATTGTTCCCACAGGAATAGCCACATTAAACGAAATCAGAAATGCCATCCTTGATTTTAAAAGCGAGGGAAAATTTGTTTATTGTTACTCGAGCCTGTTAACACAATCTTCTTATTTTCTTGCCACGGCAGCAGATAAGATCTTTCTTGCTCCTGAAGGACAACTTCCCATTATTGGAATGAGTGCCGAGGTAATTTTCATCAAAAGAATGCTGGATAAAATTGGGGTTGAAATGCAGGTGTTTAAACATGGGGAGTATAAAGGAGCAGTAGAGCCCCTTCTTTATGAGCGTCTTAGCGAAGAAAACCGTGAGCAAATCCAACAATATCTGAATTCTTTGTGGGGGCATATGGTAGATGAGATATCTGCGGCTCGTGGAATTTCAGTTGAAGAATTAAACCAGATGGCCGGCAGTTTGAATGCCATTAATGCTGATGATGCGTTAAGAAACAATCTGGTAGATGACCTGATCTACTATGATCAGTTTATTGATGAGATTAAATCATTAACTGAAACACCCGAGGATAAAGACATAAAGACTGTGACATTTGCCAATCTGGATAAAGTTCCCAAAAAACGCAAACAAAAGGGACTTGCAAGAGATAAGATTGCAGTCGTTTATGCCAGTGGCGATATCATAGATGGCGAAGGGGCGATGGATATGGTTGGGGCGGACAGGTTTGCCAAAAGCATACGGGAGGCAAGAAAAGACAGTTCAATAAAAGCCATCGTTCTGAGGGTCAATTCCCCGGGAGGATCTGCAATGGCTTCAGACATCATTTGGAGAGAAGTGAAACTTGCAACTGAAACAAAACCGGTGATCGCTTCCATGGGTGACGTGGCCGCTTCCGCTGCATATTATATTGTAGCTCCGGCAACAAAAATCCTTGCCAGTCCAATTACCATAACAGGCTCTATTGGTGTGTTCGGGATATGGCCGAATTTAAAAGAACTGATGAATGACAAACTGGGAATTACTTCCGATATCGTAAAAACCAATGAGCATGCAGATTTCGGCTTTCCCTTAAAGCCTCTGAATGCTATTGAAAAACAAAAACTAGCAGAACAAGTAGATAACTTCTATGAAGAATTTGTTAATGTGGTTGCTGAGGGCCGTAATTTGACCTATGAAGAGGTAGATGCGCTTGCCCGGGGACATGTTTATAGCGGTGAAGATGCCCTTGCTATCGGATTAATTGATGAATTTGGAGGACTTGATAAAGCGATTGAAATGGCAGCTATTGAAGCAGGCATTGAAACTTACAGAACAGTTAAATTGCCCGAAATCCCAGATCCTTTCCAGAAAATTATTGAGGACTTTACAGGTAACGCCAGACTGGATGTTCTCGAAAATGAACTTGGTGAACATTATTATTATTACAAAATGCTAAAGGACATACAATCTATGAAAGGGCTGCAGGCAAGAATGCCTTTTGAGGTCAGAATAAGATAGGTTAATTATCAGTAGAAAGCATTTCTTTCTTTTCTTCTCCCAAGCCCTCTCCTCTGCAGGTGCAGGGTCTGGGAGGAGAAATGAACATATGACCAGTAGATTGTAAGTTTTTCAGTTGAATTCTTAAACAGTTTCTTAAAATACATTGTTCGCTAAAAAGGGACTGCTGCTGCTTCCTTAAGCTTTTCATTTTCCCTTTTACCATTATCCCATTTCTCCTCGGCGAAATTTATTAATTTTGCATCCTGCGAGATGAAAAAGGGATTACTATCATATTTGCTGCTTCCTGTATCCGGTGTTTATACCCTGGGTGTTATCTTACGTAACAAATCCTTCGACTGGGGTTTACTCCCTTCAAAAGATTTTAAGATCCCCGTTATCTCAGTAGGAAACCTGAGAATTGGAGGAACCGGAAAAACACCACATATTGAATACCTGATCAGGTTGTTAAAAGAAGAATTCAGGGTAGCCGTTTTGAGT
Organism: uncultured Bacteroidaceae bacterium; assembly: GCA_964595055.1. Lineage (GTDB taxonomy): Bacteria > Bacteroidota > Bacteroidia > Bacteroidales > CAYRTD01. Next base: position 42,076 of record CAZQOV010000002.1, on the reverse strand, counting down.
CGGGGATACAAGAGAAAAACCCGTGGATTTATCCTGGCTGATGAAAATTCGAATTCTTCCCAAATTGGTGATGAACCCTGTCAGATGAAAAGAAAATTTCCCCAAATCATGGTAGCCGTGGATGAAAAAAGAAGGCGGGGTATAACAAAACTTTTATCTCATAATCCCGCTCCTGATGTAATCCTGCTGGACGATGCATTTCAGCACCGGTATGTAAAACCGGGGATGAGTATTCTTCTCGATGATTTCAACAACCCCATGATAAAAGATTCACCCTTACCTTCAGGCAGGTTAAGAGAACCCTGGACAGCAAAAAAAAGGGCAAATATAATTCTTGTAACCAAATCCCCTGGCAAACTCAAAGCTATTGATATGCGGATACGGGCTAAAGAAACAAAACTGCATGATTTTCAACATTTATACTATACACAATTGACCTCCGGGGATGTTCAACCCTTATTTTCCGGCAATTTTGACCAATATCGAAAAACAAAACCGGAAATACTTCTGGTAACAGGAATTGCCAATCCCAGAACCGTCAAACCCTTTGCCAGAAGAATCAGCACAGATATCCATGAAATCAGATTTGGAGACCATCATCCATATTCCATCAGAGACATCCATAAGATCATGGCTCGTTTTTCAGGGATGAAGCGGGAAAACAGCATACTTCTGACAACAGAAAAAGATGCTGTAAAACTCAGGGAATTTAAAGAAGAACTGACCTCAATATCAGACAGAATGTTTTATATCCCCGTTTTTGTTGAGTTTCTCAATCAGGATGAAATCAATTTTAATACACAAATCATAAATTATGTTAGAAGCAATAAAAGAAACCGTACTCTTCATAAAGAATAAGGTGAGTTTTGAACCGGAAGTAGCCATTATCCTTGGAACCGGACTGGGTGGTGTGGTTGATGACATTGATATCAAAACGATTATCGAGTATAAAGACATTCCGAATTTCCCGGTAAGCACTGCCCCGAGTCATGTTGGGAGATTGATTTTCGGAGAGCTGGGAGGCAAAAAATGTGTTGCCATGCAGGGCAGGTTTCATTATTATGAAGGCTACACTATGCAGGAGGTTACCTTTCCCATAAGGGTATTTAAATACCTTGGAATCAAATATCTGTTTGTATCCAATGCCTGTGGAGGCATTAATCCGGATTTCGAGATCGGGGATCTTATGATTATCGATGATCACATCAACCACATGCCCAATCCCCTTATCGGACCGCATTATGAAGAGTTCGGAGACCGATTCCCGGATATGAGTGAGCCTTATAACAAAAAATTAATTCATTTGGCGGAAACAGCGGCTGCTGAAAGTAAAATTAAGGTACAGAAAGGCTGTTATGTGGGCGTAACCGGACCAACCCTGGAAACTCCAAAGGAGTACCAGTATTTTCGAATTATAGGAGGAGATGCCGTTGGGATGTCTACAGTGCCTGAAGTAATTGTTGCCCATCAGATGGGCATCCCCTGTTTTGCCATCTCAATTATTTCAGACCTTGGGGTTCCCGGTAAAATTGTTGAGGTATCCGTAGAAGATGTGAAAGAAGCTGCAGGTAAAGCAGCTCCGCGAATGATTACCCTTATGAAAAAACTTATTCAGAAACTAGATTGAATTTGACTGATAAAACAAGTACCGGAAGAAAGGGAGATGATTTTCACTCCGCAAATGTAACCCTTTTGGGGGTCTCCCATTTTCTGCACGATATTTATACCTCTTTTCTAGCTCCAGCTCTTCCATTTATTATTGAAAAACTGGGGATCTCATACGGGATGGCCGGAGTTCTCCATGTCATTCAAAGAATTCCATCCCTTTTCAATCCGGCTGTAGGAATTATGGCCGATCGAATGAAAATGCGCTACCTGGTCATCTTCTCTCCTGCAGTTACCGGAGTAGCCATGAGTTTAATCGGGATTGCCCCTGCCTATATCTTTCTTGCTCTCTTGCTGCTCGTTTCAGGTCTGAGCTCCACCATCTTTCACGTCCCTACCCCGGTTATGGTCAAAAAAATATCAGGAAAAAGGATTGGTAAAGGCATGAGCTTTTATATGCTGGGAGGAGAGCTCGCCAGAACAGCAGGTCCGATGGTAATATATGGTGTCATCAGTCTCTGGGGCCTCGAGGGTACATGGAAGATGATGCCTGCCGGCTTGCTTGCAAGCGGTCTCATGTACTGGAGGCTACGAGATATAGAAATATCGGGAAATATTAGGAAAAGTACCCACCGACTCAATTATTTCAAACTTTTCCTGAAGTACCTGCCGGTTTTTACCGTTACTGCCGGTATAACCTTTTTTCTGGGTGCCATGAAATCCTCACTTACATTATATTTGCCCACCTTCATGACAGCACGGGGAGAGAGCCATTTTTTTGCCGATGCCTCACTCTCTATCCTCCAGTTATCGGGCGCTACCGGAACTTTTATATCCGGTTCCCTGTCCGATAAACTGGGAAGAACCAATACCCTTCTCCTGATCACCATTATTGCTCCTTTCCTTATGCTCCTTTTCCTTATCTCATCAGGGGTATGGCAAATTGTGATCCTTGGAATAATGGGCTTTTTTATTTTCGCACCAACATCTGTTTTGCTTGCCCTTATCCACGATCAACGCACCAGCAGCATGGCTTTCCTGAATGGCACATTCATGTTGCTAAACTTTTTTATCAGTGCTGTAATGGTGACATTTGCAGGGTTCCTGGCAGATAAAATAGGGTTTGAGTCAACTTTTCGATATGCCGCTTTTTTCTCCTTTGGTGCTGTGGGGATTGTACTTCTCAATAGAAATAAACTAGGGTAATCCAGTCTTAGAGAAAATCCGCTGTCTCGAATTCCAGACTGTCCCGTTACTGCCTCCTTTTATACCTTGCCAAAGCAGATTAGCCATTTTCTTAAAAGTGTTTTCTTTTCCTTCGAATCAGTTATTCCACATGGCTAAACACTCCTTTTCGTAATAAACAGGCAGGAACTTATTCAGTCTGCTCATAAAAACATTGAGTATCCTCTCATTTTTTGGTATTTTTGAATGAAATCGTTAAAATACCATCTTTTTATGCCATACATAATATATCACAACAACCGCTGTAGAAAAAGCCGTGCAGGACTTGAGCATCTCCGTTCCATCACTGATGACATTGAAATCAGGGAATACATAAAAAATGGGATTACTGAAGATGAACTCAGGGAGATTATTCTTAAATCCAACCTTCCCCCTTCAGAACTTGTCAGGATACAGGAAGATCATTACAAAAAGGAATTAAAAGGAAAATCATTTAATGATGATGAATGGATAAAGATAATTACAGAGAATCCGAAACTTCTCAAAAGACCTGTCGTATTATCCAGGCATAAGGCGGTGATTGGAGATCCGCCAGATAATATTGATAAACTTTTTTAAATCTGATAATGTACTAAGGGAAAAATTTTTCCCTTTTATCACTTACTGGTTCATTAAATTTTTAAACATGAATAAAAACACGTTCATCATCATCCTTTTCATACTTTTTCTCGCACCTGGATGCGGAGAAGAAGAAAGCTTTCACCAGATCTCTCAAATAGAAAGGGAAGTTTACCTGGAAATTAATAATTACCGGACCAGCCAAGAGCTTAACAGCCTTGTGGAACAATTTCTTCTTTTTAAAGAAGCCAGAATGGTGGCAGAGAAAATAGCCGCCAATGATTATGCGCTTGATGACCCAAAAGCTGATCAGGATCTTAATGAACTAGCCGACAATCTTGGAGGAACCTCCCATAAACTCCTCACCTTTTTCATTGAAGAAAAAACCTCCGGGGCCATAATGAACTTTCTAAAGAACTCTCCTGAATATGCTGAATCATTAGTGGGAGAATATACCCAGTGTGGGGTCGGAATTTCAACCGATCCTGAAAATAATCACTATGTTGTTATTATGCTGGTAGAAATACCGGATGCAATTTAAAATCTATTCGACCATGAAATTCAGAACCGAAAAAGACACGATGGGAACCGTAAAGGTTCCTGCCGATAAATACTGGGGGGCGCAAACCCAGCGTTCAAAAAGCAATTTTAAAATCGGGGAAGGAACCATGCCCCGTGAGATTATCAGAGCCTTTGCCTACCTTAAAAAGGCTGCAGCCCAAACCAATGAAGAACTGGGAGTACTGGATAAAGAAAAAGCCCATCTGATTTCCAAGGTTTGTGATGAAATATCAGAAGGAAAACATGACGAACAGTTTCCCCTTGTGGTCTGGCAAACAGGTTCAGGAACTCAGTCTAACATGAACGTGAACGAAGTAATTGCCAACCGGGCTCATGTATTAATGGGGAATAAACTAGGAGAAGGCACACGCCTCATTCATCCCAACGATGATGTAAACAAATCCCAGTCTTCCAATGACACCTTCCCAACGGCCATGCATATCGCTGCCTATAAAATGCTGGTAGAGGTAACTCTACCGGGAATAAAAAAGCTAAGGGATACCCTCGATGAAAAATCGAAAGCTTTTGATGATATCGTAAAAATAGGCCGGACTCACTGGATGGATGCCACACCATTGACTTTGGGACAGGAATTTTCCGCGTATGTTTCACAGCTCAACCACGGATTAAAAGCCATTCAAAACACCATGGAGCATCTGCGTGAACTTGCCCTGGGAGGTACAGCCGTAGGCACCGGCATTAACACGCCTAAAGGCTATTCAGAGCTTGTTGCTCAAAAAATTGCGGATTTAACCGGTTTGCCCTTTGTTACAGCCGCTAACAAGTTTGAATCTCTTGCGGCTCACGATGCTATTGTAGAGGCTTCGGGAGCTTTAAAAACCGTTGCCGTCAGTTTGATGAAAATTGCCAACGATATTCGTGTTTTGAGTTCAGGACCGAGAAGCGGTATCGGTGAAATCATTATCCCGGCAAATGAACCCGGTTCCTCAATCATGCCGGGCAAAGTAAATCCTACACAGGTTGAAGCAATTACCATGGTTTGTGCCCAGGTGATGGGAAATGATGTTGCCATAAATATCGGCGGAAGCAATGGCCATTTTGAACTCAATGTATTCAAACCAATGATGATCTATAATTTCCTGGAATCGGCCAGATTGTTGGGTGATGCTTGTGTATCATTCAATGACAACTGTGCCATAGGGATTGCGCCACATAGAGAAAACATCGAAAAAAATCTTTACAATTCTCTGATGCTGGTAACGGCATTAAACACTCATATTGGTTATGAGAAAGCCGCCGAAATTGCAAAGAAAGCCTTTAGTGACAACACCACGCTTAGGGAGGCTGCTCTTGAACTTGGCTACCTCACAGAGGAACAGTTCGACCAATGGGTTGACCCCTCCAGGATGATCGGCAGATAAATTGAACATTCGGGATCCGCTCCCGGTTGGTCTCTCCTGTTAACATGCATGGCCTTACCTTGCTTTAGCAACGGAACCATTGCATCCTTGCATGCATTCCGGGAAGGATTTCTTGTCTCATTTCAGTTCCGGTCTATATTAAAATCAAACAACTGCTCGCCATCATTGAATTCAATTGCTCTTCTTTCTTCACTAAACCGGAAGTCAAGGTTAATGGTTTTGTTTTCCATAAACTGGACTTCAAATTCACCCTGTTCAAGCATGAAGCGGCTTCCAAAAACATTATATATTTTCACCGTGTAAAAATGAGCTTTTGGCAAGTTGAGAACATAACGGCCATCAGAAGTGGTAAGTGTTGAATAATTCGACCCATTTTCACCCACAGCAGAAATACGTATGCCTTCCAGGTTTATTTTCCCTTCACTACTGTTTGGGTCACGATCAACTATTACCTTGCCTTTAATTTTATAGCTCTCAACCAGTGGAAGATAATGGACCTTATCCTCATCAGCCGTAAGGACCTGATTCTGACCATCCAGAAAATACAAATCCTCGAGGTTGGAAAGGGGGGTAATCTTCAAATCGTAATTGCCTTCCGGAATGTTCCCGTAATGTATCTCTCCATTGGGATCTGTGATCATGCGGGTTTCTGCAAAACGGGTCTTGTGTTCTTCATTTTTTTCCGGATCTCTTATGATGTTGATCAATACATTGGAAATGGGTTTTTCATCTTTATCCTTAATATTATTCCCGTTTTGATCGTTAAATCCTACCAGGGTCAGATCATGATACTTCATTCTGGGTTGCTGAACATCAAAGCTTTTGCGAAAACCGGCAAGCAAATTCATGTCGCGCGTTGTAATCCTTCCCACATCATTATCCATCCGTGAATTTCTGTAAACATTGAAGCTGCTAAACAGATCCCAACCCGATTTGAGTGAAAAATCGGCTGTTACATTAAATATGGTGTTCTCCCGCTGTGAGGGCATATAATAGGAATAATTTATATGAGCACTCAATCGAATGGTTTCATCATTAAAATACCTTTCGTAATGTGGCCGGAGATGTATCGCCTGATTGATTTGCGGATCCTCATCAATCACCACACTTCGATAAATATCCGAAGCTTCGCCACTTGAATAATACGCATTCAGTTTAAAAGCCTGATCGTAATAGCTGATGCCAGCGGTATACTTCCAGTGACCGGATAGAGAAAAGCTTTCATCTCCGGGAATGTCGGTGGAATATTTAAAATACATAGTATTAAAAGAGAAGTTGGGGGTGATGCTTCTCAACCCTCCAATATTGAAGGTCATCGAAGTCATTATCCCGGGCTGGTAATTCTCGTATCGTGTAGCCACGCCTGTCCCGGGATTATAATTCTTCCGTATGGTGCTATAGAATTGTGGGCCGAGCTGGTAAACCATATCGCCCTGGGTGTAAGAAAGAATAAATCTACCATTGTCATTTATGTTTCTGTTTTCAGGATGATAAAAATTGTAAGGATACCGACTGGCAGAATAACTGTTGTGATGATATAAATTGTAAAAGCGGAGTTTTTCATTCACCCTGTATTTTAAATCCACATCAAACCGATTAATTCCGGCATTTTTTAAGAAAGTAAATGAGGTATTTGTATTATCAATTCGCAGGCTCGTCTGATCGTCTTTGAAATGATAACTTAACCTGTACGCAAAACCAAGAGTAGTGGTATCTTTCTCCAGGTATCTGTCAGGGATGAATTTGCTGAGCGTTGTTGCCGTTTGAAGCCTCAGGGTATGGCGACCGAAAAACCTGTATGTACCTCCAAGGTGGAAAGAATAATTGGAGTTCTTATTAGCGGAAGCATTTTCAACGGTAATTCCGGTATTTACGGCCATTTTTCCCAGCATTGTTCCGTAACCTGCATATGACCCCAGGTTTCCTCCATAAGGATTCTGAATGAAATTGAAGTAAACATTATGCCTGTCTTTCACACTATGTTTTGCACGGAGCCCCCTTCCTGTCATTGTATGCAACGACCCGGTCCCCAGCCGGTCTCCTACCCACAACTGGGTTTTTGGATCATTGTACCTGAGCATATATCGGAAGATTCTTAAGAAATCCAGATGCTCATACATCTGAGAGTTGAAATAAAGGTTATACATTCCGACAGAATATTGAAACTGTCGCTCCTCTGGCAAGAGAAGCTTTCCATGTACTTTAAACGAAGCTTTGGGTCTTTGATAGGAAAGCAAATTGAAGAGGGTCAAATCCAGATTGAGGGGAGAAGTCCTCAAGGGAGTATCATTGAATTTTTTGCTGACAAGAGGAATAACCCGAATACCATCATATTCCTTTTTTTCTGATGTGCTGGCCTCTATGTAAACACTGGTTGACTTCCAGCTCTGTTTGAGTGCGCGGATTTCCGTGTAGGAAAGGTCTTTTCTTTGAGAAATTCCAAAAGACAGGACCGTGTCTTTATAAGCAGGCAATTCAACGAAAAGAATGCTATCCGCCTCAATAAAGGTTTGAAACCTCAACAAAGCTCCCTTATCAAATTTCAGCTTTATCAATTCATTCGAATTCCCGCGGTTTCTGAGGTGAACAGAAAAATTTCCCGTAGGTTTGAAATCACTCAAATAAACGTCACTTCTGTCAACGATCATTCTCCAATCCGATTTTTTCTTAATCGAAAGATAAGCGTTCCGATAATAGACCTGGCCTTTGGTCCTGAGAACAGCCCTAATGAGGTAGGAGGTTCCCCCAATTGTACTCTTCGGAATCCCGATTCGAATGGGAAGGACAATTTTTTCACCCGGATCCAAATCAATCGGATAGGTTTTTGACCCGATCAGGATCCAGTTCTCCGGTGGACGGAAAAACAATGTGCCACTGACGTTCTCATCTCCACGGTTTTCAATAGTTACTACGTTAAAATACGCACCAGCTTCTTCCATCCTGGTATTTTCCCTGGCGAAGGAAAAATGCAGCACACTGTCCCTTTGCAATTTTTCTCCATTAACGTCAGGAAAAAAAACAAACAGCAAGGACAGGATAAGAACGGATTCAAAACGTATGCACTTAGAATGATAGGTTATATAAAAAAACAGACTTTTCAGTCCACTGCTGCACATTCTTAAAGAATTAGAAACCGGGTCCGGTAGGAACCAGCTCAATTTCAATCTCTATGTTATAATAATCTGGTTCTTCACCCAGAAGGGTGCCATTTCCTCCTGCCGAAACAGGAACACCACAGCGGTATGACAAACTCAGTTGATGAAGATCCCAGCTAAGATCGGCAAATGTCGGATCGGTATATGAAAATAGTGTTGTCCATACCGAGCTTAAATCAACATAATCATTGGAGAAGCCCCCCTCCAGGCCAAGGTAATTTTCAGCCTTAATCTGAACTTTTTCAAGACTGAGATTCGAAGATTCTCCCTTTATCATGGTAGCACCATTAAATGTTCTTATATTCAGATCAAAACCTTCGAGACTTCGGCCAAGCTGAGAAGAATCTACAAGTGTAATCCCCAAAACCGTACCTTCAGTAATTTCAATTCCGGTCCGATATTTTTCTATGGAATTGAAATTAAATGGTATGTTACTTCCGTACAATATCGATAAGCGCGCATAATTCCATTCCTGGGAATATGATGAAGCGCAAAAAGCAAGCAATACAGAAGTCAGGACAATAATTCTCATAAAAATCCAATATAATCAGAAGGCAAAAATAGAAATAGTCAACGAAGATGTTGACTATTTCTATTGAAATTTATTGAATCTGTGCGTATTAATTGTCAACTGCAAGTTCAAAAATTACATTGGTAACATACCGGTCAGGCTCAGGGCTGGGCTGCTGATTCAGCAAACTCACTGCATTCATGGGAACAATTGCTCCCGCTTCAGCGGTACCACATCTCCAGAGAAGGCTAAAAGAATTTTCGGTTGCATCTCCGGCATTTGATACAGTAGCGTCATCATTGTCTTCAATAAGCGCAACAGGATAAACTTCAAGCGCAGCAACTTCATTCGCATTATCAGTAGGCCCGCTGTAAAGACTGGACCCTGCCGTTGTACCCTGCGGTTGACCGGCCCCCTCGAAATCCTTGGTTCCTTCATTTTCGAGAGTAAACCCTACATTGTCAAGCGCAAGCTCATTGGCCGGATTATCCGTTCCGATAAAGGTTGCTTGCTCGGAGCCATAATCAATCTTCCAACGGGTAGAGGATGAAATGGTAAAATCTGTCTGATAAAAACCCTCAGATGATCCAGGGTTTGCAGAACCCGAAGTTGCTTCATCTGCCGACAACCCATCCCGGTAATCATCAATGGAATTGAAAACAAATTCAATGTTCCCTCCGTTTGTTATGGTCATTCTCAAAACCTGGTTAAGATTGACAGAAACAGGGATCACCTGCCTGTCCTTAACCGCCTGGGCAAAAAGCCCTACACTAAAGATCAGCAATGCTGCCGTCGTTAAAAGTACTTTTCTCATAATCATTAAAATTTGGATAAAAAAATTTTATTTTTAATGACAACTTTACCTGCCTCTTTCAAGCAAAATCTGCCGATAGAAGAAGGGACTGGTCATATCAAGATCAAAAATATTTGAAGGAAAAACCAGAAAAAACAGGGCCTTCACGCGAAAAAAGGGATCAATTACCCATAAAAGCCAGGGGTTTTTACCCGATTTTAATGAGCCCTTATATCAGGAGAAAGGTCAATATAAGAACATAAATATGCTTCAATACCAACATTTACAGGTACTTACATGGAATGGGGATACAGGGGTAAATACCTGCTGCAGTTTCGCAGTTTTCGTGATATTCAACTATGCATCAATTTATTATACATTTCCTGTATAAAAATAATTATTTTTGAAACCCAATAAATACAATATGAATCGGGAAATCTTGTTTTTTCATCTTAAAACATGTTCAATTATGAGAATGAGCAATAGGTTATTCCTTGGTTTTCTCTGCCTGGCAAGCTTATCAATAGATATTAAGGCACAGGATTTCGAAGTGGCACCCGTACTGGTGAAATTTGATGCGAATCCGGGGGAAATACAAACCCGTACGCTTACACTGCGCAATCATTCGCCCCAAAGACAAAAATACACTTTCAACCTGACCGATTATGAGCTCGATATTGAGGGAAGGAAAAAACGCCTTGAACCAGGAACCTCTCAGCATAGTTTGTTTAACTGGATCAATATAAATCCCGCATTTGTCGAACTGAATCCAAATGAAAGCGCTGAAATTGAGTTGATCATGTCAGTTCCCCGAAATGGCTATAGCACCCGGTGGGGCATGGTTAATGTAGAAGTATCCAAAGAACAAAATCCGTCTGATGCTGATAAACAACTTGCTACGGGTGTGATTATTGTTCCCAGAATCGTGGTACTCGTTAAACAAAGTCCGCGTGCAAATCAGAATTATAAAGCGAAAATAAATGGTCTGAAAGAAATCACAAAACCGGGAAAACCCTTTCGGACCTTTGAAGCGACTATATCCAATGAAGGGGATAAAGTAGTAGATGCCCATGTATTTTTAGCTCTGGCAAACCTTGAAACCGCTGAAGAAGAGCAGTTCAAAAAAACACGGTTCAGCATTTACCCGGGGTTTAAAAGAAAAGTTCAATTGACCCTCCCGGTTAATCCTCCCTCCGGATCCTATGCCCTGGCCATGCTGATGGATTACGGAAACAATTCGGCCATTGAAGGTGTACAAATGTTAATGGAGGTAAAATGAAATTGTGCTATTCTTTTCTACTATTATTTGTCCTTCTGCCCTTCCGTCTTGATTCGCAGGACTGGATCATAACCCATTATGAAAATAAGGAAAATGCAACCCGTGAAAAGTACCAGGTAATCATTAACGGTATGGACACAGTCAGGGAAGGGAGTTATATCATCTATCACCCCAATGGTTCCATATGGCAAAAAGGTGAGTTTTTGAATGATAAACTCGACGGAACATGGTTGGATTACTATCCGGAGGGTACATTAAAACAGCACCTTCCATATGACAACGGAAAATTGAACGGTACACTGAAATATTACTATCCCGACGGCAGCCTTTATCAGGAAGCGGAATATTCCAACGATGTACTGCATGGAATTACACATATTTATCATACTAACGGAAATCTGAATGAAAGCATTTCCTACAAAAACGGACAGATTTGTGGATCTGTTAAGGCATGGTTTGAGGATGGAAAACTCAGGTATGTAAAAAACTATCTTAAGGGCTCTGAACACGGACCCCAGGAGATTTATTACGAAAATGGAAAAATCAGAGAAAGGTCGGAAAAGGAAAACGGCCACTACACGAATCATTTCATCAGCTATTATAAGGAATACGAAAATGGTGCTCCCCAGAAGGAATGTTTCTATAAAAATTCGATGTTGAATGGAAAACTGACCGGCTATTATCCCGATGGTTCAATTTCACTGGAATGTTTTTATACCAATGACACCCTTAATGGAAGCTATGTCAAATATTTTAAGGGCGGAGAACCAAAGAAAAAAGGGGCAATAATGGAAAAAGGAGAGTACCATAAAGGGAAAAAGTCCGGGATCTGGGAAAGTTATTATCCTGATGGATCTGTTTATACAAAGGGTAAATACAAAAACAACACATTCCAAGGAGAATGGCTCATTTATCATCAAAACGGGAATGTGAAACAAAAAGGAGATTATCAGAATGGTAAAGCAGAAGGCATATTTACAGTTTATTACGGGTCAGGAGCCATAAAAAATATGGGTCAATATAAGAACGATCTTAAACAAGGAGAATGGATCACCTATTATGAAACCGGAGAAAAGATGAGTATAATTCGATATTGTGAAGGAAAAAGAGACGGACTTGCCGAAGCATTTAATAAAGAAGGTATTAGCGTTGAAAAAAAACATTATGAGAAAGGGATTGAGAAAACAGAAAATTTCTAACATTGTTCTGCTGTTTCTTCTTTTTTTCTCCATTTCCTGTGAGGAAGAAAAAACAGAAAAAACCTATGAAAGCCTGGAGGGTATTTATCGCTGTGAGGAAAACTCACCATACACTGGCCATCGAAAGTATATTGTTGAAATAGATCAGGTAAATGATCAGGAAAATCTCTTTATCATATCCAATTTTCATAACCAGGGAAATGCGGAGTTTATTTATGCAAATCGGCAAAATGATTCTGTTCTTCTCATTGAAAACCAGCTTATCTCAAACCTCTATATTCATGGTGAAGGGACCGTTAACAATGGTCTAAATGAGGTAAAGATGATCTATACCGTAGATGATGCAAGTATGGAAGTCGAATATTACGCCCTTTATTCGAGATAAATGCACTTTGTTTTCTCCGATAAATATCCCGGGACTTATTAGCAGGGTCCGTGAAAATACTTCGTTCCGAATAAGCTGTTATTGTTTTACAAAAGAAGCTCTAAAGTTAATCTCTTTTCCTGTAATGGCGATGATATAGGTTCCGGTTTCCAAATAGGATACATCAAATGTCGTCCTCAACTTTTCCTCCTGTATAAGTCCGCTGTAAACTACTCTCCCATCGATGGAGAAAATCGCAATCCCTTTGGATTCATCCCGGACACCACTTCGTGTGCCACCGCCATAGCCTTGCTCTAAGGGATTTGGGTTTTTGATCAGCTTTCTTGCGTAATCCGCAATGGTCAGAATTAAAGTCTTTTTCAGCCATTATTATCAGGGTTATTATTTAAGCTTCCGATTTCTCACACATCCTTTAAGCTGATCAAAATTACACCGGCCCAAAGCTAAAAACAACCTTTTTAAAAAAATCAGGATTAACCTTTATAGAGTACATCCTTTTTTTCATCCTCATAGGTTAATTATTTATCAAAACCCGGCATTAGATATGGAATGGAAACATAATTTTTCATAATTTTGATTGAAACTAAATAACCAAAATCATGAAAAAGCTAAGTTTTATTATCATTATGGTGTTTATTGCCTCATTTTTTTTCGAAACCAATGCTCAGCCCGTTGGAAGATTCCTGGAGAAAAAAATGAAACAGGCAACAAATCGTGCTGCCCAGAAGGCTGACGAGGAAATTACAGATGAAATGAATAAACAGGTGGATAAAGGAGTCGAAAATGTGTTTGAGGATATGTTTGGAAGTGAAGAAGAAAGCGAAAATTCGGAAGACCGTGCAAGCTCCACCGAAGATAAAAAAACAGTAGCAGATCCTTCCGATGCTATGGCTGCGGCGATGATGAAAAAAATGGGCTTAAACATGGCTCCTGCCAATGTTCAGGAAAATTATGATTATCAGGGAAACATACTGATGACCGTTCAAAGCTGGGATCAAAGCGGAGAGACCGAAGGTGAGATGAATTATACCACTCATTATTCCAAAACCTATTCGGGTTTTGCTATGGAATTTTATCAGGACAATGCAAGTTCAACCATGATCTTTGACACAAAAAATGGAGCAATGCTAATACTCACGGACAACGGTAAAGAAAAAACCGGAATTGTAACCAGTTATGCGATTGATTCAGTTGATGAAAGTTCATGGGAAGATCAGGAGGAAGAAGAAATTGAGAAGATAGAAGACTACAGCATTTACAATGAGAACCTTAAAAAAACAGGAAAAACCAAAAAGATTGCGGGTTATAAATGCGATGAGTACCGTTATGAAGATGAGGAGGATGAAGGTACAGTATGGATGACTCATGAAATCTCACCAGACCTCTGGGCCAGAATGGTCACATCCAATGTATTTTCTGCTGCTACAGCCGCTTATTATGGAGGATTTGTGATGGAAATGGACCAGACGGATAAAAACACAGGAGAAAGAACCTACATGCTGGTCAAGGAAGTAAATGAGAATAAGCCCAGTTCGATTTCCACCAGGGGATATCAGTTAATGTCGCTTAATGTTGATACAGAAGAAGAGGAAGAGGAGGAAGAGGAATGAGCGCTGTGACGGTGATTGTTTGTGACCTTAATTTTAACCTGTATTACCTGTGTTGAGAAAGCGGTAAACCTTAAGTGACATTTCAAAATTCAGGGTTTGATTCATGAGGTTTCAAAACTTTCAGGTATAAGATTAATTGGCGAGACTGCAGAAACAACCGTTCCGGACACCTCGGGTATGGCTCTCCCCAAATATTCCTTGCACATTTGACAAATATCATTTCCCCATTTCCCTGAAATTCATTTTCTTTGCAGTTTCAAATAAAGCATAGGATTATGAACAACGCAAAGAAGCTTTTCGGGGAATTTCCTCCTGTTTCGAAGCAGGAGTGGGAAGATAAAATACAGCAGGACCTTAAAGGTGCACCTTACAAGAAACTGATAACGACAACCAAGGAAGGCATTGACATCCGCCCCTATTATCATAGTGAAGATATAAAAGGTCTTGAATACCTGGATTCACTTCCCAATGAATTTCCTTATACCCGTTCGAATAAAATACAACTTAACGATTGGGAGATAAGGGAAGATATAGTGGTAAAAACTACTGAAAAAGCCAATAAAAAAGCTCGTCATGCTCTTAACAGAGGTGCTACTGCCCTTGCTTTTATAATTCCCGATGAACTGGAATTTACCAGGCTCGATTTTGATCAGCTATTGGAAGGAATCTTTTTCGAGTGTATATATGTTCACTTTATCACCTCAAAAAATTCAACGGCCATTATCAACTATCTTCTTGCCGTTGTGGAAGAGAAAAATATTGAAGGTGAACGGATCATGGGATCTGTCAGCATGGATCCACTCGGATACCTTAATCAAAACGGCAAATTTCAAAACATACTGGAGGATGAAATAAAACTAATTGCCAAAACTATACCTAAAACACTTACAATATTGCCGTTTTTAAAACTACTTACCATCAATGGTGAATATGTGCATAATGCTGGTGGATCTGTTATTCAGGAGCTGGGGGTATCACTTTCGCAGGTTGCTGAATATGCAGACAGGCTCACAGAGAAGGGTTTCTCAATTGATGAAATAGCCCCCCTGTTCCAGTTTAATTTTGCCACTGGCTCATCCTATTTCATGGAAATAGCTAAAAACAGGGCAGCAAGGATGCTCTTCGCCCATTTGATTCGTTCCTGGGAACCGGATAAAGAACGCTCCTTCAGGGTTTATATTCATAATACCACATCTGAATGGAACCAGACCATTTATGACCCATACGTAAACATGCTGCGTGCCACAACAGAAAGTATGTCGGCAGCACTTGGAGGAACCAATTCCCTGACCGTTGTTCCTTTTGACAAACCATTCCGGGAAACGGTTGAGTTTTCAGAGCGGATAGCCAGGAATACCCAGATTATACTAAAAGAAGAAGCACATCTTAACAAAGTGGTAGATCCGGCTGGAGGCTCCTACTATATTGAAAATTTGACAAATTCAGTAGCCGAAGAAGCATGGAAAATATTCCTGGAAATAGAGGAACATGGAGGGTACACCGAAGCCATGAAAAAAGGTTATATACAGAATATGTTGAAGGAGACGGCAAGACAAAGAGATATGGACATTGCCACAGGTCGTGAAGTCCTGCTTGGTACAAACCGGTATCCCAATTCAACTGAGGTCATTCACGAGGATTTTAAGCCCCAGATCGCTTTCGATACCAATGAAGAAAAAGGTGCCAATGGGGTAGAAAAATTTGAAAGATACAGGGGGGCAATGGCTTTCGAAGATCTCAGGTTAAAGGTTGAAAGATCTGGCAATATTCCTGTAGTTTTTCTTCTTACCTATGGCAATCCGACATGGAGAAAAGCACGAGCAGGATTTGCATCCGGATTCTTTGCCTGCGCAGGTTATAATATCATTGACAATATAGGTTTTGAAAGTGTTGAAGAAGGCATGAAAGCTGCAAAAGGTGCAAATGCTGATATCATTGTCCTATGCAGTAGCGATGAAGAATACACGGCAATGGTCGACCAGGCCGTTAAAATAAGTAAAGATGCAATCCTGGTCGTTGCCGGTTATCCGAAAGATGACATTGAAAAGCTCAAAGCGGAAGGCATTGAACATTTCATTCATGTAAAATCGAATGTACTGAAAGAATTGAAAGCTTTTAATGCCAAATTGGGAATCAAGTAAAAAAGAAGAAATCATGAAGCCAGATTTTAAAAATATAAATTTCAAATCAGGAGCACCTGAAAAAAAAGATATCAAACAATGGGAAAAGGATAACCTGATTGAAAAGGATTGGGAAACCCCTGAACATATTCTTGTGAAACCGGTATATACCCGAGAAGACCTTAGGAATATGGAGCATCTCGAATATGCTGCAGGTCTTCCTCCTTTTTTAAGAGGTCCTTACTCTACCATGTATGTTATGCGTCCGTGGACAATAAGACAATATGCCGGATTCTCAACAGCTGAAGAATCGAATGCTTTTTATAAAAGGAACCTGGCTGCCGGACAGAAAGGGCTATCGGTTGCTTTTGATCTTGCTACCCATCGCGGTTACGATTCAGACCATGAACGTGTAGAGGGAGATGTTGGCAAAGCCGGTGTAGCAATCGACTCTATCCTTGACATGAAGATCCTTTTTGATGAGATCCCTTTGAATAAAATGTCGGTATCGATGACCATGAATGGTGCTGTGCTCCCGGTTATGGCTTTCTATATTGTTACCGCTCTTGAGCAGGGTGCAAAACTCGGGGAGCTTACAGGTACAATACAAAATGATATTCTCAAGGAGTTCATGGTAAGGAATACATATATTTATCCGCCTGAAACCTCCATGAAGATTATTGCCGACATTTTCGAATACACTTCGAAGAATATGCCCCGTTTCAACAGCATCAGTATCTCCGGCTATCACATGCAGGAAGCAGGAGCAACTGCCGATATTGAACTGGCCTATACACTTGCCGACGGATTGGAATACATCCGTACCGGAATCGAGGCAGGAATAGATATTGATGCCTTTGCCCCCCGTCTTTCATTTTTCTGGGCGATTGGGATGAACCACTTCATGGAAATCGCCAAGATGCGTGCTGCACGAATGCTTTGGGCAAAGATCGTTAAGAAATTTAATCCTAAGAATCCGAAATCCATGGCTTTGAGGACTCACTCGCAGACTTCAGGATGGAGTTTGACCGAGCAGGATCCCTTCAACAATGTAGCAAGAACATGTGTGGAAGCCATGGCAGCAGCTCTGGGGCATACCCAGTCTCTTCACACCAATGCACTGGATGAAGCTATAGCACTCCCCACAGATTTCTCAGCCAGGATTGCCAGAAATACACAGATCTATCTTCAG
The DNA here is from genome assembly GCA_964595055.1 of uncultured Bacteroidaceae bacterium. Lineage (GTDB taxonomy): Bacteria > Bacteroidota > Bacteroidia > Bacteroidales > CAYRTD01. The sequence goes on along the minus strand of CAZQOV010000002.1, from coordinate 24,481 downwards.
GAAGAAACCGGAATTACAAAATCGGTGGATCCATGGGCAGGATCGTATTACATAGAAACCCTAACCAAAGAGATTGCAGAAAAAGCCTGGACGCTGATTGAAGAAGTTGAAAAACTTGGCGGGATGGCAAAAGCAATTGAAACGGGCTTGCCAAAAATGAGAATTGAAGAAGCAGCCGCAAGAAAACAGGCCAGAATTGATTCGCGAAAGGATACCATTGTGGGTATTAATAAATTCAGGCTGAACAAAGAAGATCCAATTGATATTCTTGAGGTTGATAACACTGCCGTTCGGGAAGCACAGATTAAAAGGATCAATAAACTCAAAGCAGAAAGGAACCAGGCAGAGGTGGATAATGCTCTTGAGGCAATAACAAAAGCAGTAGAAACCGGTGAAGCAAACCTCCTGGAGTTATCGGTCGAAGCAGCTAAGAAAAGAGCTACCCTTGGAGAAATCTCTTACGCAATTGAAAAAGTAAGTGGGAGGTATAAAGCGGTAATCCGCTCAATTTCGGGCGTTTATTCTTCCGAATCGGCGCAGGATACAAATTTTAAAAGAGCCAGGGAACTCACGGAAGAATTTGCTGCCCTTGAAGGAAGACAACCCAGGATTATGATCGCCAAAATGGGACAGGACGGACATGATCGTGGAGCAAAAGTGGTATCCACCGGTTATGCAGATATTGGTTTTGATGTGGATATTGGCCCTCTGTTCCAAACCCCTGCAGAAGCTGCCCGCCAGGCTGTGGAAAATGACGTGCATGTACTGGGCGTTTCCAGCCTGGCCGCAGGACATAAAACATTAATCCCCCAGGTAATTGAAGAACTTAAAAAACTCGACCGGGAGGATATTATGGTTGTTGCCGGGGGGGTTATCCCCACTCAGGATTATGACTTCCTATACAATGCCGGTGTTGTGGCTATTTTTGGTCCCGGAACATCCATATCAGTGGCTGCAAAAAAGATTCTGGAAATTCTGATAGCCAGCATAAAAGAATAATGGATTTCTTTTTATATTAGCTGAATATAAAGAATTTGTTAATCTTAATTTATGCGTAAAGAAAATTCTACTCAGGGCTCCGGCCTCGCAATCCTAAGCTTGTTAATGCTTGCAGTGGCTTTTCTGATAACTTTTTACATGCATAATTCCATACTGGGATCTATCATTGCCGTTATTTCTGCTATACTGGCCTTCGCAGCATTTTTCGAAGCCCGCAGGGCAGGCGGACCCAGGCAAATGGCACTCACAATTCTTATCATTGCGATCCTTGGAGCCATTTTTAGTCTGGTATGGACCATATCTGCTGCCCAAAAAACAGAGACTGAAACCCTGATCATTTCCCCACCTGAAGTAACTCCTGACAAACCGGATGAAATGAACACCAAAGAGAGACTGAAAGAACTGGAAAAGAAGGCTGAGAAGCTGGAGGAGGATACGGTGAACGGTGAGCGGTGAACGGTGAACGGTAAACGGTAAACGGTAAACGGTGAGCGGTGAGCGGTGAAGGGTGAGCGGTGAGCGGTGATCGGTGATCGGTGAACGGTGTAAGTTAACTTTGAATGACCTTTTAGAAAATCTCCTTTTGCTGAATTTTGCAAGAAATACAGCACATTCAACTAGCAAGTACCAACATTATAAACTTTTGCTTTATGAAGATCCACTTTATTGCTATTGGTGGTGCGGTTATGCACAATCTTGCGATTGCCTTGTTCAAAAAAGGCTATGAAATAACAGGTTCCGATGATGAGATTTTCGATCCTTCAAAAAGCAGGCTGCATAGATACGGACTACTGCCACCCGAATGGGGCTGGTTTCCGGAAAAGATAAACAAAGAAACCGATGCAGTAATTCTGGGAATGCATGCCAGAAAGAATAATCCCGAATTAAAAAGGGCACAGGAGCTGAATATTAAAATATATTCCTTCCCCGAATACCTTTATGAGCAAACAAAAAACAAAAAGCGCGTAGTAATTGCCGGAAGCCATGGGAAAACCACCATAACGTCCATGGTAATGCATGTGCTGAGAGACCTGGAAATATCGTTCGATTATATGGTAGGATCTCAGCTTGAGGGATTCGAGACCATGGTTGGATTGCATAAAGACTCGGAGATCGCGGTATTCGAAGGAGATGAATACCTGAGTTCTCCCATTGATTCACGTCCCAAATTTGCACACTACAAACCACATATTACCCTCATTACCGGTATTGCCTGGGATCATATGAATGTATTTCCCGATTACGAATTATATAAACAACAATTTGCTGAACTGGTAAAAATGACTGATCCGGACGGAACAATCTTTTATTATGAAGGAGATAATGAACTCTTCGGGATCATAAAAGAAGCAAATTTTCATGCAAAAGCCTTTCCCTATTATGCAATTCCTTACCGGATCACTTCTTCAGGAACGGAAATAATTCATAAGGGCACGACACTCGAAACCAGGCTTATCGGGAGATATAACATTGAAAATCTTTCAGGAGCCCTCAAAATTTGTCAGGCACTGGGTATAGAATCATCAGCCTTTATGCAAAGCATGGAAAGCTTTCGTGGAGCGGCCAAACGACAGGAACTGATCTATGAGGATAAAAACAAAATGCTGTTCATGGATTTTGCGCATGCACCATCCAAGGTTAGTGCAACTGTTGCAGGATTTAAAGAAAACTATTCGGAAAAAAAATTAATTGTCTTCCTGGAACTTCACACATTCAGCAGCCTGAACAAAGAATTCATCCCCCGGTATAAAGGAAGCCTTGAACCCGCTGATGAAGCATACGTTTTTTTTAATCCTGAAGTGGTAAAACACAAAAAACTTCCTGAAATTGATCCCCAGTTTATTTATGAAAGTTTTGAAAAAACAGGACTGAAAGTCATCACTGATCCAAAAGTTCTGGAAAATGATGTTGCGGAAAAGCTGAAGGAAGAAAATACGGTAATCCTTATAATGTCATCGGGAAATCTTGGGGGAGTGGATATTTCTTCGTTTTTGTAGTTTGTTTTGATTCCGGAGTGCAGGGTTTCGATGGCAATACTTTATGGTTGTGCGGTTGTGAGTCCACTTCGAAAAGTCAATTATCCACACCCGCCTGCCAATACTTTGACCTGCGCCTCGGCGGGCAGGAATGGACACAAATGGGAACACAAATTCGCACAAATTAAAATACTGAATTACAATCATACTAAAGAATAACTAACTTTCACAAAATGCCGAAAGACTAGTTTTCTGAGTAGACTCACAACTGCATAACCGCACAACTGCATAACTTCTTATAACCTCTGAACCCCAATCGTCCTCCATCCCCCACTCCCATTGTATAAACTAAAATCACCCGACCTCCGCCAGCCCATTTTTAAAGGCATAAATAATCAAATTCACCGTATTATTGGTATCCGTCTTCTGAAAGAGATTGCTTTTGTGTTTTTCCACGGTTTTAGAACTTACATGGATCAGGTCAGCAATTTGTTCATTATTATAGCCCTGACAGATAAGGTCGAGGACTTCTCTTTCTCTTTGGGTAAATGAGGGCAATGAAGATTTTTTTTCAGCCTCATTTCGAATCCGTTGAAGGTTTTTTGCCACAGTTTTTACAATTTCATCAGAAAAATAATTACCGCCCATTTGTACTCTTTTCAAGGCTGCTTCAAATTCATCCGGTGTGCTTCTTTTGAGCATGTAACCTTCCACTCCCATGATCATCATCTGTTCTACATAATCTTCATCATGAAAAGTAGTAAGTACAATTACCTTGAGGTCGGGATATCTGTCTAAGGCTTCCCGCGTAGCCTCTATGCCCCCCATTACCGGCATATTAATATCCATCAAAACGATATCCGGATCATGCCTGTCCAGAAGGTCCAAAAATTCCTTGCCATTGGAAGCTTCAAAAATTTCCCCAACAAAGTTAAAATGGGACAACAACAGTTTCAGACCATCCCTGAAGATCTTATGGTCATCAACAACGAGCAGATCAATTTTTCCTTCCATAATGGTTAGCGTCTCCCTAGCTCAAATTTAAAATAATTTCTATTTCCACACCTTCACCGGGTTCACTGTTTATTCTGAAATTACCTTCCATCGATTCCACCCGGCGAATTAAATTGTACAGGCCTCCACGTTCGTCTTCCGGTGAAAGTGAGTCCATGGAAAAACCTATGCCATCATCCTGGTACTTCAGGTGAAATTCCTTTTTGATATTATAAAAGATAAATTGTGCATGGGCAGCTTCTGAATGCTTAAGTGCATTGTTCAATAATTCATTACAAATTCTGAACAATAAAAGTTCATTGCTTTCCTGTAATTTCAGATCCAAATCCCGGGCATCGATGGAGAATTGAGTTTTCCCAAGCTGGTTGAGCTCATCTATAATTCTCTGCAAGCTCTTTACCAGTCCGTATCTTGACAGGTGTGAAGGGTTAAGATTATTTATGGCATCTTCTATGCTTTTTATAGCATTATTCGAAAGTGAATTCAAATACTTTAATTGTCCGCTAAGCTGCGGATTATCCTTATATTCTTTCTCCAAAACCTGGATGTGTATAATCAATCCCGATAAAATGGCTCCCAAACCGTCGTGTAAATCAGCGGCAATTCTCTCTCTTTCCCGTTTTTCTACATCGATAGTTTTCCTGACAACATTTCGGTCAGCCTGTATCAACTGATTAATCAGGCGGTTGATGATATACCCGGCCAGTAAAATAAGGATAAGGTTAAGCAAAACAATTACCAGGATCTCCAGTTTATACCGGGAATTATCCATCAATAGCAAGTTCGGAAGATGGGTTTCATATTTCTTGTAACTCAGAATAAATGTATTGAAAAAGTCAAAAAGACGAGCATCGGCCAGGGGATCATGGCCGGGAGACCAATTCCTGACCCGATCTTCAATTTTGTTCATTTGGAAAAGGATGCTATCATACTGGGCACTGAAATCGAATACATTCCTTTGGGTAACATAAGGCTTATAATTGGTATAAATAAGGGAATGTAATTCGGTAAGTAACAATCTCACTGTATCAAGCCGGTCTTCGAGTTCGCTTAAAGAATTTGGAGAATTTCCGAGGGGTATCTGATCCAGGCTGATCCTTGTTTTGAGAATTTCGGTTTCCACATCTGCTGCCAGGCTTACGAACCGGATATGCCGGGAATCCCGTTTTATACTGCTTCTGAAAACAAGAGCGATACCGATAGTAATCAGCACACTGAAAGCAACAAGGCTGATAATTACCGTTCTTTTTAAAAGGATATTTCTTTTCAGGCCCATGAGTGATTTAGAAACTGATTTCAAGGTATATAACAATGAAACGAGGGACCTAAGGTACAAAATTTGGCATATTCTGGTAGCCTGAAAAGACGTTTAATTTGGATCGGCAAAATTGGATTTGTAAAATACTCCGAATTTTTCGCTATTGTGCAGGCCAGTCAATTTGAAAAATTTTTTCCATAAAAAAATCCGGATAGCACAAACCACCCGGATTCAACTCTAAATTATCTACTACGAATAAAAAACGTTTACAATGTGGTACTTATCAGGAAGGTCGCCGCAAAAGCAATAATAGCGTAAAGTTCAGGGAATACGGCGAGGACCATGGTATTCCCAAATACATCATGACCTGAACCAATAGCGGCGATCCCATTGGAGGTTACACCTCCCTGCTTTTGGGCAGATAACAGTCCCACAAAACCGAGGGCAGCGCCCGCAGCAAAGATTGCACCTCCCTGGGCCATTGTCATTCCGGCATTGATCACACCCTGGGTATGGATCACAAAAAATCCGGCAAAACCATACAATCCCTGGGTGCCAGGCAATGCGCTTAATAACATGTACTTACCAAATTCATCGGGATTTTTCTTAAGTGCGCCAACAGCTGCATTACCACCCATCGAGACACCAATGGCACTACCAATACCAGCCAGTAAAAGCATAAGTGCGAGTCCTGTATATGCCAGTATGATCGCAATGTTTCCAGCATTTGAAGCAATTGTTGTTTCCATAATTATTTTCCTTTCTACTCTTTGTTTTAATTATTAATGTTAAATGGTTTATATTTTTTTCCCCCGCCCTCAAATCCGGCGTTTTTGTAAAATTCCACAAAAGTTAACCTCATGGGATGGATAAATCCACCCAGGGTGGCCAAGAAGAGATTAATTGAATGGCCTGCCAGTAACAATACCAGAAATAGCAGCCAACCTAAATAAGGAATGTTCAGCAATTGAAGGGATATATCATTAAAGACAAACCCCAGAATGGCAGATGAGATCCCCAGAGCAAACAAACGGATATAGGAAAGAAGGTCCCCGAATATTCCGGTTACTGTATTATATGATTCCCAGATTCCGCTTCCAAAACGAGCAAAAATATTGACATCAGGATTATTCAGGAAAAATATAAATATTCCAGCCAGTCCGATCATTCCGTAAAAAAGGTAATTCAAGACTTTCTCTTCAAAGCTGCCCACGGCATAAAGCAACAGACTAATAACCAGGATCAGCCACCCCAGTGGAGCCAATGCATAGCGGAACCCGCGGCGACGCGAGATGTTGAGTATTTTCACAAAAATTCCAAATACGATCTGTATACCTCCTAAAATCAGGGATAAGTAGAACATATTCAGGGGTTCCTGCATCAGGTGTCTGAATTTTCCAACGATAGGAATACCGGGTAATGCACTCTTAAGCACCACTTGCCTGTATTCATTCAGGTCTTCCGAACCGATTTCACCCTCTACTGCAGTAAGAAAATCTGCGCGACTTTTATAATACTCCCCTTCCATACTTTCCAGCTCAGCAGTTACAGAGGCAGGAACCTCTGACTCTTGCAACTGTTCAATACTGTTGGCGGTAAAAGTGTAACCACTGTCAATCAAATTTATCCCAAAGAAGGTACCGGAGAGCAACCCAAAAAGGATAGTAGCTACCCCAAGATACTGGGTCAAGCTCAAAATAGGCTTTAATTCTTTGCTGGCTTTCAATTTAAGAATGGCGGCAAAGATTATAAAGAACACTCCGTAACCTGCATCACCCAAGCAAAACCCAAAGAAAAGCATAAAGAAGGGGGCAAAATAAGGGGTCAAATCCATTTCTCTGTATGAGGGCAGATCGAAAAGCTTGCTTATGGGCTCAAATAAACGGGCGAATTTCGTGTTTTTGAGCTCAACAGGCGGCTCTTCACCCTTTTCAGGTACTGTGGTTATGCTTACTACATCTTCACTGTTTACCAGCTGCTCAACTTCTTTTTCCTTCTCGATAGGCACCCATCCTTCAAGAATCATTAAGGTATCGTCCGATTCTTTACGAGTATCCTGGTATACCTGTAGCAAAGAAACTTCGCTTTCCAAACGCTTTTTGTCTTCGTTAATCGGAGGGGGCAGATTGTTGGCATAAACCGCCAGTTTCTTCCGCATTTTCTCAAGCTCTTCCACGGTTTTTTCCTTTTCTTTTCCTAATTGACCGAGGGATTTTTCAAGTGGCTTTTCAAGATCAGCATCTATCTGAACACTCTGCCCTTCTTTTTCGAGTACAAGGAAATAGATTTGTCCGTTTTCTTCATTAATCACAAAAAGATTATCCATCTCTTCCCATGAAGGATCAAATTGCCTGGCGGAGACTTTATACATCCGCGGCTGATATCCCGCCTCAAGGAACGTATCCAGGTCGCTTTGCTCGAAATCCCCCCAGGGAGCGGCCCGATCAATCTCTTTGGAAAGTTCTTCCAGATGGGTTTCCAGGTTCGAAATCTGCTCTCTGAGTTCCTCCACCTGATGAAGCATTTGTTCAAGGCTCAAATCTTCAAGATATTCCTTTCCTTCTATACCTTCTTTTTCATTTTTCTTAAGAAATTTGAGTGCGTTTTCTACACGCTCAAGTGTTTTTTCTTTCTCTGCCAGCGATTCCTGCTTTTCTTTTTCGGTATTTTCAATCACATGCAAAACCCCCAGCTTACCGAGCTTCTGCAGAAAATCCTGATAATCCCGGTGAAACACAAGGAATGCATATTTTTTCATTGCTGCGATCATAATGCTTTCTCCGCTGTTTTTTGTTGTCTGGTTTTTACTATCTTCTGAGCCGCCTTTGTGAGATTTTCCTCATCTTCCAGGAAACGTTTGATTTTCATAATGGCACCCTCGTAGGCCGGAATTTGGACCTTTTCATAAAGATTCACCTTCTGGGTGGTTTTTTTACGCGCATATTCAAGCATTTCCATCTTTCTGACCGATAATTCTTTTTCAATCACAAGGCGCATCAATTCTTTCATAATATCGATTCCCTGAGGAAACCATTTGGGATTCAGAAAAACATCAAAGTCTTCTACACGGAAAATCACATCTTCCATTTCCGGAGTTTTAACCCCGGCAATTTTTTTGTAGGCAACTTTTACCTCCTCAACTTTCATAAGCGTAGAATCAAATTCATTCCACATTCTCATATCCTCCTCCTGAAGTCGAATAAGTTTCTCCAACTCTTCAGTAAGTGCAAGGGTTCGTTTCTTTGCCATTTTTACTTCCATCCTTAGGGCCGATTCCTTATTCTTAAGGGTTGGCAATGCTCTCATTCTGATCTGGAGCTGTTTATTCAGCGCCTGAAGCGATGTCTTATTATATTGAAACTTAAGTTCCATAAAATCTGACTATTTATTTTGCACGTTTTCTTCCACTTTACTTCTCTCTTCACTGTTGGGCCAGTATTTCTTCACAAGATCTTCCTTAATCCCCACCTCGTTATGCGAGAAGTGTGAAGCCAATAGCATCCAACCCTTATCAAGCATCTCATTCACAGAGAGATTAACATCCACAGCAAGCAGGTCGCGGGTATATTCCTCGGCAAACTTCAGTGCTCTTTCATCATAACCGGTCAGGTCGAAACCATTCTCCTGTTTGGTCCTTGCATTAGCTGCATCGGCGTATAAACGGATGGCGGTATTCATCACCTGTGGATGATCCTCACGGGTTTGCTTTCCAATCACAAGCTGCTTCAGCCTGGAAAGTGAGCGGAAGGGGTCAACCACTACCTTACCCACATCGGTATCACGACGGAGGAAAAGCTGTCCCTCAGTAATATATCCCGTATTATCAGGAATGGCATGGGTTATATCGCCTCCTGATAAAGTAGTAACGGCAACAATGGTAATAGAACCTCCATCAGGGAATTGTACAGCCTTTTCATAAATTTTGGCAAGATCACTGTATAGTGAACCAGGCATGCTATCTTTTGAAGGGATTTGATCCATACGGTTCGACACAATGGACAGTGCATCTGCATAGAGTGTCATATCGGTAAGCAATACCAACACTTTTTGATTATGCTCAGAGGCAAAATACTCAGCCGCTGTCAGAGCCATATCAGGAACCATAAGGCGTTCAACAGGAGGATCTTCGGTTGTATTCACAAACGCAATGATTCTTTCCAGGGTTCCTGCATTTTCAAAGGTGTTTTTGAAAAACAGGTAATCATCATTGGAAAGTCCCATACCCCCAAGAATGATTTTATCAGCTTCAGCCCTCAGAGCCAGAAGTGCCATGATCTGGTTAAAAGGCTGATCAGGATCGGCAAAAAACGGGATCTTCTGACCGGTAACCAGTGTATTATTCAGGTCGATACCTGCAATACCGGTAGCAATAAGCTGAGAAGGCTGTTCACGCCTTACCGGATTCACAGAAGGACCGCCAATTTCCATATCTTTACCCGTTAACTCGGGGCCGCCATCAATGGGGTCACCATATGCATTCAGGAATCGTCCTTCCATGTCGGGACCTATCTTCAAGGATGGGGAACGGCCAAGGAACATTATCTCTGCATTGGTCGGAATCCCTTCAGTTCCGGCAAATACCTGCAAGGTGATCTCATCTCCGATTATCTTTACCACCTGGGCAAGTTTTCCATTTACCAGGGCAAGTTCCTCGAAACCGACATTATCGGCCTGCAAAGAACAGGTAGCTTTTGTTACTTTACTGACTTTTGTGTATATTTTTTGAAATGCCTTTTTTTTCATCTCTTTAAGTTTTTTTATGATGATACCCGATTCTGTTTTATTCTGCCAGCTCGGATTCCTTTTCAGTTTTTCTTTCACCGATCATGGATTCGAGCTCTGACTCATATTCTTTAAACTGATCCGTCTCGAATTCCGAATAGTTCATTTGTTTCAACACATTGATGAGCTTACGGAAGTATAAAGCCACTTCTTCAAATTTCTCAAAACTGAAATCGGTGTTTACAATGGTAATAACTTTTTCCAGCATATATTTCTGCCTTTCCATGGGTGACATCCGGTCTATTTCATCGAATGCATCCTGCTGAAGGATCACAAAATCGATAAGCTCTGATTTCCAGAAAAGAATGTGGTGTTCCACCGGAACCCCGTCGTCACCAAGTATGTTGATCTGTTCCTGAGCCTCTTTACCCTTGATCAGAATATCGCGGGTAAAATCGACAATATCGAGCCAGTTCTCAGAGATACTTTCCTTCATGGTTTCCCGTACCTCGTCATATTCCATATACTTTGAATAACTGTCTATCGGATCGATGGCAGGGTAACGCTTACTGTCTGCACGTTGCTGCGAAAGCGCATAAAAACATCTTGCCGCTTTTTTCGTGGCTTCGGTTACCGGTTCTTTCAGGTTACCACCTGCAGGAGAAACGGTTCCGATAAAGGTGATGGAACCGGTTGTGCCATTCTTAAGCTCAACAAAACCTGCGCGGGAATAGAAATTGGAAATGATGGCGGGGAGATCCATAGGGAATGCATCAGGCCCAGGAAGCTCTTCCATACGGTTTGACATCTCCCTGAGTGCCTGTGCCCACCTTGACGTAGAATCGGCAAGCATAAGCACCTTCAATCCCATATTCCGGTAATACTCTGCCAGTGTCATTGCCGTATAAACGGAAGCCTCACGTGCAGCTACCGGCATGTTGGAGGTATTCGCGATAATGGTTGTACGTTCAATAAGTTTTGCTCCCGTTCTCGCATCTTCAAGCTCGGGGAACTCTTTGAATATCTCCACAACCTCATTGGCTCGCTCACCACAGGCTGCCACAATAACAATATCAGCTTCTGCCTGACGGGAAATGGCATGCTGAAGTACGGTTTTTCCACATCCAAAGGGTCCGGGAATAAAACCGGTTCCTCCTTCAGTAATGGGGTTTAGGGTATCAATCGCCCGAATACCCGTTTCAAGGATTTTGAAAGGTCTTGGTTTATTGACAAATGATTTCAAGGGTTTTTTTACCGGCCATTTTTGGACCATGTTAACTTCTTTTTTCTCACCTTTCGAATTCTCCAGAACGGCAATGGTGTCCTTGATTTTATAATTTCCGTCACCAGCAACAGAAGCTACTTTCCAGCTTCCTTCCAGCGTGAAGGGAACCATAATCTTATGCAGTATAAGGTTTTCCTTGACCTGTCCCAGCCAATCTCCGGCTTCAACTGTATCCCCTTTTTCTGCCAAGGAGGTATATTCCCATTCTTTATTCTCATTCAGGGGAGCGGTATATTCCCCTCGTTTAAGAAAAATCCCCGTCATGGTGTCAAGGTTATTCTGAAGTCCGTCATAATTTCGACTTAGAATACCAGGACCGAGTGTAACCTCCAGCATTCTTCCGGTAAATTCCACATCGGTCAGAGGCTTCAGCCCCCTTGTGCTTTCAAATACCTGTACATAGGCCAGGTTTCCCTCAATTTTTATCACCTCGGCCATCAGGTCTGCTTCGCTATGTTTGATCATACAGATCTCGTTTTGTGAAACCGCTCCATCCACTTCCACAATCACGAGGTTTGCGATGATACCTTTAACTTTTCCTATTGTCATTTTTTATATTTTTTTCCAGTTCTATTATTTTGAATATATAAGGTTCACTTTTTTCTGGCTTAGCTTTCCAGGTTACCGGCAGCATATTCTTCCAGACCGGTAATGATTTTTCTGAGTTTCTCCTCACCGCTGTGGGCATCCAGATTGGCCCAGCGTCTCAGAATGAATAATTTGTGTAAGTAGCCCAGGATCCAGTTTATGTTGAAATACTCGAAAAAGATCATTTCATCAATCAGGTTCCATTTCAGCTGGTCAAACTTAAGTTCTTTTTCAGCTATTGAAGTAATCTCGGAAAGACTCACCACCTCATCAAAAAGATCAAATTCAGGGTCCCTGGTAAGCGTTCTTGAAACCGATTGTTGCAGATGCAAGGCCATACTGTTATTTCCTGTAATGAAACGCTCCTGATCCATTTTATACTTGCCGGATTCAATAAAAGCCCTCAGATTTTCTATGTTATAATTCAAAAGGGTGAATTCCTTGAGAAAATCGCTACCCTTTTCCATGATATGGTCATAATATTTATCGGCAAGCAAATGCCGGTAATCAACAGGGGAAAAGCTTTCCTCTCCTTCGTATTTCATGATAAGCTCTGTCATATATGAGGGGTAGCGTTCTTCCTCAGCTCCCGGAAACGAAGTATCTTCCCGCATTTCTTTAAAATCGGCGGCAGTAAAATTCCCGGAGAGTCCGGCTTTTAGTTCTCCCGTTGCCAGAAAATTAACAAGATTTTCATTATCATCTTTTAAAAACACAAGCTTAACCTGATCAAAATCTTCTTCATACAAAGAATCTTCAAGCATCTCCTTAAAATCAGCGATCTCAAAAATCTTCTTCTGGTCGTCGAAAGAAAGATCGGGTAAGCCTGATATCAGATAATGATATTTGTGATGACTCATTATTTGTCTCCTCCAAATAAAAATTCTACGGTTTTGGGTTTAAAATGCTCCCTGATAAAATATTCAAAAGCCTCGTCGGTCATACTGATCTTATAATGACCATCCTTCGGCTGAATTTCAAAGCCCTTACTTATTCCGGGATATTCCTTAACCACCAATCCTTTATTCATCAGTTCACCAGCTTTTTCCTGCAAATATTTTTCTGTGCTTTCCAGTTGTTCTTTTGGCACAAGTACCTGAAGGTCTGCGCGATCAGAATCGGGTTTCCAGTTTTTCACCACGGTTTCCATCAATTTCTGAACAAACTTTGTATCTTCCATACCGGATTCAACCGGTTCAGAAATAACCTCGGCCTGGATCAATTCGGTGATCTCTTTCTTAAACGCGGCAAGAGCCTGTTGCTGAGACATGCGAACTTCAGACTTCATCCTCTCGGAAAAGTCCTCGGCTTCTTTTTTTGCATCTTCCCGAATCTTTTCCGCCTCCTTTTTCGCGTCACTGAGGGTCTTTTCAGCTTCCGCCCGAGCTTCCCGAAGGATCTTTTCCGCCTCTTCATTGGCTTTTTCCAAACCTTCGCGATGGATTTTTTCGGTTAATTCTTTTATTTTACTTTGCATTTCCATATCGGATCTTATTATATATTAATTGTTTAACTATTATTTGTCTTTTGTCCAACCTCTTAAGGAGCTCACAGAAATTACCCGCTCATAAAACATTTGTTCAATGAAATTTGAATAATTCCCTTCCAACTCGCTGTATTCCTTAAAATGTGCAGCAGATTCTGCCTCCAGGGCGATTTTCTGTCCGTCTTCGGGAGCAATTACCTCCAACTGGTAACCGAATTTATTTTTTAGCTCCTTAATAAAACCCAGATAATTCAGAGTTTTTGGATTTTGTTTCCCGGTTATGGCTAATATTCTTGAATTTTCAATCACTGTAATACAATCCGTAATAAGAAAAACCGGCCGTACACTGGCCATCATAAGGGAAGCAATTACATTCCAACAGGGAATTTTTGCTGAATTCCCTTCGTTCATAGAACCGATAACGATACAAAGATTTGGGATAACAGCAAAATCCTGATCAATAATCTTATTCAATTCCCCTTCACGCACCAGGGTTTGCACTTTGCTTGAAGGCAGATCAAACTCGCACAATAAGCGGGCTTTGAATTCTCTTAATTCACGCTCTGCAATTCTTTTCAGTAAGGGGGAAATCCCGTTACCCTTTTCTTTTCTTTGTTGTGGAGGCTGATAGGTCTGTAATAGTATTAAGGTAGAATCCCTGTCGACGAGGTTCTTAACCGCAAATCTGCCAGCATACATCCTCCCGTAATAACAATCGGCAATTACAAGAATAGTTTTTTTACTCCCTCTTAATTTTTGATTCATCCCGTAAAAAAAACATCTTTGTTATTCAGATAACAAATATATCCCTAATAACAAAAATGAATATAAGGATGGTTCCGAATCCCCATGGAGGAGCTTACTACTTTTTTGGTGGGGGAATCCCTACCATGGGGAGGAGGAGTTCTGGTTTTGCAGTTAGGCAGTTGTGCAGTTTGCTTTGAATAGGGGGTGGTTTGTTTTTGATTTATTCATTAATAAGATTATCACCCTCTTCCAGGTATTATCATTTTTTACCTTGTTTAATAAAAAAAATGCAAAACTTAATATAATCCTTATTCCAGCTTCAAACACTATCATCTATTACATCCATAACTGATGAAAAACTGCATAACTGCACAACTATTAAATTATTCGTTAAAACTTGATTCTTAAAAATTCAAAATCCTTATCTCCACCCATGGATCATCCTCCATCAGCTCAAACAGCTCATCGGTATTGGTATTGCCGTAGTGGTAAGGATAGAGAATTTTTGGCCGGATCATGCTGGCGGCGTGGGCCACCATGCGGGGTGTCATGGTATAGGGAACATTCATGGGGAGAAAGGCAGCATCGATGTGGTAGTCACGGAGCTTTTCATACTCGGGTATGTCTTCTGTGTCGCCACCAATAAGGACTTTAAAATCTTCGAAGGTCAGCACATAACCGTTACCCACACCTCGCAGATGGTAAGGTTCGCCATTCGAACGTTTATGCTGAATATTGTATGCCGGAACGGCCTCCACTCCAAGTCCTTTGAAGCTGGTAGAATCCCAGTAATGGAGCACCTCGGTATGATCGAGATCCAGCTCAGCAAGTTTTTCCAGGCTTTGTTCGGTAAGGATCACCCTGGTAGTGTCGGTATAGAGCATACTAACAGCTTCCTTATCGGTATGATCGCCATGATGATGGGTGAGCAGAATCACGTCTGCATCGGGAAATCGCAGGTAATCGGCTTCACGCAAAACAGGATCCACATGGATGGTGAGGTTGTTCCATACGAACATAATGCTGGGATGTCCGATGGGAACAATGGTCAGATCTCCCTTGCCGGTGGGAAAAATCTGCTTATCGTAATTCTGGGCGAAAAGCAAAAGGCCCAGAAATAGCATGAGGGTGAGGCATAAGATTTTTTTCATGACCCTTGTTTTTAGGGATAAATTTAGGGAAAAAAGTGCTACAGTTAAAACTATGCAACCATCATATTTTGAGCCCTTAAAAAACTAATCCAGGATTAAAGCTTTCATCAGCATGCATATTAGTTTGCTGAAATGCAGCCAGTAAAAAAAAAGCGGTTTCTTATCACTTTATTTAGATAATAACTTGCAAAATATATAGATTTACAATCGCAAAATGAGTTATTAAAATATCCTGAGAAATCAATATATTACAGGCATTCTTTTTACACTCAAAACAATAAAAAAAGCCCTCATGAAGACGATTTTTACGTTGCCAGCTATACTTATTGCAACTGTACCGGCTGCATTCTCAAGCCCGGTTCATCCGGAATCGAAAGAAGGTCCAAATGTTATAATGATTGTCACTGATGATCAGGGCTATGGAGATCTTAGTGCTCAGGGTCATCCCTTTTTAAAAACTCCAAATATAGATCAGCTGCGGGAAAAGAGTGTCAGGTTAACCAATTTCCATGTTGATCCGACCTGTGCCCCCACCCGTGCAGCTTTGATGACCGGCAGGTATTCTGTACGTGCCGGGGTTTGGCATACCATTATTGGCAGGAATCTGTTAAGAGAGGATGAGGTTACCATTGCGGAAGTATTCCGAAATGCCGGGTACCGGACCGGGATCTTCGGGAAATGGCATCTTGGCGACAATTACCCCTATGGTGCAAGGTTCAGGGGCTTTGATGATGCAATAGTTCACTATGCAGGAGGTGTAGGACAAACCCCCGACTACTGGGGCAACGATTATTTCGAGGACCACTATAATGACAACGGAAAGTGGAGAAGGTTTCAGGGATATTGTACCGATGTATGGTTTGGAGAAGCTCTCCGCTTTATCAGAGAGAGCGGGGATCAGCCCTTTTTCCTGTACCTTCCTGTCAATGCCGCACATCAGACCCGTCCACATGTACCGGAACGATACAAACAGATCTATAAAGATACCGATACAAACGATCGCCTCAGAATATACTGGGGCATGATATCTACGATTGACGATAATCTGGGAGTGATGATGGAACGTCTTGAACATTGGGGACTTCTTGACAATACCATAATTCTCTTTATGAGTGACAACGGAACCTGTATGGGGCCAAACATTTATCCGGATGAACAGCAGGAAGAATGGTCAAAGCGTTTTAATGCCGGTATGAAGGGAAACAAGGCGTCGCATTATGAAGGGGGACACCGTGTTTTTTGTTTTGCCTATTATCCACCTGCCGGAATTACAGGAGGTCGTGATGTGAATCAGCTTACGGCGCATATTGATATCATGCCTACCTTACTGGAATTATGCGACATCGCCCCTCCTGAAACTATTGATTTTGACGGATCTTCTCTTGTTCCCCTGCTAACCGGAAATAGGGACAAGTGGCCGGACCGGACCCTTTTTGTACATAATCAGCGGGTATTGGATCCGATCAAATGGAAACAGACATCCGTTATGACGGATCACTGGAGATTGGTGGATAACAAAGAATTATACGATATCAACAAGGACCCCGGCCAGGAAATTAACCTAATTAATTCCTATCCTGAAGTGGCGGATAAATTAAGACTTGAATATGATCGCTGGTGGGAAGATGTAAGTCAAAGTTTTGATGAAACAACTCCATTATATATAGGTTCAAAACATCAAAACCCGGTTGTTTTAAATGCACATGACTGGATGATCGACAAATCGCCCCCGTGGAATCAGCCGCATATTTTGAACCGACCTGAAAAAAACGGTCCATGGCGTGTCAGGATTACAGAACCTGGCAAATATATCTTTGTACTCCGCGAGCGACCTGAAGTAGCAAATTTTCCGCTTACAGCAAAAGAAGCAAGGTTACTCATTGGGGATCAGTTTGATGAGAAGATGAAAGTTCCCTCCGGAGCTTCAGGAGTTCAGTTTGAGTGTGAGCTCCAGGCCGGTGATGCAAATATTCAAACCTGGCTGGTTGATAAAGACGGAACTTCGCGCGGCGCCTATTTTGTTGAGGTATTAAGGGTGGATTAAATAAGGA
This sequence comes from uncultured Bacteroidaceae bacterium, assembly GCA_964595055.1. Lineage (GTDB taxonomy): Bacteria > Bacteroidota > Bacteroidia > Bacteroidales > CAYRTD01. Next base: position 7,204 of record CAZQOV010000002.1, on the reverse strand, counting down.
AACATTAAGTAAAAAAGGGTGTTTAAAAAGACCATTAAGAGATCATGTTACTTTCAAAATGGAACTTTGATTCAATAGTCCACCCTCCCGGAGCTCAGGAATTTCTCCCGAATTAGATGACAGACCTCATCGAAGCCACTTTTGCTTTCTATCGCTCACTCTGTTCCCGGTTACATTCCTGGTCAATTGATTTGATGTTCTTATTGGAATCGCCTGCTGTAAGTTGCAATTACAGAGTCCTTTTAAATCCCCGGGTTAGGTCCTTCCTCTCCAGCCTCGTTTCTCACGGGGTCTTCAGGATGAAGATCATGGTGTGGGTTTGGAAGCATTAGCTTCTGGGCAGGGATTAATTCTCATTTCGGGTAAACTTTCTGTGAATAAGCGAATGATTTCTTTACATCTGGTGTCTAAATAAGGCAGAACCATTCCTCATACCATATAAAAATGAAAACACTACCCGTTTATCCGCTTTTAGCTTTGCTGATGTTATTTTGCTTCTCCTTTGCATCCGCACAAAATTCCATAGTTGCAGGGAAAGTAATCGACTCGGATAACAGTACTCCACTTACCGGAGCTCATGTTATTGTAGAGGATATGAATACCGGTAAACAAATTGCCGGAATTACCAACGATAAGGGAGAATTTTTGATACGAAATCTAAGGGGAGAAAGAAATCGTATCCGCATTAGCTTCATGGGGTATCATGAATACAGGAAGGACCTGAACCTGATGCCGGGGTTTAACCTTATCGGCGAAATAAAGCTTCAACAATTGTCACAGGATCTGGAAGAAGTAAGCATAACAAAATCTACACCCCTGGCTGTTATTAAGGAGGATACCATTGAATACAACTCAGATGCTTATAAAACCACTTCGGATGCAAGCGGAGAAGATCTGGTTGCTAAAATGCCCGGCGTGGAGGTTTCTGGAGGTTCAGTAAAAGCTCAGGGAGAGAGGGTGGAAAAACTGCTGGTAGACGGACGGCCATTCTTTAATACTGATCCCAGCCTGGCATTGAGGAATCTTCCCGCCGAAATTATTGAAAAGATCCAGATTTATGAGGAACAATCGGAACAATCCCAGTTCACCGGTTTTGATGACGGAAACAGAACCCGCACCATGAACGTAGTTACCCGAAGAAATATGCGAAACGGACAATTCGGAACGTTTTATGCAGGAGCCGGACCGGAGGAAAAATACGGAATTTCCGGGAATTTAAACAGTTTTAACGGGGATAGGAGAATAACTCTGATCGGACAGTCGAATAATGTAAACCGTCAGGATTTTTCATCCCAGGATTTGCTAGGCTCCATGAACATGAGGCGGGGAATGGGTGGAGGCGGCATGAGAGGAATGAGGGCAGGAGGATTAACCCCGGGTGGTGGCCAAATGGCCCGGGATTTTATGACAGGGAAAAAGGATGGGGTTTCAACCCTCAACAGCTTTGGATTGAATTATACAGATAGCTGGGGAGAAAAAGTGGATGCCTCGGTTAATTATTTTTTCAATCATATGAACACTTATAACCGGAAGGATGTATACAGGCAATACCTGTTGGGATCAAGGAATGAACAGGAATATACTGAACTTGATGAAGTGGATAGCAGGAATGCCAATCACAGGATATTTGCAAGAATAGATTATCAACCCAGCGAAAGGAACCGGATCATGTTTCGCCCCAATATCAGTATCCAGAACAATACATACAACTCTATGCTACTGGGTGAAACTTTGGATAAAAGCCAACTGATCAGCAAAACAAGCAGCGATTATCTTTCCAGGGCATCAGCTATAAATGCTGCAAGTGATCTGCTGTTCATGCATCGGTTTGAAAAAACCGGCAGATCTGTCTCCCTTCATTTCAACAGCAATTTTGCGAATCGTGAGGGGAGAAATTACCTTCTCGCAAGGAATGAATTTTACCGGGACGATTTTATTGATATCGACAGCCTTGATCAATATTCCGAGAACGGTTTGCCTTCAAATTCGGTGGCCGGGAGATTAGCTTACACGGGGCCGGTCTCAGAAAATAGCCTGATCCAGTTCTCGTACCGCTATTCCAGAAACTGGAATGAATCAAACCGGAGAACCTGGGATTATGATCCCGAATCTTCTGAATACAGCTCTATTGACTCCATTGTTTCAGGAATTTTCGATAACCAATTTGATAAAAATCATGCAGGAATGGCTTATCGTTTCAGGAAAGATAAAACAATGTTCATGGCAGGGTTCAATTACGAAAACACGATCTTAAGAAACGATCAGAAATTTCCCAACCCTTCAAACAAGCATTACGCGTTCAACAGCATTCTTCCCAATGCCCTATTCAATTATAAAGGGGAAAAGGGACAAAACCTGAGGCTTATCTTTCGGACAACAACGGATGTACCCTCTGTAAAACAGTTGCAGGAGGTGATCGATAATACCAACAGTCTGCAGATCAGTATGGGAAATTCCGCTTTGAATCAGGAACTATCGCATAATCTCATTTTCAGGTATTCCCGCGCAAATATTGAAAAATCCAGTCTTTTTTATGTCGGGGCCAGGATCAAAGCCGACCGGGATCATATTTCCAACGCACTTTACATTCCGTTATCGGATACAATAATTCATGGCGTGGAAATAAAAAAAGGAACCCAGCTATTCATACCCGAGAACTTTGAGGGTTATTACAGCGGAAGCCTCTTTATGAATTACGGGATCCCCATAGAGTTTATCCGGTGTAATCTTAATCTTAACAGTTCCGTAAACATGTCCGGAAATCCCGGAAAAATCAATTCAGAAACCGGTTACTCCATCGACCGCACCCTGGCTCTGGGACTTGCCCTGGTTAGTAATATCAGTGAAAGAGTGGATTTCACCTTATCCTCCAATACAAGTTACAGTGTCCCCCTTAGCAGTTTTAATGAAGCATTGAGTGAAAATTATCTCTTCCAGCTCTCCCGCTTTAAATTGCGCTGGATATTACCCTATGGGATTGTTTTTGACAGCCGTCTCACCCATTCCTATTACCGGGGGTTATCGGAAGGGTATAATCAGCACTTTGCCTTGCTGGACATGAGCATTGGGAAAAAACTTTTCAAAAACCAGCGGGGAGAAGTCACCCTCACTGTCAGGGACCTCCTGGATGAAAATGAAGCCATTTCCCGTACCCTCACCGAGAGTTATATTGAAGACCGTCAACAGAATGTAATCGGGCGGTATTATTTGTTGAGTTTCCGGTACGATTTGAGAAGGATGAGGGGAAGGTAAGCAGAAAAGTTTTTCTCATTTTGCTGCAAATTTTACGCTTGAATTGATTGGAAACAAGCTTTTTTGCCTCTCCTCTGTAAATCTTATCTCAACTTCCCGGCCAGAGGTATGGGGAACCCCAACAATTTCATTTAATTTTCAATCTGCCTTAGTCTTCGGTCTCTTTCTTTCCTAAGGTTTCGGTAATGTTTATGGATGTTTGTTTCTGAACTTTTCAAGCTTATCGATTTGGCAGAAGATTCCAGATCTACATCCAGGATAACCCTGATTTTACTGCCTGATCCCTTGTACCAGCTTTCATCAACCATTTCTCCCATTCCTTTCGCTGCAATAACCTCTTCCTCAACAGAACTGCTGGCATCCGGATCAAGATAGGTCCAGGTGAGAGGGGCGTTGTTTTGATCCATCAATATATAAGGGGAGGTAGAAATATAAAGCGTCTGGTTCCCCTGATTCTCCACCATTACTTCGACATTTTGACCGGAAACGCTATAGGATAAAGGAATCGCTTTTATCTCCGAAGGGAAGTAGGGAGTTTCACTGTAGTCTATGGATGATAGTCTGATTTTAGCGACCCGGGAGAAATCGACCTGGTCAATTCCCAGAAAATAGCCGGTTTCACCGGCTTTCAGAAAAGTATTGGTAAGAGAAGTGGAATTTTCAGGATTACCACAGCTTCCTTCCACAAAGGTATAATTGAAAAAATTGTCTTCGTATATGACCTTGTTCTGGCTATCGAGAATTTTAATGCCTGTTGCTTCAACAAAGGCATAATGATTGCTGCTGGTATTTTTTATTGGGATTATCCAGTAGATGTAACTGGAAGAGGAGCTGGTACGGCCAATAAACAGTTCATCGACCTCAAAAAGACCTGGGGAATTATCCATAATGATCTCACCGGTTTTCCAGAGCAAATTTTTGTCTTCTGAATGATCTCCAACAGGATCGCCGGCAAGAATAGCAGAATTATTTGCCAGAACAGTGTCATTATTATCCTGATTGACATTGTTGTCATTATCATCCTTCTCACAGGAGAACAGAAGGAAGAAAAAGCTGAATAAAAAGATAAAGCTTAGGGTTCTCATGATGGTAAGTGTTAAGGGTATGGTGAACTAAAAATTATTTTTGTATAGGTGTTTAAGCGTCTACAGGGAATACCCGTTAAAATTATGGAAATTCCAGAATCAAATAAAGATTTTTTACAGCATAACCTTCTATTTTTTAGGGGGATAAAAAGCATGGTTTGGAATGGAAGCGAAAAAGTGAAATTTATATAAGAGGTTCGCCTAAAAAAAGCTTTGACTTATCAGAAAATTAGAAGATTTTAATGAATTAAAAATGCAAACCGTTGAAAAAGATCATGCTGGTAATAGGTGAAATACAATTAGCCGGAAACCATCAGGCCGGGAAAGGCAGGAACGAACCTTCAAACTCCTCTGACCATCGGTGCTGCAAGTGCTACGGCGGATGTGATATAAATCCGTTTGGTCATGCCAAACCAACTTTCGCTTATAGTTATTTTGGCAATCTATTCGAAATCAAGTTGTAGATAGTAAATATTAAACTAATCAACTCAAAGAAGTTTATCATGGAAAAAAGACATTAAACTCGGTAAAAAAATATTCAAAAGGTGCATTTCCAGGTCTGAAAAGGGAAATTATTCCATCGTTTTTTATTAAGGAATGCTTTAAAATTATTCACTGTACACCTGATTTTTTAATGGTAAGGATTTACGATATTATCCCCGGAAATAGAAACATCAACATTATTTTAAATTATTCAAAAACTCTTGTGGGGGTAAAAGTTATACATTCTTATCAGAATGAAGTTATTCCTATTTAAATATTTAAAATAGTCGCTAATTTTTTTAAAATTTTGAACCTGAATGATAACTAATTTTACAACTACTATTTTATCAACGAAATCTTTAAATAATTAAATAAAATGAGTAACAGAATGAATTATAAACAAAAATATTACCTGGTTCCGGATGATATTGAAGGGGAAACTGACATTAGCAGGAAAATTGCTAAAATTAAATATTTTGCCCAACAAAGCCGGATTGAGGTATTTGATATGATTCATAAAAGAGGAAACGGACACTGGGGAGGATCGGCATCTTGTGCTGAATTACTGACGACGATGTATTTTCATATATTGAGTATAAACTCTGAAAATCCCAAATGGGAAGACAGGGACAGGTTGGTACTCAGCAAAGGTCACGCTGCTCCGATGCTATATAACCTGCTAGCCCACAAAGGTTTCTTTCCTCTTGAAGAGCTTACAGAAATGTTCAGGTCGATTGACAGTCGGTTTCAGGGACATCCTTGCATGGTAAAAACACCCGGCGTTGAGCTTTCCACCGGACCTCTGGGGCATGGTATCTCCGTAGGTGTTGGTATGGCTTTGGCTGCACGAGTACTGAAAAAACTGTACCGGACTTTTGTAATTGTAGGTGACGGATGCCTCAATGAAGGAGAAAGCTGGGAAGGAGTTATGTCGGCAGCAAAATTTAAGCCTGCCCGTTTGATTATTATGGTCGACTACAATAAAGTCCAACTCGACGGTCCAAGTGATACAATTATGCCACTCGATCCTTTGTCGGAAAAATTCAGGGCATTTAATCTAAATGTTGCCCCAAAAGTCTATGACGGACATAAAGTGGATGAAATTCTGGAGTCATTAAAATGGGCACAGGAAAATGAAAGAGAGCCTTGTGTTATTATCTATAAAACGCACAAGGGTAAAGGAGTTTCATTTATGGAAGATAATTTCAAATGGCATGGAAGTCCCATAGATGATGAATCCTATAAAGCGGGTAAAACAGAATTGGAAAACACATTAAATACATATTCAAATGAAATCAACTGACATAGCGATGCGGGATATTTATGGACAAGAATTACTCCGGATAGCTGAAAAAAACACAAGGCTTACTGTTTTGGATGCTGATGTCTCTTCAAGTACTCGAACCTCTTTTTTCGGTGAGAAATACCCTGAAAGATTTTTTAACGTGGGCGTCTCGGAAGCAAATATGGTTGACTTGGCAGGAGGTTTAGCCCTCTGCGGCCTCAAGCCGGTAGTGAATACTTTTGCTGTTTTTCTTACATTGAAAGCTACCGAACAAATACGGAATGTAATTTGCTATAATAAGCTGCCTGTTATTTTAGTTGGTAGTTACGCAGGACTATCAGATTCTTATGACGGTGCAAGTCACCAATCCATTGAAGATGTCGCAATAATGCGAACTATGCCTCATCTAAATGTAATTGTTCCCGCAGATGTAATAGAAATGCAACAAGCGCTTAGACAAGCCATGTCTCTTGATAAACCAGTTTATCTGAGAATTTGCCGCAACCCGACACCAGTATTATTCGAAAACGATGAACCCTATATTTTTGGTAAAATACGAAAAGTGAAGGAAGGTAGGGATATAACTATTGCCGCGTGTGGAATTCCCGTGTCGATGGCTATGGAGGCGGCTGCTGAACTGGAAGCTGCCGGAATATCGGCTGAAATTCTGAATATTTCGACAATTAAGCCCCTCGATGAGAATACATTAATTAATTCTGTTAAAAAAACCAAACGGATTATCACAATCGAAGAACATTCGATTATTGGAGGTTTGGGTAGCGCTGTGGCAGAAGTTTTAACAAAAAAGTTACCTGTCCAGATGGAATTTATTGGAATTGAAGACAAATTTACCGAAACAGGGTCTTATCCTGAATTACTGGAAAAGTATAAAATTTCAAAAGAGTCAATTATTGAAAAGGCAAAAAGTCTGGTTTGATTTTTTTACCCCCTAATGTAGAGCCCGTTGAACAGTTAAGCCATTTTTAAGCTTTTCTGACAACGGGCTTTATAATCCAATAAACTAATTTTACCAATCTAAAATACTATTATTTTAGCTAAATTGATTCTCAAAAACTAATTGTCCAAGAAAAACCTGGGC
>CAZQOV010000001.1:0-76037 GCA_964595055.1 uncultured Bacteroidaceae bacterium | reverse complement strand
CTGGCTGATGAAGATAATGAGTAAATTGACCGGTTTTACGATTGAAGAAGTTTAGTCCTCCTCCCTCGGTTCCAATCCAAAGATTTCCCTGTTGATCTTCAACAAAAGAACTGATAATGTTTGAACTCAAACCCGATTCGTGAGGGCCTCTCTCAGTGAAGTTTTGAAACTGAGAATTTTCCTGGTTATAAAAATTAATTCCCCCATAATATAACCCCAACCAAATGTTTCCGTCTCTGTCTTCGTAAATGGCTCTAACAGAATGGGCATTTAAAGTTCCCGGGTCATTCGGAATGTGTGCAAAATGGTGAAATACTTTACTTTCTTCATCATAAAGAAACAGACCATTCAACGTTCCAATCCACAAAACTCCACTTTTATCCCGAATTATGGTCCTGATGGTATTGCTGGCTAGTTGGCCCGTTTTCTTACCATTACCGGAATTGATCGAGAATTCTTCAGTTTTTTTATCAAAGCTTATAAGCCCCCCACCGTTGGTGGCCAGCAAAAGTTGGCTTGTAGAATCGGAATAAATATATCTAATGTCATTTCCTCCGGTAACTTCTTCAGAATGAAAATGATAGGATTGAATCATGTTCTTTTCAGGACAATAGCGGTTAAGACCGTTTCTGGTTCCAATCCAAATATTTCCATCGTAATCTTTGTGAATGGTTCGGATTGTGTTGCTGGATATTCGATTCGATTTGTGGTTGTTTTGAATTGTATGAAGAGAATCTTTTTTTTCATTATAATAATTTACACCTCCGTTGAAAGTTCCTATCCAGAAGTTTCCTTGACTGTCTTCAATGATGGTTGTGATAATTGAATTGCTTAATGTTTTTCCGGAAAAAGTTTCAAAATTTGTGAAATTATCTTTCTCTCTGTTGTAAATGCAGAGTCCTTCATTTGTAGCAATCCATAGTCGGTTTTTGGAATCCTGAAAAACGCAATTGATCGTATTTCCCGGGAGGGTAAGAGAGTCTTCGGAATCATGAAAGTACTTTTTGAATTCATATCCGTCAAAACGGTTTAATCCTTCTTGTGTGCCAAACCAGATAAATCCCTGATAATCCTGTTCAATACTAAATACCGTATTGTGCGATAGTCCCTGATCGAGTGTGTAACTTTTGAAAAACAATCTTTTTTCCTTCGGATCTTTCAGGGCATAAGTCATTGACCCATTCAAGATCAAAAGCAGGGCAATAAGGCTAAGCGAGGTGATATTTGTTAAACTTTTCATTTGGAAATCACTCAATGGACTTTAAAATTACAATAATTCGGCCATATTTGGTTTATGATCAATAACAAAGGCAATAATACTGCTAAATTTTTTCTTTTCACTTGAATTGGCTGATTTCTGGCTTATCGCCCGTAGGAGGGAATGGATTTTTCAAAGGATTTAAACAATTTTAGGTTTTCCCTGATCCAAATGGAACAGGTACAAGCTTTTCAAAACGAAATGATTTTATTAGAGGAATAGAAATTTCGAAAAAACCATAATCAAAACCCGGGTGTCGATTGCTCAATCCAATCATCTGTTGAACATGTTGTAAAAATACCGTTCACCATTCGCCGCATTGTTTTCTGTTTAGAGTTTACCGCTTAATACGCACTATGTACTTTTTTTTCAGTCGTTATTCACTCTTTATGCTTTTTAGCATGCAACCCACATTCCTTCTGCTCCGGTTGCTCCCACCACCAGCGACCGGCACGCACATCCTCACCGGGTTTGATGGCGCGGGTACAGGGTTGACAGCCAATGCTTGGGAAACCCTTATCGTGGAGGCTGTTGTAGGGGACATTATGCTCTTTTATATAATTCCAGACATCTTTTTGAGTCCAGTCAATGAGTGGATTGATCTTGATGAGTCCGTTTCCTTCATCCCATTCTATGGTCCTGGTGTAAAATCGGGTTATTGACTGATCTTTGCGTAGTCCGCAGATCCATACATCAAGTCCTTTAAAAGCGCGCTTCAGGGGTTCTATTTTTCTAATGTGACAGCAGAGCTTGCGGTTTTCAATGCTTTCGTAGAAAAGATTAATGCCTTTATCCTGCACCATTTCTTCAACCTGTTTATAGTCAGGAAAGAAAATCTCAATTTTAATATCGTATTTCTTATTGGTTTCATCCAGTACTTTATAGGTCTCGGGAAACATCCGACCGGTATCGAGGGTGAAGATCCTTGTTTCGGGATCAATTTTCACAACCATGTCGGTCAATACCTGATCTTCTGCACCCAGACTTGAGGAAAGGGGGATTTTTCCCCTGTATTCTGAAAGAAAAAAATCCAGGACTTCTTTCGCAGACTTTTTTTTGTAGCGGTCGTTTAGTTCCTCTATCCTGCTTTTTATTTCTTCGCTTGCTTTCATATATGTTTTCCTGTTTTGGCGCTAAAATAGCTAAAATTTGTGAGTTTGACGTGTCGGTAGTGCACTAAAGTGACTGAAGTACCTAACCAGTCCATAATAATCCGGTGCAGAAAAAGAGGCCCCTTCTTTTTTTCCTTTCAACTTCCAGCTTCGAGTTTCTCTCTCAGCTTTTCTTTACCGGTTTGCAGCAATGTTTTTCTTTTACTGCTTCCAAATCACACTTCTTGCAAAAGTATTTAAGCTTTTTATCTGGTTTGTTTATAGATAGACCCTGTTTACAAAGCTTTTTGGACATAGAATCTCCTCTGTTTTCTTTATTTTTTCAGATAAAAACAACAAATTTCCACATTTATTGTTGAACGCATTTCAACCTTGTATGATGTATGGGTTACTGTTGACTGCAAAATCTGTCCGTGAATCGTCATCCTGTGTCTGCGCTGAAGCTTAGCTGAGGTACAGGGAGATAGTTCCTGGTGAGCCTGGTCATAGACGATTGAGAGAAGCTATAAACTGCTCTTCGGCTCCGCTATGCCACCATCGCTAAGAAACCAAAAAGGAGGTGAACGGCTAGTCAAAACACAGAACGACAGAATTTTATAATTACAGGATACACAGGGGCCGAAGGGAATATTATGGACGCACTGACCCTATGTCTCGTCAGGCCAGGTGCACAACCTGCCTGACGAGGCATTGGACCTACTATAGCAGGCGGGCTGTATAATTCCAAACTGCAGAACTAATATCTACAATGCTTCCTTATAATTTTCAATCACTGCCCTCACCGATCCGTGCAAAAGAAGCAAACGTTTGGATTCGTCGTAATCCAACCCCAGTTCATCCATGATCATTTTTGCTCCCCTGTCAACAAGCTTTTGATTGGTAAGCTGCATATCGATCATTTTGTTACCCTTCACTCTACCCAGCTTAATCATAAGGGTGGTGGTAATCATATTGAGGACAAGTTTCTGCGCGGTTCCGGCTTTCATCCGGGTGCTGCCCGTTACGAATTCGGGTCCTACTATGGCTTCCAGTGGCACATGAACGGATTTTGCCAGGGGAGTGTCCGGGTTGCAGGTAATGCAGGAAGTAAATAGTCCGTTTTTCTTTGCATCCTGCACGGCTCCAATTACATATGGGGTTCTTCCGGAAGCTGCTATGCCTATAACAGAATCTTTTTCAATCGGGTTAAAAGGCTGTAGATCTCTCCATCCGCCATGAATGTCGTCTTCGGCAGATTCCACTGCTTTGCGGATAGCTCTGTCCCCCCCGGCAATTATTCCGATAACAATGTCATCAGGCACCCCATAGGTTGGGGGGATTTCGGAAGCATCTACAATTCCGAGCCGCCCGCTTGTCCCTGCACCCACGTAAAACAGACGTCCACCCTTCATGACCCTGGGAACAATGGTTTCCACAACCTGTTCAATATAGGGTATGATTTGATTTACAGCTACATGGACCGTGCTATCTTCCTTGTTAATATTTTTCAGCAAGTCTTTGATGCTCATCTTTTCAAGATTGTCATACCTGGATGAGGACTCCGTCAGATTTATCATTTTTTTGATTAATAACAGTTATTGTAAAGATTTCCTATGATACAAGACAAGTTCATCTATAGGTTGCCTGATAATTTTGGTGAAACTTAACTGATAATTCTCCAGGCATTCTTTCAGTTCATCCTGAAAATGCCAGGCTACAGAACCTACAAAACCAATATCTGTTTCATAAGGGTTTTTATAGCTAAGAATGTTTTTCTCAATGAATTCTGTAAAAGCATCCAGAACAATATGTCTGATATCATCGACAGCAATATATTTTTTAACAATTTGTGTCAGGGAAGCAAGGTACCGGTTTGGCAATTTTTCACGATAGACCCTATTCAGGACTTCATTCATTGTGAGCCCCTCTTTTTCAATCAACTGAACTGATAAATCCAGCGGAAGCTTTCTTTTCAATAGTGCATTTAAGAAACGAATGCCGATCTGCGCTCCACTGCCTTCATCTCCAAGGATATATCCCAGAGCAGGGATCTTATCTTCCAGATTTCCATTTTTGAAAAACCCAGAATTGGAACCGGTTCCAAGGATGCAGGCAATGCCTTCGCCCCTTGCGAAAAGTGCTCTGGCAGCTGCGGTAAGGTCATCGTACAGGCATATTTTGGATTTGCTGAATACTTGATGAAAAGCTAACTCCAGTTCATCCTGTGCTTTTCCTTCTGTGAGGCCGGCGCCATAAAATACGACCTCCTCAAGGGAATCTTTTTTCACAGGAATGTCCAGTTTTGACAGCTCTTCCATCATTTGTTGTTGAGTGTGGAAAAAGGGATTGATTCCCGCACTCCAAAAAGCGGTAGATTCATTCACGTCAACAAGACGCCATTCTGTTTTGGTTGATCCTCCGTCTGCTATTAAGATCATAATGTTTCTCTATGAAAATTTGCTATCATGGACATTTCAGACAAATTAAATGCTCAGTTATCCACTTTCATCATTTTTATCGTTTCAATAGTTTCTCCGGCTTTCATTTTCAAGTAATAAGATCCAGGGGCCATAGTTTTGGTAAATCTATCCAGATTTACCATGTGTTCCCCTGGAGCAAATACCTTTTTATTTGCTATATTGATGATCATTTGTCCGCTCAGATCAAAGATGCTGATGTCGATATTGGTAGTTTTATGGAGTTTGAATTTTAAGGAAAGCTTACCATTGTCGAATGGATTCGGATACAAAGATAAACCAGAAATGTTATTATCAAATTTATCGATGCGATTACTTTCACCGGTCATGAAATATTTATTGGCACTATAAATGCTATATCCGTATTCATTTTCAGCCCGGATACGCGCAAAATACCAGGTGTATTCCTGTAATGAATAATTAATCTGAGCAGGACTTTCTGCGACATGGAACTTTTCTGAATATTCAACAATATCGAAGTCTGCTTCCTGGGAAAATTCAATAAGAATCGAGTCTGTGCCGGCATCTGCAGACCATTCAATGATGGTCCTTACATCATTGTTTTCAGACAGCAGTGCTGGAGATACGATACCGGGCCGGGTAGGATATCCGGCATAAAAACTTCTCGGGCCATCGTAATCACCCTCTCCGAATTCACTTTTTCCTTTAATGCGCCAGTAGTACCAGCGATTCCCTTCAAAGTTCAATTTACTGATCCGAATGCTTTCCTGGTCAATCCATCCGGGGGCAGACAAAATACTACTGAATTGCTCATCAAGGGCCAATTCTAACAGGTAAGTGATATTGCCTGCAGTTGCTGTGGTTTTCCATTCCAGAGAATCAAATGAGGCCACTGTTGCTCCATCATCGGGAGCAATGATCAGCACATCAGGAATTTCTCCTGCGGTCGTTTTGAAGAGGATGAATTCACTTAATTTACTATGCCCATATTCATTAAGCCCCAGGAGTTTGAGATAATACCAGGTATCTTTATCCAGTTCTGCCCTCAGCTTTCCCTGGCCGCTTGAAGCTTCAAATCCTTCTTCAATCAGAATTGGGTGGAAATCTGTGTTATCTGATATCAGCACTTTCACTGAATCTGTGCTGGTTGATGCAGACCATTTAATTAGGGGTTTTGTAGATATACTTTGAGCCAGGTTTTCAGGAGAAGTTAAAATAGGTGTTTCGGGAAAACCGGTAAATAGGCTTCTGCTTCCTGAATAAGGACCTTCGATATCGGTTTTGGCCTGTACTCTCCAAAAATACTCCGTTTCCCCATCGAGAGTCATGTTTTCTATACTGACAGAGGTGTCTGCAATCCAGGGAGAGTCATATACAAGGTTGCTGAAAAGGGTATTTGGTGAGACCTGCAGATTAAAAATCGCTTCTGCTGTATCCGATTGCCAGCTCAGGAAGTCCTTTAGGGCTATTGTATCCCCATCATCCGGAAGGGATGCGTGAACAATAGGCAGATCAATATCCAATTCAAAAAGAGGGGAAGGGGTACTTTCTTTCCCTGTTGCCGATACGGTGGTTATTACAATGTTTGAGCCATTTGAAAAATCAAGGTCTTCCAGCGCAAACTGGTTATGAAATGTAATTTCTTTAAGATTGACAGGGTTCTCTGTTACAACAGAAGGATCGGTGAGATCTGTTGTTGTATAGATGGCAAAACGGTCATTTGGCCCCGCTGGAAAATCCCAGATGATATAATACTGATTTTCTATTTCTAAGGTCCTGAGATTCGAAGGAGCCTGGGGTATATCACTGGTTTTCCATGTCATTTCCGGGATCAGTGCCGGATGGCTGTATTTGTTCCTGGAAATATAATCGGCAAGCCCGATTACCCTGTCAAAATCTTTGGCACTGAAGAACACACTTCCCAGAGAATTTTGTTCTCTGTTTGAACGTATAATATCGATCTGCAGGCCGATTTGTCCGAGTGTCCAGTCAGCGACCGGGTCGGAAGTCGATTTCAATAATTCCTGTTCCAGTTGGGACAGGTTTTCAGAAGAACTCTTTTTTGAAGAGTTGATATCAAAATATTTTTTCAATTCATGCAGATCCTGATCAATTTCCAAGGTTTTTTTTTCATCAGGTTTGTCCGATAATCTGTAGGTTCCCTGACCAGGATAATGATGCCTGTCTCTTTGATAACATTCATTGGACCACCACTTGGTGAGCGTTTCAAAGTCCTGAGCACCTCCAGTAGGCCAGTATTGCTGTGGGGTGAGGTAGTCTACACTTCCTGCATCCAGCCATGCGAGAGGATCACAATAGATCTGACTGTATGCATCTAACCCAATAATTCCCTGTGGAACGCCGTTTTTATAGATTCCAAAAGGGCTGACGCCAAAACGAATGTCAGGATTTACTTTTTGAATAACAGAATAGACAGTATCAATCATCCTGTTGATGTTTTGCCTTCTCCAATCGCCCAGGCTGAGTCCTTCTCCATACATTTCGTATTCTTCAGCATCGAGAGAAGGATCGGTTCCTCCATAGGAGTAGAAATAATCGTCAAAATGAATTCCATCAACATTGTATCTGGAGCTGATGTCTTCTACAATTTTTCCGATGTAGGACATAACATCCGGAATCCCGGGATTGAGGATTTTTTTTCCCTCCTCAGGGTAAGGATATTCAATCACCCATTCAGGATGTTCGAGAAAAACATGACCTGGTGCATAATAATTACTGCCCTCATTTCTGGATGCATTTACTCGATATGGATTTATCCAGGCATGAACTTCTATGCCTCTCTTATGAGCTTCTTCGATGGCAAATTGCAGGGGATCATACCCCGGATGGATTCCCTGTGATCCGCTCAGGTAACGTGACCAGGGTTCGTAACCTGAATTGTAGAGGGCATCACATTCAGGTCTTACCTGCAGGAAAATTGCATTTAAATGAATGGTTTGGTAGATCTCCAGCATTCGGATCAGATCCGCTTTTTGCTCTTCAGGAAGACCCAAGTGTGCTTTTTTCGGCCAGTCAATATTTGCCACTGAAGCTACCCAGGTTGCCCGCATTTCCCGCTTGGGTTCTGGCTGTGCGCTTAAATTCAATACCAGTAATCCTGAAATTATAAGGGTGAATATTTTATTTTTCATTTATTCATATGTTTAATATACTTCAGCTATGGAATTCCATCCGGAACTATTCCATTCTCACTACGTTCGTGGACATTTTTTTAAATCCTTTCTTTTGTTATAAATGGAGAAAATACATGAATTTTCTCATCATGATCCTAAATCCTTATTCTGAGTTGATTCTACTTATTTCAACTAACACTCACAAAGCATCCCTCGTTAACCCTTTCCTCATTTTTACGCCTCCCAGTCCATGGTCCATGGTTAAAAGCCTACCGATTACCTATCACTTATTACCGATTACCTATCACTTATCACCGATTACCTATCACTTATTACCGATTACCTATCACCTATCACCTATCACTTATTACCAATTACCTATCACTTATCACCGATTACTGCCCACCGATCACCGTCCACCGTTCACTCTCTTCAAGTCTCTCCTCCATGGTCTAATACCCAATATCCCCAAACTTCTTCGACCACCATACTTGCTGGTAATAGGAATCACCTCCCATTCGATTAACTGCTTCCTCGTAATTTTTATGATTTAAATCGCTTTCATCGTCAGGGTAAGGGAGCCTTCCGGGAACATAAGACCTGGGGACATCTACCCAGTCATACCTTATTATTTTAATCCCATCGAGTTCGAGATCATATTTTTTCAGCTGGGGATATCCTGTTCTGCGATATTCTGCGAATGTTTCCCAGCCATCGAGGAAGAGTGCAATCCATTTCTGGGTAATTATTTGTTTAATACTATTATTAAAAGGATCGCCATTGGTAACAAATTCAGTTATTTCAGCTTCCTCAATTCCATAAAAGGAAAGAGCACTGCGCACTCCATTTTCATACCAGGTTTGGGCATCCTCTCCTGTCCAATTTCTGAGTGCAGCTTCTGCTCTCAGAAAGCATACTTCCGAATAACTTAGGAGAGGTTTTTTCCAGGTGGGGTCATTGGAGAAATATTTCCCGATGTAGGAAGTGCTGGTCACCCCAATTCCCATGGCCTGGTTTTCTTTTTTGTTTGCATCCATAAGATTGGGAGTGCCTCGATATGTAGCATTGTCAGTTTCAATAGTCTGGGCATAAATAGACAGGCGCGGATCATCGGTATCTTTCAATTGACGCATCATCAACTCACTTACCTTGGGTGTGGTTGTTCCTGTTTGTTCAGGAGTGGTGGGATTTTTTGAATCGATGTTGATTTCATAATAGGGATTCCACCAGTCCTGGGTTTCGATATAGGTAAAATAGGCAGCTTCAGCATTGGAAGAAATAAGATTGTTTTCCGATATAATTTCGTTCACTACCTCCTGATCTCCGCTCCTTGCAGCTAATCTTAATCTTAATGAGTTTGCAAACCTGATCCATAGATCCAGATCACCATCAAAGATCATATCGTTATTGTAAAACCCTCTGCTCTTATCTATTTTCGAAGCAGCATCTTTGAGAATAATCAGCATATCCTCGTAAATACTTTCCTGGGTATCGTAAGCAGGGCTGATAGTCTCATCCGTATATTCATCGAGCAATTGCCACGCTTCGGAATAAGGTACATCTCCCCAGAGATCTGTCACCCGGTGAAAAATAAATACTTTCCATATACGGGCAACCTGATGCATGTTAACATCTGCCTCACCATCGGTCATCTTAAGAAGCAGCTCGGTGTTTACAAGTAAATTTGAGTAATAGTACTCCCACATATTTTGTATGCGATATTGGTCAAATAATGAATAAGGGGGCATAGTAGAATTGCCCCAGACTGCTGCGGTTTGCATCACCCAGCGCTGAACGTAGGTATAGTTGTAGGCATTTACAATTCCAAATTCACCTGCGGCTTCTTTAACGACATAATTAAAGATATACTCAACGTCTGTGGTTACAGGATTATTTGGATCTGTATTGATATCTTCAAAACCTTTTGTGCATGAGGACAATATTACCACAGATAGGCATATTGTTGTGATTTTTAGCATATTCATAGTCTATATTATTGTTTAAAATACGATTCTGAGATTAAATCCAAACGAACGGGTAGTAGGCATTGCTGCATATTCCTGTCCAAGTCCGTTAATGTTTGAAGTGAATGAAGATTCGGGATCTATGTTTGGGACTCCACTATATATTAACCAGAGATTTTTTCCAATTAATGCTACTGATGCCTGACTGATAAAGATATTATCGAACCATCCGGAAGGTAAATTGTAATTCAGGGTAACATCTCTTAATTTCACATAGGACCCGTCATAAACGTCCAGTTCTGCTATCCCGCCCCATTTCCGTAGATGGAAAAAAACCTGCGGATCAACCCCTTTGTTATTTTCACTACCATCTGCCAACACCCCTTCAACAACATAGCCTACAGGCTCCGAGCCATTGGGATCGAATATCTGCTTATCATCTTCATCAAGCATTGGAGTGCCATCTTCATTGTACATACCTTTTCGCCCTTTATTTTGCTCTGCAGTGGTTGCTGCATACCAGGACTCGCGTCCTTCGAGTGTTTCTTCAAACTGACCGTTGTCAAGACCGTATTTATTTGTTTTAGAGAATATATCTCCTCCCATTTTAACACCCACTGAGAAAGAAAGTCTCAGATTTTTGTATCTCAGGCTGTTAGTTATTCCTCCTGTCCAATCGGGAGTAATGTTCCCAATAACCCCTCTTTTTCCTGTTACAAGCAAACCATCGTCCCCAACAAGCGGTCTGCCGTTATTGGGATCATCAATGATTTCACCTTCACCATCGCGTTTATAATACCTTGTAATAGTAGTTCCTATGATTTCACCATATGGACGACCCGGAATAGCTACAATATCTATCTGGCTTTCATTGGTAATGGTAAATTGTGAAAGGCCACCGGCCAGGGATAAAACTGCGTTTTCGTTTTTGGCATAGTTAAGGTTAATATCCCAATCTACATTTGAGGTCCTTACCGGGCTAAGATTTAACTGAGCTTCCACGCCGCGGTTTGCAATTTCACCACCATTGGTAATTATGCTTTTGAACCCTGAGGCTTTTGATATCTCTGCTTCTACAATCTGGTCATAGGTAACTTCATCATAATAGGTCAGGTCCAAACCGATTCGGTTTTGAAAAAAGCGAAGATCTGTACCAATTTCCCATGATCCGGTTTTCTCAGGCTTCAAATTTGGATTTTTTCCGTTTCTGTCCAGATATACAGCCGGCACCTCTCCATACTGCTGATTAATAAATACATTTTCCAACTGGTAAGGATTTGTATCATTCCCTACAAAAGCGTAGGAGAATCGTATTTTCCCAAATGATAGTATTCGCTTATCCATATTAAACGCATTACTGAAAACAAAACTGGTGTTCAGTGATGGATAAAAGTAGGAATTGTTATCAAGTGGAAGGGTAGATGACCAATCGTTTCTACCTGTTAATTCAAGATAATACCAGGTTTTGTAATTAAATTGTGCAGAACCATATAATGAATTGATTCTTTTCTGCCTCCGGGTTGATCCAATATTATTTTCTGCCGGGTATTTGGCATTATTGAGAGAGAAAAAATTCGGAACCGCTAAGCCGTTTATTGTTGATGATTGATAGTCAACAAAGGAATCAAAGTAATTTCCTCCAAAATTAACATTGATATCCAGATCATCTCCGAAACTTTTTTGAGCCGTTAACAGGAAGTCATGATTCAATGAGCGATAATTCACCCATCGTTCGGTAAACAAACCCTCACCATTTGCCCTTAAAGCATTATTGGCTATTCTCAGATATCGTTTGGTACCATAAGTGTCCATACTGCTTCGGATATACCCTGATAGCCAGGGGGTGAATTTGAAGTCTAATTTCGCAAAGCCGATAAACTGATCCTTATTATCATTATTGTAATTTTCAAAAGCCTCCCAGAATGGATTGGTATGCCAGTCGCTGGCAAAATACCAGTTTTGTTCAAAACCGTTTTCACTCATGTAGTCTTCTCTCAGGGTATTGATATTAATGCTTCTTGGCATCCATATAAATGTCCTTGCACCGGTTCTTGCATCACCCTGCCCAACCCTGTTAAAGGCATCTTCTCTTATATAATTTCCTTTAAAACTAAAAGAGGCAAACTTATTCAGGTTTGTGTTTATATTAAAATTGATTGTTTTCCTGTCGTAATTGCTATTTGGTTTCAAGCCTTTGTTATTCAATGATGAAGCAGAAAAACGCCAGTTTGTTTTCTCATTTCCGCTCTCAATAGCCACTGTATTTGTAAGCGTATAGCCCTTTTCAAAGTAGTCTCTTACATTGTTTGGCTGGGGAGTTAATTTTACAAATTCATCATTCCAGTTAAGTACTTCTACCGTTCCATCCAGCTTAGGTCCCCAGCTTCCGGTGGAAAAATAATAGTAAGCAGAGTCCCTGCCAAACTTTTCCTGTTGCTCTTCCGTTAAGAGCTGTTTTTGAATACCACCTCCAAAACCTGCTCCATATTCATTTTGATATTTTGCTACTATATAAGCTCTGTCGAACATGAAATTGGAATTTAATGTTACTTTCAGCTCTTCTCTTCCGGTACCTTTTTTTGTGGTGATAAGAATAACTCCCGCTGCTGCCCTTGAACCATACAGAGCTGCAGCATTAGGGCCCTTCAGGACAGACATGGTTTCAATGTCATCGGGTGAAACACCCATCAGGCTGTTCCCATAATCAACTCCTCCAAGCCATGTGGCACCATCGGAAGAATTGTCTATTGGTACGCCGTCGATTACAATAAGAGGCTGACTTTCTGTTGATAAAGATTTAACGCCCCTGATGATAATCCTTGATGAAGTTCCTGCACCGCCGGCAGTCTGAGAAATGTTCACTCCCGCAATTTTATTACTCACTGAGTTAATAAAATTTACATCCCTGTTTGTCACCAAATCATCTCCTTTCACATCCGAAAAAGCATATCCCAGGGCTTTTTCTTCTTTTTTGATACCGAGGGCTGTCACCACAACATCATCCAGTTGCATGGCTGATTGCTCCAGGCTAATATTCACCTGGGTTTTTCCGCTTATATCAATTTCCTTTGTTTCATAACCAACATAGGATATAACAAGAGTGTTAACTGATTCAGGAACAGAAATGCTAAAATTTCCCCGGATATCAGTTATGCTCCCGATAGGACTTGCATCTGCGGGCGTTTGTGCCACCACACTGGCCCCGATCAGGGGCTCTCCCTCTGCATCGGTTACCTTCCCTGTAACTGTTCTCTCCTGACCAAAAAGCATTGCTGCGGTGGAGAGAAAAACGAACATCAATAGTACCTTATTCATATATCAGTTTTTAATAAATTGAGCGTTTGCTTTAATTTTGATTGTTAATGATTATATTGTGATCCACGTTATCCTGGCTCACTTTTAAAATAAATATTGAGAGATTTACAGCCTTGTCCTCAAGAAGAATCTTGTTCTCTCCACGGGGAAGGATATTGCGTTGAATCAATTTTCCGTCTAGTGAGAATATAGAGTATTGACTTTCAGCATTCTTCAATCCCTCAACCCATAATACATTTCCACTTACCGGATTGGGATAAACCTTAATGTTTTTTTCTGGGAAGACTATTCTTCCAGTGATGTCGGGTTGGCTTATCCTGTCAAAATACAGATCACCTCCGAAAGCTCCGTTTTCTGTATTCGTGATTCTTATAAAAGTCAGTTTTGTTGCTCCTTCAGGAATATCGACAGTACAATATTTCCATCCTGCAAAATCGATATTTGTAAGCAGTACATGGGTTTCATTGTCGAATCCCAGGAAAATATCATTATAGCTCATTTCTCCCCAAATCCACATACCTGTTTTGCCTGCTGCGGGATTCAATGCGATTGGTGTTACAGGTTTAAGCATTGCCGATGCCCCTGATTCTGTGAATGCATATCTCATCAACAAGGAGGCAGCACCGGACCTGTAAGTTTTAGACCATTTGTAAAGGAATGAACCCGGATCGAGTCCCGGACTCTGGAGAAAATCAATGCTCCAACCGGAAGGATTTTCCATTTCATCCAGTACGACCATGGGTCCGGGTTGTGAGCCTGTGGTAAAGGTTATCTCCAGTGTGTCGACAAGAGGGATGTTATCTTCATCTTTGATTGAGCCAGCCAGGAGGAGATTATATTCTTTATCATAGTCAAGGTCTTTCGAAGGCTCGAAATAATAATGGCCTTTTCCTTCAAAGGTATTTATCATGGCAGCCCGGGTTCCGATAGTTTCACCTTCAGAAGTTACTATTTTGACTGCATTGATCAGGGAAGAATTATTAAGAGGTGCATCAAAAATCAGTCGGAATTGAAGGTAGGGACTGATATTGGCTTGTTCATCAGAGGGGAAACTGTTTTCCAGTGAATAACGGTTTCGATCACCGGTAACGAAATTTAGGCTATAGGTAGTATCTAAAGATACTTCCCACTGATGCATTGCGGTTGAGTCAATGAATATGGTATAATTGGTGAGGGTTTCATATGGGATAACCGGCAGGAAAGATACCTTAAGGTAGTTTTCACCCCAGGTAAAATTCCCATCTATTGGGGGTTCAATTGAAAAAGCTTCTGCAAAACTGGCAGAATCCATATTCATATCAAAGGTAAAGGTAATGGGATCGTAACATCCGATCGTTCCACCCTCTGAGGGTGTAGTATGAATAAGCTCCGGAGGCATTGTTTTATCAGCCTCCAGCCAGTGGTTATGATAGGTAAAGCCATGAGGCAGGACGGTAATTGCGACCGTATCATTGAAGTACTCATAGGCCGAAAATTTCAGATGATAATCTCCTGGTGGAATGCTATCGAAATAATAATAGCCCGTATTCAGGGTATCTACAAAATATGTTTCTCCGGTTTCCAGCAATTCAACAACGGCATTATTTACCACATGATATTTGTCCGGAGAACCTTCAATTCTGTAATGATCCTTGATGAGCAGAGAATCTCTTATGATCCCTGCGATGTTCCCGAAGGGTTCATTTCCCTGAAGCTGAAAGTACTCTTCCATGGCATACAACATGTTCCAGGCTTCTTGTTTACGGTATTCCAGGTTTAATAACCTATCCATTTCCGGTCGGTAATCGTGCATACTTCCTTCGGAAATGATACCCGGTACAGCCAGGGGATAAAGAACTCCGTATCCATAGGTCCAGCTGGGATTAAGCGTTAGATCTCCGATATAATTAGGATCTGTATTTGTCCAGAAAGTTGCTTTGTTTGTGACCAGATGTTGCCATAAAATCTTAGCCCAGATTTTTGACTCAGGAATAGTTGGCGTTTCGCTTTTTCCATTAAATATGGTCATACAGTAATTGGTGCTTTGATTTCCGGCATTGGAATGAATGGAAATAAATAAGTCCACCTCATTTTGGTTGGCTATTTCGGCTATTTGCGATAGGGGCAGGTCATCTTCGGTCCGGTTAAGTACTCTCGACATGATCACTTCACAACCTCTCGCTTCCAGAAGATCTCTTAACCACAATCCTTTGGTCAGGTTGCCTTCAGATTCCCAGAAACCGTTTGGCATGCCCCTGTCATCTGAGTCATGTCCTCCGTGGCCGGGGTTTATCATCACTTTTAATCCTGTGAAGTCAGGAGTCTGAGCTCTGGAACTGTAAAGGGTTCCAAAAAATAAGGTCAGTAGTATTATAAATATCTTTTTCAAGGTATTAGCTTTAATTCGGTAAGACTTTAAGCGCTTTCTATTCTTTTATCCTAATCCTCATAAGATAGACACCACCCTCAAGACTATGATATACAATCCTGTTCTGTTCTGGTGATACTTTAGGGTACTGGGCAATAACCTCCGATTTTTGCGTAAGATTAATTCTTTTTCCTGTTTCCAGGTGAACCGCTACGATATCAGAAGAAATCACCTGTTCTCCGTCATCTTTGTCATCCATTCCAATTACCCAATCTTCATTTAGCCATTGGGGAGCATTAAGGTATCCAATATCATGAAGAATTTTTCCCTCAAGATCTGATACATAGGTTCCGTCTCCTGCTGCTGTGAACAGAATTTTGTCTTCAGAAGGGGAGAGTGAGGCCCATATATAGTATTTATTTTCAATCGGGTTAAGCTCTTTTGCTTCATGCAGACCCTGCACAAGAGACAGATTTTTACCTTTTATTTTAATATGCTTGTCTTCTGCAGGAGGAGACTCAACAGCAGTGATCTGTCCGGTTTCAGGATTATATCTTTTATATTCGGTGAGTTTTCTACCTTCTTTAATGCTGTTTTCGGAAAAAATGATATTTCCATCCTGTTTTACCACATAATCCCTTCCTGCACCTCTTGCATCTGATATTTCCCTTTCTTTTCTTTTGCATCGGTTATACAGAGTGAGACCCTGATGGTGTTTCCCGGATAACAAAATTTCTTTATGATTTCTTCCGAAATTGGGAAAGTAGGCTTTTTCTTCGACAGGCAGTTTTTTGATTTTTCTGACTTTTATCTCCTGTGAAAATGATGAAGCGGCAAAAAGTATGAATATAATTATTGGAATTAGTTTTTTCACTTCCCTTTTGTTTTTAGGTACATTTCGATGATTTGTCATTATTCTTGTCTTCTCAGCATCCTTCTTCAGTGAGTGGAATGGTGAGTACAATTAAATAAGGCAAGAGGGCAGGCATCCCTGCCCTCTTATAACCCTATTATTTAGATTTCACTACACGTTCGATCCTGGTATTGCCATTCTCTCCGGTGAGTTTAAGGATGTACATACCTTTCTGGTATGAAGCCATATTGATATTCATGGAATTCCCGCCACGATTGTCAACAGACATTATCACTTTACCACTCAGGTCAAAGAGGGTGACAGACTGTACGTCCGAACAATTGTCGATTGTAAGCACATCGGTTACAGGATTCGGATAAATCATTACTGTGTTTGCCAATTCATTATCCATTCCTACTCCGATAATAAATGCCCAGTCAGACATAGCAGGTTCTCCCTCGAGGAAGTCTTCTCCTCCTGTAGTAGTGACAGGTACAACTTCAAAAGCAACATACTTACCTGCAACATCTTCTGTGATTGTGTAAGTGATGTCATTTTCGCCAAGAAGTTTGAGCATATCGCTTCCTTGAGCATCCGAAGCATAGTACCACTGATACTGACTTCCTTCTTCAAGGTCGCCGTTTGCATCTGAGTATGTATATGATCCTGTAAGTATTTCTCCAACACGGGTTTCACCTGTAAGGCTAACATCGGAAGCAACGGGGGCTTCAGCACCAACAAGATTAACTACAGCCTCAGCAAGGAAGGGGTTCAGGGGCATTCCATCAAATGCAGTTACGCTTCCGGTTCCGTCATAAGCGATAGTTACAGACTGTCCTTCAGTAACAGGTGCTTCAAGAGCAAAAGTCAGTACTTCTGGATCTGTGCCCGTTCCATAAATGGTATCGATCCCTATATTTTCTGTATCGGCCATGATGGTCCATCCGGTTGCATTGCCAATGGAATCAGGCATATTCTTACTGAATCTTACATTGATCTCAGTACCTTCAAGGTTGGTTTCCGCGTATTCAAACATGGGAAGTTCTAGTGTACCTGTCCAGTGTGCAAGACCTTCATTGGCTGAAAGCATGAACAGATGGAAGTTGTCCTCAGTTGTCTGAACATAAACGCCGCCAAGTTCCTGGTTTGATGTGGATAGTACTTCGGAAGTGCCTACTTCGATATGAGGAACGGAAGTGATATCCTTCACAATGACATTCCATTGTCCTGCTTCATTCTTCTGATGGAAAGCCACCAGTGTACGGTCTTTAAAGTAGAAGATGTTTGGTGAATTGGACTGGTTATTGCTCTGTCCTACCCCCTCAATAGCTCCCACATACAATCCTTCATGGTTAAAAATCTGCGCCTGGAATCCACGCCCATCTACAATAAAGTCAGATGTTGGGCTCGCATCAAAGGGGGCGACTGACGGAGTGGATCCAATAGAGGTAGTATTCTCCAGAGTAATGATAGTACCGTCATCCACAATACCGCCGGTAACAACCCACCGGACCACTTTATTTCCGGCTGCTGCTGCAGCGTATATGACAGCATCGGATGATACATCTCCAACCACGGTAAATTTGTCACCCAGCCGCAAGGCTTCTGTTGAGGTGAATTCTATAAATTTGGTTGGTGCGGAAAGTTCATTTTCCCATTTATAAATTACAAATGGCGCTGTACTGGTATTAATTTGCAGTGGACAGGCAAGAATCTGGCCATCATTTGACACTTCCACATCGCTTATCTTGAACAGACCTACATCCATTCCTTCCGTGTTCATTTCGCTAACAAGTCCGCCATTTGCCTTATCAACCACAAGAAGCTTTGTTCCTCCCAGTCTGCTGGCAATATAAATACGATCGCTTATAACAGCAAATCCACGTTCGGTGCTACCTGTACCTATAAATTCGGGAGTGCCATCCAGTTTTTTCGCACGTATCCATTCTCTGTCAAAATCTCCCTCATTTGTTGATGCTGTAGCAGCGACCTCAGTGGTTGCGGTTACAGGATCTCCTTCGAGAAGTTCTCCTTCAGTTGCAACCGGAGTAATTTCAAATACCAGATGCTTACCAATCATATTCTCATCTACAATGAGGGTATAACGATTAGCGCCATCAATCTGAACCATATTGGTTCCGTCCTTATCATCTGCTGTGTACCACTTGATAATTGAATTTCCTTCCGGATCATCAGTGCGGTCTGTATAAGTATAGGTACCATAAACCACAGCTCCTGCTTCGGGGGTACCGTGTACCATAACATCTGTAGCTACAGGAGCTTCCGGGTCGGGCTCAGCAGCAATAACACCGGTAGTGTCAAACGCTTCTTCACCAACCTCACCATCTTCAGTTACAGGAGTAACTCCGAAGAATATATATTTTCCTTCATCGGCAGCAACAAGTTCATAACGATTGGTATCAGCAGCCAATTCTGTTTTGGCTCCATCGAGTGCATCGGCACTGTACCATTTCAAAATGGTATTTCCTTCAGGATCATCATTGAGATCCGTATAAGTATATGTTCCTGTAAGAATTCCTGCCACTTCTTCGCGGCCGGTAATTGCTACATCGGATGCTGTGGGAGGAAGTTCAGGGAAAAATACAGCAGAATCGGAAACAACGGACACTTCATCTCCTTCAAGAAGTACGCCAGTTGAAGCCACGGGAGTTACACTGAACATGATGTATTTATTATCATCAGCTGGTTTAATTCTGTATTCAAGTGTGCCATCAGCAACTTCCTCCATGTTTGTACCTATGGTATCATCAGCGGTATACCATTTGATTATGGATTTTCCCTCAAGATCTCCATTCTCATCAAAATAGGTATAGGAACCCTGCAATACTTCATCAACAGCTATAGGGCCTGTGATTGCCAGATCGGAAGCGACAGGATATCTTGCATCGCCAGGAGCGAGGGGACCGATAAATCCGGATTCAAATACATGAGATTCGTCGGAGGCGGTTCCACTGGAGGCAATGGCTAATATGGAATAAGACAGATATTTGCCTACATCCTCACTGGTCACTGTGTAAGTCAGATTATTCTGATTGGCTACGATTTCTGTTTTATTTGTACCTGCTTCATCATCAGATAAGAACCATTTTATTTCAGATGAACCTTCTGGATCACCGTTGATATCTACATATTGATAAGAAATTTCCACAGTGGAATCAACCATCGCGAATCCGCTAAACATTACATTTGTAGCAAAAGGAGCTCCTTCAGTGGCATTAGCTTTAATGTAATTGCCACCCGAAAGTGAGTAAACCACAAATGAACCATCAGGCAGCCCCATCGTTTCGAGTTCATGACCAGTACCAAACTCAGGGGGCCAACCTGCGGCAATGGCGGATTTTCCGGTTATTTCTGTAACACTGTCTTCTGAGCCTACATCGGAGAAATCAGCAGCCTTATCCGTAATATCAATGATTTGGACGAGGCTGTCTTCTCCAACAGCAAGATATGTCATGTCTCCGACACCAAACTGCTCTACATCATGAGTTTGTCCGGAAAAAATCCCTGCAGGGATTGAACCAATTGTATTTCCTGTTCCATCAATTAAGGAAGGTTGGTTTAATGTTGTGTTATTGTACCAGAAGCCATCCGATATTTTTGTTCCCAGTACCTGAACTGTTGCATTTCCTCCAGCATCGACATTTGTAAGGGCCAGCGTAACAGGATCTGCTATATTTCCGTTGGTAACCTCGAAATAATATACACTTGCTTCTTCGAAAAACGGAATAATAATACAGGCTTCCTCATTCATATCTCCATGTACATCAAAACCGGGACCAAAGTCAATATCATTTCCGGATTGGTCTTCCCAGAGAAGCACCGGATCTGCATCTTCGTTTTCCCAGTAATAAAGCTTTTGGGGATTGAAATTATTGGTGGTGGTGATTGTTGCCAATAGTCCGCCATCGTCGCTTACGGCTACATCTCTAATGCCATAACCGTTTGAGGCGATTGTAAGAGGGTCAAGCGTAAGTGTTTTAACCAGAGAACCATCGGCTGCATTCAGTACATGAATTTGATTCAATGCCGGATCGGCTGCTTCTGTTGCGCTACCAGCCGTTCCGGCTACATAAATATGGTTGGTTAAAACATTGTAGGCAATACCTCTTTTGTCCTTGCCGGTATTCCAGTCAGGTTCGATGTTCCACACTTCAGCAGGTTGTGCCTTTACCATGATATTTCCCAAAAGAAAGACCATAATAAAAAGAGACATAATTGTACACGTTCTTTTCATTTTTAGTTGGTTTTAATTAATAATTAGAGAATCATTTATTTGATGATAAGCTTATTTGATGAGTATTTGTTTCCATAAACGGCCTTAATCATGTAAGTCCCTGAAGGGTAGTCTGATACGTCCAAATGCATCTCCTGTTTTCCCGGACGGGCTTTATCAGCCACAATTCCCATGAATTTACCTGATAGGTCAAATACTTTCACAGAAACTACTCCGCTGGCATCTGAAGGAAGAGTGAAGCTTACTATTGCCTGATCGCTGGCAGGATTGGGGTATGCTGAAACCGAATATTCATTGGTTTCATAACGTTCAACCGAGGTTTCCAATCCGTCGATCCTGTAGCATGCAATTCCATTACTCGGGCCGCAGATGTAAACATAAAGCTGTCCGTCAATGGTGGCAAGATCTACTGCACCTTCTCCATAAGCATTTTCGAATTCAGTACCAAAGCTGGGTGTGAAGCCAATTACATCAGCATTGGTCACATTTTCTCCGTGTTTTGAAATGTCAAAAATGAAAGCACTTTGATTATCCGAGAACATGGCCATGTATAATTTTCCGCCAAATTCATGGGTGCGGCCCGCTACGGGTGTACCCGGAAAGCCGTCAGTATCTATCGCTACCTGTGTGAGGTTCACCCCTTCGGTGGTAAAAAGAGTGGGCATGAACCCTCTGCCACTTACATAAATCCAGTCCTCCTTGGAAGGAACATCGGCTATCGTTATGGAAGTACCGGCATTTGTAATGTCCTGAAGCGTAATTACCTCGGGTTCTTCAGATACAACCCCAGCATTTACATTCCAGCGAAGAAGTTTATTGCTTTCCCCGGGTGCTGCATAGATCTGGGCTTCGGTATCCCAGTTGCCATGAACACTGAATTTGTCCCCTAACCGGTAGCCCCCTTCTTTATAGTCGATGATCATGGTTGGAATGTCCTGTTCCCAACTCCATCGGTATACGCGAAATGCCTTAATGGTAACTGCACCATCTTCGCCAATGATATCCGGACCTGATGCAAGGGTCATATTGCAGGCAAATATGCTACCGTCTTCAGTTGTTACAACATTATTTATAGGATAACCCCCTCCAAATGCAGGTTCGCCGGAAGTAATTCCTGTGGTAAGAAGCTGGGAAACACCGACAGGAGGTGCTTCTCCCGTCATTGGGTCAAGTATATATACATGAGGTTCCCCCTGATCGAGTACTCCGTCATCATCGGTATCCTCTGCATGACGACTGGATACATATACATGTCCCGAATAATCACTGTAGACAATTCCTCTTTCTACTCCCGCAAAGGAATTGTCACCTTCTTCCACTTCAGAACCATCGGTAAACCACTCAGGAGCATCCTCACCAAAATGCGCCCACACTTCTACAAAAGAGATCTCTCCCTGGGAGAATCCCTGATGAAAAAGTGAAACAGAAAAGATAATACTGAAAAGTAAAGATTTCTTCATAGCAATTGAGTTTTTGGTTTTTATTAAAATGTTGTTTCAATAATCGAAGAATGAATGGTAAAATTCAAAATTTGTAACTTGTAATACAAAAATTAAAATATGTTATAAAAATAGCCAATTCCTGTCTTTGTGTTTTTGCGGTTATTTTTTTAGTACAAATAATTGGCAGGGAAGAATATGCCTGTTTCAAAACCTTAAAATCAGTTATTTAACAGGAATTAATTATATACAAATATAAAAGGTGATACAGAAATAGAATAGCTATCAATTATGTTATTTAACATTAAATAGTAATATGAATGATATAATACCAATTTGTAATTAGGCAAATTTTTGTAGTTTTATGGTTCGATTTGCATTTCTTTTTGTATTATGTCTGGGTACGCTTTTAATAAACATTATTGTATGAAACTACTGGTATTGATTTACATCCTTTGTTTGTTTTTATATTCCCTAAGTTTCGGTCAGCCGCCGAAAAGAGAATTTCGAGCCGTATGGGTTGCTACAGTAGCAAATATAGACTGGCCGTCAAAACCCGGATTGACTACTGCTGAACAGCAGAATGAAGTGATTCAGATCCTGAATCACCATAAAAAAAGCGGGATGAACGCCATCATTCTCCAGGTGCGTCCGGCTGCAGACGCCATTTATAATTCATCGCTGGAGCCATGGTCAAGGTATCTCAGCGGTACACAAGGTGTGCAGCCGGAACCCTATTATGATCCTTTACACTTCTGGATAGATGAAGCTCATGAACGGGGCATGGAATTACACGCATGGTTTAATCCTTATCGTATAAAGCAGCATCTTAGTGATTCTCTTGCTGAAAACCATGTAGTTCACACACACCCGGAATGGGCCTTCGAATACGGAGACCGCTTATACTTTGCTCCTGATAATCCGGAAGTCTGGGAATTTGTTAAAAATGTGGTTGTGGAGGTGGTCAGGAATTATGATATAGATGCCGTCCATTTTGATGATTATTTCTATCCATATAAAATAGCCGGCGCTGAAATTCCGGATGAGAATGTTTTTAAGGAAAGAGGGGGTATTTTTTATCCTGACAGAAAAGCGGAATGGAGACGTCAGAATGTGGATACCATCATTCAAATTTTAAGCGATGCCATCAAAACCGAGAAACCCTGGGTGAAATTCGGAATCAGTCCTTTTGGAGTATGGAGAAATCGAATTGAAGATCCCCGTGGATCCGAAACAAGAGCCGGCACTACCAATTATGATGCCCTTTTTGCGGATGTTTTAAAATGGCAGAAGGAGGGCTGGATCGATTACCTCATGCCTCAGCTGTACTGGAGAGATGATCATCCTGTGGCAGATTTTTCTACCCTGGCATACTGGTGGGCTGATCAGGATTATGGAAGGGCCATGTACTTCGGGCTTGCTCCTTACCGTATCGATAGAAAATCGGATCAAAAGTTGTGGAGAAGAAAAAGACATTTCTTTGACCAGATTGAATTGATAAGAACGCTTCAACCGGTTGACGGATTTGGTTTTTTCAGTAGTAAGCATTTTTTCAGAAAGGATCTTAGGTCATTCGATAGAAAGTTGAGTCGGAAGTACCTTGAAAATATTGCTCTTGTTCCCAGAATGCCCTGGATAGATAATGTTACACCCCAAATGCCAACCGGACTCAGAAGGGAGCGCAACAGGATTTATTGGGATCCTCCTGCCGACACCATTGAAATGAATCAGGGAAGATTTTTTGTGGTTTATCGTTATGACAGAAATGCACTTAGAATGCTGAAACGACCGGAGAATATTATTGAAATTACCGGAAATAATTATATCGATTTTCCGGATGACTGGATTCCGGAAGGGATATACCGGGTTTCCGCTCTTGACCGCCTCTACAATGAAAGTCAGTTATCGGATACCCTAAAAATTGAGAAGCAAAGCCTGCTAAACAGGATACTCGAATAAGTACTTTATTTTAACCGGCAAATTGAATAATCTATTATGCAAAACATCGATTGCTTTATTCCACTCGCTACAGCTTTAGCCTCGGATCAATTCCTAAAGGAAGTGAAAGATTCCAAACTTACCAGCAGGATCATAATTTTGTCCGCTGAACCCCTTCCATCCGAATTTGAAAACTTTGATCGTCTTGATCTTCCTGATATAAAAAGTACCAGTAGCCTGAAAAAACTTATAGAAACTTCAAATTCAGCCTATACCTTATTTATTAATAGCGAGAATAAAATTGAAGCCGGACAGTTTTTTGTTGAACGGTTTCTTTCTGTTGCGCAAGATACTGATGCTGGGTTGCTTTATTCCGATTATCAGGATATCAGTAAGGGAGTGTCCATGGCTCATCCGGTTATTGATTATCAGGCCGGCAGTTTAAGAGATGATTTTGATTTCGGACCTGTATTGTTTTTCCGCACACAAGCCCTGAAAAAATCGTTGAGTTATCTGGTTGAAGAGTTCCAATTTGCCGGGTGGTACCAGCTCAGACTTGCCCTTAGTATTGAGAATTCCTTTATCCGTATACCGGAATTCCTTTATTCTGTTATTCAGGAAGATTTACGCACGTCAGGGAAAAAAATATTTGATTATGTAGATCCGAAAAACAGAGAAGTCCAGATTGAAATGGAAAAGGCTGCCACCTCATTTCTCAAACAAACGGGAGGCTATCTGGAACCCGAATTCGCTGAGGTGGATTTGAGTAAAGGAGATTTTCCGGTTACTGCATCTGTGATCGTTCCCGTAAGAAACCGGGAGAGAACCATTGCCGATGCTATTGAATCGGTAATGAATCAGAAGACTACTTTCAAATATAATCTCATCATTGTAGACAATCATTCCAGCGATAAAACTTCAGAGATTATCAACGCTTATGCTGAAACATATGCGGATCTAATCCATCTGATACCCGAAAGGAAAGACCTTGGAATTGGTGGATGCTGGAATCTTGCCATTCATAATGAACAGTGCGGCCGGTTTGCTGTCCAGCTCGACAGTGATGATCTTTACCTGGATGAGAATACCCTGGAGAGCATTATCAAGGTTTTCTTTGTTGAAAAATGTGCCATGGTTATTGGCTCCTACAAAATGACCAATTTCGATTTACAGAAAATTCCCCCCGGAATAATCGATCATAAAGAATGGACACCGGATAACGGTCCGAATAATGCACTCAGGATAAATGGTCTTGGTGCCCCAAGAGCATTTTATACCCCGGTACTGAGAAAAATTAAAATACCCAATGTGAGTTACGGGGAGGATTATGCCGTTGGTCTTGCCATTAGCCGAAAATACCGGATTGGCAGAATCTATACTCCTGTTTACCTTTGTCGCAGATGGGAGGACAACACGGATGCTGCATTAAGCATTGAAGCCATGAATACACATAATTTTTATAAAGACAGAATCAGGACGATTGAACTCCTGGCACGACAAAAATTCAACAGGGAAAACGAATGAGAATACCATGAGCTACCAGAAAAAGATAAATAAACTCTTTGAGAATCAAAGTAAAGAATGGGATTTGCTGCGAAAGAATCTCGAGGGCCTGGAATCTGCCAGGATCCGGGAGTATGCTTTCGAAAATTTTTTAATTAACGTTCAGTTCAATCCTGAACGAATCACATCTTCTTCTGCAAAAGTCGATAAAGATTCGATTAACAAAAGGGCATGTTTCCTTTGCGAAACAAACCGTCCAGTTGAGCAAAAAAGTGTTTTATACCTTGACAAATATGAATTTCTTTGTAATCCATTTCCAATTTTTCGAAAACATTTTACCCTCTCATATTTAAAACATACGCCCCAGAAAATTGAGAATTATTTTTCCGATTTTTTACAGATAAGCCAGGATTTGTCAGAACTGATTGTTTTTTATAATGCACCCAACTGTGGAGCTTCTGCTCCGGATCACCTTCATTTCCAGGCGGGAAATTTCGGGTTGATGCCAATTACTGAGGAAATAAGAAGTTTAGAAGAGCATTATGGAAAAGTGATCCCGGGAACTGAAGAAATAAAGGTGACAGGAATAGATGATGGTCTTCGCCGGTTTCTTTTTCTTGAATCGGATAAAAGGGAAAACCTGAGTGAAGTTTTTCAAATGATATATGATTTCTGTAGTGAAATTAATGGGGGAAAAGAACCAATGATGAATATTCTTTCTACCTATACCGGTCAATGGCAGGTATATGTTTTTTTAAGGGAAAAACACCGCCCCTGGCAATTTTTTGAAGAGGGCAGGGAGAATATACTGCTTAGTCCGGCATCTGTCGATTATGGTGGCACAATGATTACTCCTCTTGAGAAAGATTTCGAGAAGATCAGAAAGCAGGATATTGAGGACATCTTTCAACAGGTAAGTCTTTCAAAAGACAAATTCAGGTCCCTGATGGAGGTTTTAAACCAAAAAATTGAAAGGAAATGATCACCTGCCGCAAATACAAGGATCAGGATTTTGAAAAGATATTCGTACTGTTAAATGAAGCACTGGAATATGACAGCCTTGAGAGATTTTTGCTGAGGGAGAAACTTTACGAGGATCCGGATTGGAATCCTGATACTACTTACCTCGTGGAAAATGATAAAGAAATTGTTGGATTCCTGCAGGGGGTGCAGAGAAATATTAAAAACAAGAATTTCGGATACATTAAATTATTTGCCGTAAAAAAAGAATATCGTTCGAAGGGTTTGGGTTCAGAACTTCTTCAGAGATTTGAAGAGGATTTACGTATGGCAGGAATTGCTGTGCTCAGAATATTTGATGCTCCATATAACTATCTTATGCCTGGTGTGGATCCACGATATACACCTGCAGTTTGTTTCTTTGAGAGAAGAGGATTTATAAAGAAAGATGAAGCCATTAATATGGAAGTCGATCTTTCTTATTCCACCTGGGATGTTTCTGAAAAGCAGGACGAGTTGCGGAAGAATGAAATTCATATTCAACGCTGTGAATATGAAGATGAAGAAGAATTGATGCTGTTATTATCAGAGGAGTGGAAGTTATGGGAATTTGAAGTGAAAATGGCTATGAAAACAGACCCCATTGCAATATTTATTGCGAAGAAAGAGGGAAGCATCAAAGCTTTTTCAGCATGGGATGGAAATAACAGGGGAACGGGATGGTTTGGCCCAATGGGAACACATCCTGACCTGAGAGGAAAAGGGGTTGGAGGAGTGTTACTGTATAAATGTCTTTTTGATATGAAAAAAAGAGGCTATGAAAAATGCATTATCCCCTGGGTAGGTCCCATTCATTTTTATTCCTATTATGCAGGGGCCAGAATAACCAGAGTTTTCTGGAGGTATGAAAAAGAACTATAAGATTTTTTAACCTTATAAATTGTTTCATATGAACAGCTCGCCGAATGTTCAGGTCGGGATTCTTAAGGCCAAAAGAATTGAATTTCGTCTGGCAGGAAAATTTGAAATAAGTGGTACTTCTTCCAACTGTTATGGATCTTGCATAGCTGAAATAAAGAATGGAGAGATCCTCATCAAAAATGAGGATAGAATATTGAATTATACCCGGAAGGTCATTTTTGTACCCTGTAATATTTCTTCCGATTATTTTGAAATGAGTAATGTGGTTATAGGTATTGATTTTCACTGGGAACAAAGTGAAGTTCAGAGATTTCGCGGAGCGCTTAAACTGTTTCAAAGGGGAGAGGATATTCAGGTTATCAATATCATTCCTGTCGAAAACTATTTGATCAGTGTTATTTCCTCAGAAATGAGTGCCGAAAGTTCCCCTGAACTTTTAAAAGCTCATGCGATTATTTCCAGAAGCTGGTTGATGGCCCAGCTCCATACTGATAGAGAAAAAAAGACGAATACTCGAAAGGATTTAAATCCTTCAGAAGAGGAGTATATATATTGGTACAATAAGGAAGATCATCAGGAGTTTCATGTTTGTGCTGATGATCATTGTCAACGTTACCAGGGAATAACCAAGATTACGAATCCCCGCGTGATTGAGGCAGTAAATGAAACATACGGCAGGGTGCTGACGTTTGATGGTGAAATTTGCGATACCCGTTATTCAAAGGCATGCGGAGGTAAATCGGAACGATTTGAAAGCTGCTGGGAACCCGTTGAGCATCCTTACCTTGTCCCTGTGACAGATTATAAAGATGATTCGGTTGATACCGGAGATCTCAGGAATGAAGAACAGGTAAAACAGTTCATTATCGACCCGCCGCCGGCTTTTTGCGACACGAAAGATGTAAATATTCTCCAACAGGTTTTAAATGATTATGATCGCTCTGAAAAGAACTATTATCGATGGAAAGTCCAATATGATCAGAAGAAGTTGGCTGAGCTTATTTACAGGCGTTCGGGAATTGATTTTGGGAGAATAAGGGATCTTGTACCTTTAGAAAGGGGACATTCCGGTAGGTTGATAAAGTTAAAAATACAGGGTGAGAAGAAAGAAATGGTGATTGGAAAAGAACTGGTTATTCGTCGCTGGTTAAGTGACTCTCATCTCAAAAGTTCGGCATTCATCGTTGAAAAAGAGGGAGAACAAGAGGGGGTTCCCGAAAAATTTATCCTGAAGGGAGCAGGCTGGGGCCATGGGGTTGGCTTGTGCCAGATTGGTGCAGCCGTAATGGGGGAAAAGGGATATTCTCATCAGGAAATCCTCCGGCATTATTACCGGGGTGCTGAGATCAGTAAACTCTACAGCTGAATACTTAATCTTTTGGTAAGCAGATTATATTATGAGTGTAAATGCCAATAAAAACAATTCAAGGAATGCATGGTTCTGGGTTCCCTCTCTCTATTTTGCCGAGGGAATTCCTTATGTTATTGTAATGACTCTCTCCGTTATTTTTTATAA
The DNA here is from genome assembly GCA_964595055.1 of uncultured Bacteroidaceae bacterium. GTDB lineage: Bacteria > Bacteroidota > Bacteroidia > Bacteroidales > CAYRTD01. The sequence continues at coordinate 47,105 of CAZQOV010000001.1, read as the reverse complement.
GAGGATGGGAGTGTCTAATAGTGATATAGCACTGTATACCAGTTGGTTATACCTTCCTTGGGTCATTAAGCCACTCTGGAGTCCGATTGTTGATATTTTCAAAACAAAGCGTTTCTGGATCATAATTATGCAACTGTTTATTGGAGCAGGCCTGGCAGGTGTTGCATTTACCATACCCGTTCCGAACTTTTTTCAATATACCCTGGCTTTTTTCTGGTTGCTTGCTTTTAGTTCTGCCACCCACGACATTGCTGCCGATGGGTTCTATATGCTCGGTTTATCCAGGCACGATCAGGCATTCTTTGTAGGCATCAGAAGTACTTTTTATCGTTTTGCCATGCTTACCGGACAGGGTCTTCTTGTTATTTTTGCCGGATATTTTGAAGCCCAAACCGGTCTTCCCCCGATCAATGTGAGTGTTGAGGCGTTGACAAATAGTAAACCCGGGGAGCTTGAATTTCAACCTCAGAACATCAAAATACCACCGAATTCCTCAACCCTTTACATTGTAAGTGAAAAGGACATAAAAATCTCCACCGAAAAAAGAGATAAAGAGAAGACGAATGAATTACTGGAAAAAATAGAACAGTGGAACATAAATAATGGATTTTATAAAGCAGAGAAAGAAATAGCCCAGGTTTCTAAAGGCGATACATGGTGGAGAAGGACCCTTACTGCTCCTCTTGAACGGTTTCTTAAAAAAACCTTTTACAGGGATACTCCGGAAGCTGAGCAATCCAAGGCTGGAAATGTTGGGTATACTTATTTTTATCTCAGCAAACCTCCGGAGAAAGGGGAGACAATAGTTTTAAACTTTACTCATGAACGGGGGGACAAAAGTATCGGTCTTATTAAAAGTTACCGTTATGAATTTACTTCCGAAAATTGGAATGTTCCGGCATTTGCCGCATTTCAACTGGATGCTCAACTGGATGATAATGCAAAAGCCATGTTCAAAGGACTTTCTGGAAATATTCCCCTGGCCTGGACTATAGTCTTCGTAATTATTGCGATAATATTTTTGGTCTTTTTTCTCTATCATCGTTTGATTTTACCCAAGCCTTTGGATGATAAGCCTAATAAAACAGAAGGAAGAAGCCTTTTAAGTGAATTTCTTGAGACCTTTGTAAAATTCTTTAAGAAAAAAAACATTGGGGTAATCCTACTATTTCTCCTGGTATACAGATTAGGTGAATCTCAATTGGTTAAACTGGCTTCTCCTTTTCTTCTTGACTCCCGGGAAATGAACGGGCTGGGTTTGACCACCGGGGATCTGGGCTTACTTTACGGTACCATGGGAATGCTTTCCCTCTCTCTCGGGGGAATCATCGGAGGAATTGCGGCTTCGCGCAGAGGTCTGAAATATTGGATCTGGTGGATGGTTATGGCCATGAATCTACCAAATCTAATGTATGTGTTTTTGTCTTTTTACATGCCATCTTCACTTTGGATTATTGGCAGTTCAATTGCCATTGAACAGTTCGGATACGGATTCGGATTTACCGCCTATATGCTGTATATGATTTATGTTTCCGAAGGTAAGCACAAAACTGCTCACTTCGCTATAACTACCGGATTTATGGCACTGGGAATGATGATTCCCGGAATGATCAGTGGTTGGTTGCAGGAGATTATAGGGTATCAGAATTTCTTTTTATGGGTGATGATCTGCACCATACCCAGTTTTCTTGTGATTCCGTTTTTAAATATTGATCCTGCTTTCGGGAAAAAAGAAAATGATAAATAACAATTAAAATTCAGAGCTATGAAATTCAAATCGAAAGTTGAGCAACGCTTCTTTGAACTATCGAAACAAAATAGTTACAGTACACATATTCCCTATATTTTAGTCGATAATTTTCCCAAGATGGGGTTTTTTACTGCTCTGCGTTTTTTGGAATGGGTAAATGAAAATCCTAAGGGTGTGATCAGCTTGCCTACAGGAAAAACTCCTGAATACTTTATTAAGTGGACAAAACATATTTTGGATAACTGGAATTCAAAAGATATTAATGCCTTAAGAAAGCATTACGGACTTGAGATTGATCAAAAACCGGTTTTAAAAGATCTCTCTTTCGTGCAGATTGATGAGTTTTATCCCATAAGCTCTGAACAGCATAATAGTTTTTACCATTATGTTATGAATTTCTATGTAAGGGATTTTGGGTTGGATCCGAAAAATTCCCTGCTGATCAATTGCGATGAAATTCCCTTATATGAAGGGAAACATTTTACAGAAGTGTTTCCTGATAATATAGTTGATCTTTCCCTACGGTATCGGGAAGCAAAGGGGGCGATGGAAAAGATTCAGCAAAAATCAATTTTCATGATCGATGATTGGTGTACGGAATATGAGCAAAAAATCAGGGAAAAGGGAGGAATTGGTTTCTTCCTCGGAGGTATAGGTCCTGACGGTCATATAGCTTTTAATGTGAGAGGATCAGACCGGTTTTCCACCACCCGGCTTACCCCGACAAATTTTGAGACCCAGGCTCAGGCAGCAACAGATCTGGGGGGAATTGAGGTTTCAAAAAACAGGCTTGCGATTACCGTAGGCCTGGAGACCATTACGTATAACCCCGATGCGGTTGCCATCATATTTGCGGCAGGAGAGGCCAAAGCAGATGTTATTCAGGATGCACTTGAGAATGAGCAAACGAATGTTTACCCGGCGACTGTTCTTCAGAAACTTAAGAACAGTTGCTTTTATCTTACGCGCGGAGCGGCCATAAAACTTACCGATCTGGTAAAGAATTATTATGAGGAAGGGGAGTGGACCCAGGAAAAAAGCGAACGTGCTGTGCTTGGGCTGTGCAAAAGATTGCATAAATATGCTCATCGGCTGACCATTGAAGACCTGAAAAGTGATCCTTTCTGCAGGTTAAATCCGAATCTAAGTCTGAAAATGGTGGAAGAGGTTATTGAAAGCATCAAATCCAAATTGAATAAAGGATGTGAAGGAGAAAGCAATCAGATGTATTATCATACAGGACCTCATCATGATGATGTAATGTTGGGAATGCTTCCTCATGTTCACAGGCTTTCAAGAGAAGAAACCAATCAGGCACATTTTTCTGTTTTGACCAGCGGATTCACTGCCGTTACCAATGATTTTGTAATCGATGTTCTGATGGACACCAAGGATTTTCTGGATAATAATTTAATACAGATGACGAAATACCCTGATTTCTTCCATAAAGGCTATCGATACAAATGGGACAAGGATGTTTACCATTATCTGACCAGGGTGGCTTCCGGTGAACCTTATGAAAGAATTCGCGGATTAAGCCACAGGGTGGTGAGAGCCATTACTGAAATTCATGGGGTGAAAAATGTTATGGAATTAAGAAATAAAATTGATGATATTCTTTCCATTTTGAGAAACAGTTATGACGGACAGAAAAATCCTCCACATATCCAGAAACTTAAAGGTATGATAAGAGAGTTTGAAGAGGAACTGGTATGGGCTCATTTTGGTTTCCAGGTGAAGAACGTACATCATTTGAGATTAGGTTTCTATACCGGGGATATATTCACCGAGCAACCCGAAAGGGAGAGAGATGTTGCACCCATCCTGGAACAATTAAAAGAACTAAAGCCTACCGTCATCAGTCTTGCATTTGATCCGGAAGGGAGTGGCCCCGATACACATTATAAGGTTTTACAGGCCATAGCTGAAGCGGTAAGGCTCTGGCAGAAAGAAGAAGACCTTTCCCAACTGCGGATCTGGGGATATAGAAATGTTTGGTTCCGCTTTCATGCAGCAGAAGCAAATGTAATTGTTCCGGTGTCTCTCAATGCTATCGCAGTAATGGACAATGCCTTTACCAACTGCTATCTGAGCCAGGTAGACGCTTCATTCCCTAGTTATATGCTGGATGGTAAATTCTCAGAACTTGCCAAGAACATCTGGGTGGATCAGTTAAAGGATATACAGTTAATTCTGGGTAAGGATTATTTTTATCAAAATGAGAGTCCGAGAATACGTACTACCCATGGTTTGCTCTTTTTCAAGGAAATGAATGCAAAAGAGTTCCTTGAACATGCCCGGGAACTGGAAAAGACCATGGAAGGAGTAGTACGCTAATTTGCACAGGTTAATTAAAACAAATAAGCACGTTATGAATTATTTGGCAATCATTATGAGTAGCTGTGCGTCAAAAAAAAGCCGATAGGAATGTTACAAAATCTCCTGTTATGAAACCGGAAATTAAAACTTTATACAAAAGCATCATTGGGAAAACAGGTAAGGCTTCGGTATGGGTCGATTCTCTTTCTCTTATTGCCTGGAGTGCTGATGCAGGATGTTATAAAAAAATCCCGCAGATGATCGTTAAACCCGGAAATGAAGATGAGGTCATTTTTATCATTAAAAAACTAAAGGAAAAGCATATTCCATTGACATTCCGTGCAGCGGGAACATCATTATCGGGTCAGGCCATTACGGATTCTGTTCTTATGCTGGTTTCTGGTGACGATTGGAGCAAGACAGAGGTTCTGGAGAAGGGTAAATTTGTCAGAACTCAGCCAGGAATCACCGGATTGAGACTCAACCAGGTACTGAAACCTTACGGAATGAAATTCGGGCCCGACCCTGCTTCTGTCAATTCAGCTATGGTAGGAGGTATTGTAGCTAATAACGCCAGTGGCATGAGTTGTGGTATCCATGCAAATTCTTATGCAACCATTCGTTCTGCAAGGATCATTTTTAACGACGGTACTTTGCTCGACACTTCCAATGAAGAGAGCAAGAAACAATTCACCCAAAAAAAGCCGGGTATTATTTCTGGAATTGAAAAATTAAGAAATAAAATCAAAACTGATCCTGAAGGGGTTAAGTTAATAAAAGAAAAATACAGTATTAAAAATACGACCGGTTATGGAATGAATTCTTTTGTGGATTTTGATGATCCCTTCGATATTATTCTTCACCTAATGGTCGGTTCGGAGGGTACCCTCGGGTTTGTTTCTGAGGCAGTTTTTGAAACGGTTCCCCTGAAAAATTTCCGAGCTTCATCGCTTGTTTATTTCTGCAATTCGACTGAAGCAAGTAAAGCTGTTCCACTTTTAAAAGAAGCCGGAGTGCCTGCTATAGAACTTATGGATCGAAAAGCCCTTGCTTCTGTAGAAGGACAAAAAGGAATTCCCGAATATATTCGGAATTTTCATCCAGAAGTTACAGCCTTGCTGATTGATCTTGAGGCAGAAAGTGAAGATGAACTTGATGTTATGACCGGTAAAACTAAAAAAGTCTTGTCAGGTTTCAAACTGGAAAGAAATTTTACCTTAACCAGAGATCCCAAAGAAATTTTGGAAGTCTGGAAAGTAAGAAAAGGAGTTTTTCCTTCGGCAGGAGGGATGAGAAAGCCCGGAACAGTGGTTATAATTGAGGATGTGGCGGTCAGAACGGAACGATTAACAGAGGCTGCCGGAGATCTCAGAAACCTGCTTGATGAAAATGGTTATGAAGATGCAGTCATTTATGGTCATGCACTTGATGGTAATCTGCATTTTATTTTTTCTCAAAACTTTGAGGATCAGGTTGAACTGAAACAATATGAAGGATTGATTCAGAAGGTCACTGAACTTATCGTTAAAAAATACAATGGATCATTAAAGGCAGAGCATGGAACCGGCCTGAATATGGCTCCTTTCGTTAAATATGAATGGGGAGAAAAGTTGTATGAATATATGAAGGAAGTCAAAAGGATATTTGATCCTGAGAATATCCTTAATCCCGGAGTTATCATCAATGATGATGAAAAAATCCACCTCAAGAATTTCAAGCAATTTCCGGAGGTGGATGAATCTGTAGATAAATGCATAGAATGTGGATTCTGTGAGATCAGTTGTTTGAGTACAGGCTTAACGCTTTCTGCCAGGCAAAGAATTGTAGTTCAGCGAGAATTAAAACTAATAAGAAGGAATGAACACAATAACCGGATCCGGGAAATAAGCCGTGCTTTTAAATATATGGGTGACAAGACCTGTGCAGGCGATGGACTATGCTCTGTTACTTGTCCCCTGGATATCGATACCGGCGTGCTGATAAAAAAACTGAGGAACAATACCAATAAGACCAGAAAAATCCCGCAGGCTGTGGCAAAGGGTCTGAGTGATAACCTTAGCCTGACCCTCAGTGCAATGCGAAAAGGACTTGGATTGGTTCATTTTTTTCATCAGACCTTAGGAACCAAAAACTTTGGTTTTTTTACCCGGGGAGTTAGAACTCTTTCTCTGAAGAGAATTCCGCAATGGAATCCCCATATGCCTGGTCCTGCTGTACTGGATAAAAAATATTTGACCAACTGTGAGACAGAAAGAACTGGTAAGATCGTGTATTTCCCCAGTTGTATCAATCAGGCTATGGGGCCGTCATCAAATCAAAAAGCAATGGATTCACTGGTAAATGTAACCCTTAGGGTACTTAACAGAGCAGGTTTTCAGGTAATTTTCCCTGAAAATATGAACCATTTATGCTGTGGCATGCCCTGGGAAAGTAAGGGATTCTTCGAAATTGCCAATAAGAAATGCGAGGAACTGGAGCGGGAATTGTTAATAAGCAGTTGCAATGGAAAATATCCCGTACTCTGTGATACAAGTCCCTGCATTTACCGAATGAGAAAGCAGATGAGTAAAAAATTGGACCTTTATGAACCGGTGGAGTTTATTCATGATTTTTTACTGGATAAACTTGATATAAAAAAACAGGAAGGGAAAATGGCTTTTCATGTGACCTGTAGCAGCATTAAAATGAATCTTGAAGAAAAATTTAAAAAACTTGCCGAAATCTGTGTCGAACAACCCGTTTTCCCTGAACAGGTAGGATGTTGCGGATTTGCCGGGGATAAAGGATTTTCAGTTCCCGAATTGAATGAATGGGCATTAAGAAATCTGAAAAAAGAAATCGGGGAATGCAGGTCCGGAATATCCAACAGCAGAACCTGTGAAATCGGGCTTTCAAACATCAGTGGGATCAGTTATCAATCTATATTTTACTTAATCAACCAGTGTACAAAGGAAGAGCTAATTCAAAATGATCAGGGAACTTCCCGGGTAAACCTGTGATTACCTTAAGATATGTTAGCAAATCCTTAGGTGTAGTTATAGGATTGAATACATTATAGATTATTCCTGTTTAAAACTAAGAGGGAAAATAAAAAATAAAAAAAATGTATCTTTGCGCCATGAAATTTTTGTGCTTTAAAAAACTTAATTTTTCAGGCTAAAAATATTAGGATAATGGATGATATATTTCAAAATATTGGCAACAAGCAAACCCTTAGCCTGAAAATTGAAAGGACTATTGAAAATGCAATTCGGGAGAAGAAACTGGCTGTAGGCTCAAAATTACCTACTGAGAGGGAAATGTGCGAATCTTTCGGGGTAAGTCGTACTGCACTCAGAGAAGCTCTCAGGAGATTAAGCGCCAGGGGGTTAATACGAATTCATAAGGGTAGTGGCATGTATGTGAATGAACTGAACATTGAAGATGCGATTAATACCCTCAATTTGTACTATGATTTAAAATTTGACAGAAATCTGCTTAGTCAATTTATCGAAGTTCGGAGATTATTTGAACCGGAAATCGCCCGTCTTGCTGCTAAAAACAGGAGCGAAGATGACATTCGGGAGCTAGAACAGAACATAAGGGATTTTGAAGTCTGCAACCCGGATAACACTCAGAAAGAAGCTGATATTGATAATCGTTTTCATCTGATCATTGCCAAATCTACAGCGAATCCGATTATGCAGATTACCATGGAACCTATTTATTCTCTTCTTCCCCGTATGAGGAATTATATCTATGCCAATATTGAAGGAGAAAAGGAGAATACCCTGCATTACCATAAAAAAATCCTTGAAGCCATTCGAGTGGGAAATCATGAGGAAGCCTACAGAATCATGAAAGAACATCTTGACCGAACACAGGAAATATATGATAAATACCTGAAACCTTTTTAACAGCTTGACAACATGCGACTGAGGCTTTTTGATTACAAAGATTTGAATATTGTTGAGTTTAGCTCAGAGATGTCTCCGGTAAGCAATAAAAAGTTCTCTGAGACTTCCAAATATCTTCATGGATCAGTTTTCAGTCTGATTCAAACCGCTTTTAGTTTAAGTCATCCTGATTTCTCTTATTATGATCTGACACAATATGATAATAATAAGCTTACAAGTCTTCGTAATCACCTGCAGGATCACTATTCCCGTTTGAAAAACACGGCAAGCTATGATGAATTTGATGCTTACCTGAAAATGCAGGTTGAAGGGATTGTATTTCTTAATGATCTGAAAACCTTTTATCCGGGCTGGAAAGTTACCTGGGAAAATATCCGCAAAGAACTTCTCAGTATTTACGAAGATTTGCTCGACATGATTGATAATTGCATTGATGATGATCTTGTTTTGAAAGTAAGAGGGTTTTAAAAGTACAAACTGTTTGCTGCAAGCCTCTACCATCCGCCTCTGCTTAGCTTTCACCTGCCTTAGTGGCACTCTCTTCATCCACCGGCGAAGCAGCCTTTGCCGGGTGCCCAGAAAAAGACCTCCAACCGTCAGCCTCTTTTAGCCCCCCGTCGACCGTCTTCTCCTTCCCATTCTTTTATTATCTTTGCAAACCAATGCATTTTATGATGGGAAAAAAAGCCATAATAGGACTTTCAGGTGGGGTAGATTCCAGTGTAGCAGCATATCTGCTGAAAAAACAAGGATATGATGTTACAGCTGTATTTATGATCAATTGGCACGATAAGACGGGTGTACTAAAAGGTGATTGTCCCTGGGATGAAGACGTAACTTTTGCCGAACTGGTGGCAAAAAAACTGGATATTCCTTTTCATGTTGTCGATTTAAGTAAGACATACAAGAGAAGGGTGATTGATTATATGTTCAGGGAATATGAGCAGGGCAGGACCCCGAATCCGGATGTTTTATGCAATCGGGAAATTAAGTTTGATGAGTTTTTTAAGTCTCTTGAACATTTCAATGCAGATTATATCGCTACAGGACATTATTGTATGAAAGATGAGCTCCGCAGAGATAACAAAATAATCTACCGGTTGCTTGCAGGCGCTGATCAGAAAAAAGATCAAAGTTATTTTCTCTGTCAGCTCAACCAACAGCAGTTGGCAAAAACCTTATTTCCAATTGGCAACTTACAGAAATCGGAAGTAAGAGAAATTGCACGCCAACTTAAACTGGCTTCGGCGGAAAAAAGAGATTCCCAGGGGATATGTTTTGTTGGAAAAGTAGATTTACCTACTTTTTTACAACAAAAACTTGCGGTAAAGGTAGGCAATGTCATCGAAATTGAAGTAAACTCTTCTGTTTATAAAAAGCATACTGAGATCAGGGACATTGAAGAAATGGCAAAATCATGGAATTATAACCCTGAAGACGGAAAGAAAATTGGCAGACATAAAGGCGCTCATTTTTTTACCATTGGTCAGAGGAAAGGCTTGAATATTGGCGGAAAAAAAGAACCCCTGTTTGTTCTGGCTACTGATGTGGAAAAGAATATCATTTATGTTGGACAAGGTCAGAACCATCCCGGACTTTACAGAAGCGCTTTAAAGGTAAATTCGGCTGAAATTCATTGGCTGAGAGAGGATTTGAAACTCACCAACGGAGATAGCTGCGATTACCATTTTAGAATACGATACAGGCAACCGCTACAGGAAGGAACTTTGATGCAAAAAGAAGATGGGATATACATCACATTCAAAGAACCACAACGGGGAATAACACCCGGCCAGTTTGTTGCCTGGTACATGAATAATGAATTACTGGGATCAGGAGTTATATCGGAGTAAACCGGCTAATTAAATCTTATAAATAATTGATTTAATGTAGTATAAATATTTCGTACCTTCCTTTTACCAACCGCCATAATTGATAAAAAAACTGTGGTATTGTCGAGACCCAATCATTACCGTTTACTTCGAACACTATCAATTATGACTGGTTACCCGGAGATGCGGTTCGGCTGTTGAGGGACTGCCTACTTCTTCTCCCCACTCTCTGCTTCATCATGCACAGTCCACCTGAACCTGGAAACATCAAAACCTTTTCTTTCCAGATTATCCATCATTCTTTGAACAATGTCTTTGTCGGGGTTTGGTGTTCTTGACAGGATCCATGCATAATTGCGGTTTGGGCCTCCTACACAGGCATATTGGTAATCCCCTTCTATTTCTAAAATCCAGTAATCGGCCCGAAAAGGCCAGATAAACTGAATTTTTAATTTGGAATTGTCGCTGCCCTTTACAGGAAATGCTTTTCCTTTGATACTTTTTATATGGCCATTTCTGATCTTTTCACAACGATTGAAAACCTCCATGTATTTTTTATCCCTTAGGGTGTATTCAGCCGTTATATTTTTACATCCATTTAAAAAAGTGGAAGGAAAATGGGCAATATCATACCATTTCCCGGCGTATTTCTCAAGATCAATTTGATCGACTGTCTCAAATGGAGTGGTACTTTTCATTTTACAAGACACTAGACTAGCGATTATAATTATGCTTAACAGTCTTAGTTTCATTTCGGGTTTTTAAATACTCATTTCTGTGTTATCAGGATTATTTCTTACCAAAACTCACTTTTTTCAATAAATGGCGCAATTTAGTAAATGCAAATTAAATTCCCTAGGCACCCAGAGCAATTAAATAAAAATGTGAATTGATAATGTCTACGTATTTGCAAGGGATAATGTTCTCTCATGAATCAGAATTCTCTGATGAATTTGCGACAATCAATAATTAAGAGTATCAGAGATGGTAGCTATTGGAAAGGTTATTGAACAATATGAACAGCCCCGAATTAGGGTAACCTTTTTTCAGGGAAGGCAGCTTAAGGTATTTCAAAATTAAGATTTTTTCCACGGTTCTCATTTTGTTCATTCAGATTCTGGGAATTATTCCCTATTTTCGAATACCAATGAAAAATCTCCTTTTATATACAGCATCGGCCGGCTCGGGAAAAACATACCAGCTTGCACTCAATTATATCCGGGAATTGTTTTCGGATCCTGCTTCATACCGGCATATATTGGCTGTAACTTTTACCAATAAAGCTGCAGCAGAAATGAAAAAACGGATCCTTGAAAAACTATATCAGTTAAGCCTCGAAGATAAAAAAGCGTCAGATTACACTGAATCCCTTATTAAATCGGGTGCTGCAGCCTCCAGGGAGGAAGTAAAACAAAAAGCAGATTTTTTGTTGAGAAGCATTTTAAATAGCTATTCCGCCTTTTATGTACAGACCATTGATAAATTTTTTCAATGGGTTATCCGGGGATTTGTCAGAGAAATAGGACTGCAAAACGGATATGTTCTTGAGCTGGATAATTCTCCGGTCTTGATGGAGGCTATTGATTTGCTGATGTTTGACATGGAGGAAGATGAACAGTTAAAATCTTGGTTAATTCGCTTTGCTGAGGATAAAATCAAGGCGGGAAAATCCTGGGATTTTTATTCCGATATTCTTACCCTGGGCAATGAAGCTTTTAAGGAAACTTATCAGAGCATTCAGGATGAGACTGAGCATTATGAAGAGAGAATGGATAAATTCAACTCCCTGCTCAAAAAACTCAATTCTACCCAAGAAAGCTTCGAAAACTCCCTGAAAAACAGAGCCCGGAAGGCACTTGATATGATAGAAAACCAGGGGCTCAAAATTGCGGATTTTAAAGGGGGATCAAGAGGTGTGGCTACAATTTTTTCGAAGGCTTTCAATAATCTTCCCGGAGATTTGAAAATTTCCGATACAAACAGAAAAGGTGCAAATGACTTGAGTTTATGGGTAAAAAAAAATGATCCCAATGAAGATATAATCCGCAAGCTTTTTGAGGAAGGGTTGAATCAATTATTGATGGAAATCATTGACCTATGGGATCAGCATAAAGAAGAATATTATACCTCCCTCGCTTTAAAAAATAATCTGTATACTTTTGGTATCCTGAATGATATTTCCGACAGAATTCGGGAAATCAGCAGGGAAAAAAATCTTTTTCTGATATCTGATGCCTCTCTTTTTTTAAAAAAGATTACCGGTGAAAATGATGCTCCTTTCATATACGAAAAAGCCGGCAACCATTTTTTTCATTATATGCTTGATGAATTTCAGGATACTTCACGTTTTCAGTGGGATAACTTTTTGCCCCTGATAGAGAATGGACTTTCAACCGGGAAAAACAGTATTGTCGTTGGTGATGTCAAACAATCCATTTATCGATGGAGAAACAGCGATTGGAAAATTTTGGCTGCCGAGCTTCATGAGAAAATTTCATCGGAGAGAATTACCCATATTTCTCTTGACACCAATTACAGGAGTAATAAGAATATTGTAGCCTTCAATAACTCTCTGTTTCATGCTGCACCCGAGATCATTAAGCAAATGATAAAATCGGTCATCCGAAAAAGTGAAATCCCTGAATTTGAAGAGCATTGGCTGAATCTGATAAACAAGATTTATGGCGAACCCCGGCAGAAATTCTTCCCTAAGGAGGAAGAGAATAATGGATATATCAGCCATCGTTTTTTGCCCAGGCAAAGCAAAAGTGAACAGCTCGATTACATAAAAGAATGGCTTCCCAAACTTATTAAAGATCTTCAGGACAGGCATTATTCTGCAAGTGATATTACCATTCTTGTCAGGACAGGAAGCGAGGGAAGAAAAATTGCCCGTATTTTAATGGATCATGATCATTGTCAGAATGATAAATATAACTTTAATGTGATATCAAGTGATTCTCTCTATATTGCAAAAAACCCCGCGGTCCGTTTTCTTACGGCACTATTAAAATTTTTTAATCAACCTTACGATAAAATAAATAGCAGCTATATACGGCATGAATATCTTGCTTATGTGAGGGAGATAAACAGGGTAGAGGTTAACTGGCATGCCGTATTTACCCGTGAAGATGCTTCTGATGAACCCATGGATGAGGCTTTTCTTGGTTTTGAAAAAGACATGGGAAATTTGCGCAAGCTTCATTTATATGATCTGACCGAAAGCTTAATAAAAATTTTCAGGCTGAATAAAAATCCTGATAAAATCGCATATGTCCAGGCCTTTCAGGATCATGTCCTTGAATTCACAAGGAAAGAAGGCAGCGACATTTCCGCCTTTTTAAAGTACTGGGAAAATACCTCCCCATCAGCTACCTTAAATATCTCTGAAACCCAGGAGGCCATAAGGATAATGACCATTCACAAGGCAAAGGGACTGGAATTTAAAATCGTGATTATTCCTTATTGTGATTGGGGACTTGAACCCAATAGCCATGGTTACGTCAAAACCTTGTTATGGCCCAATACGGCTTCAACCCCATACCGGGAATTCAGCCATATGCCTGTCTCATTCGGCCCTGCGATGAGGGAATCTAACTTTAAGGCCGATTATTATGAAGAGCTTTTCAGAACTTACGTTGATAACCTGAATCTTCTGTATGTGGCTTTTACCCGGGCTGAGTCGGAATTACATTCCTTATCCGCTTTAAGTAATGATAAAGGGGAGATAAAAAATGTTGGAGATATGATCTTTAAGATTCTAAACACCTGTTCTCCTCAGGAAAATGCTGAGAAATACCCGGTTGCAGATCTTAACAAAGGAGTTCAGCAACACGGCTTGTTTTTTTCTTATGGTAAACCTGAATTTAATAAACAAGGTGGAAAACCTGGAGATTCAACAATTACCGGGTTGTTGTCAGATTATCCTGTTGCCCATAGTACCGCTAAACTTGTTTTGAACCATAAAAATATTTACCTGTCAGATTTAAAAGAGGATGACAAAATACATACCGGATATGGCACTCAAATGCATGAAATACTTGCCGGAATAAAAAAATATGAAGACATAGGAAACTCCGTTCGAAATGCATGGTTAAAGGGCTTGCTGGATAGTGAAGAACGTGTTGCACTGGAAATAGAATTGTCTGAACGGTTGAGCAAACTTCCATTAAGAGAATGGTTTTCAGGATGTTGGGATTGCAGAACAGAGACAGATATAATGAATGCACAGGGAGAAATCCTTCGTCCCGACAGAGTAATGATTAAAGATCAAAAAGTAGTTATTCTTGATTATAAATTTGGGTATCATAAAAAAGAAGCACACAAAAAACAACTGCATCAATATTATCATACTTTAAAATCAGCAGGTTATAAGGTCATTAATCTTTATTTATGGTATTATAGAAGCAATGAAATTGAGGAAGTTGAATTATGAGCAAAAAAACAGCATTTCCCTGGGGACATGAGCGCAGGTTCAATGCCTACTCGGAATACATTCGAAATTTGTTCGGTGGACGGGTTCAGAAAGTCAGTATAGATGCCGGATTTACCTGTCCCAACAGGGATGGGTATATAGGGAGTGGAGGATGTACTTTCTGCAATAATAGGGCTTTTAACCCTTCTTATTGTGAACCCGAAAAATCGGTAAAGCAGCAAATCCATGAGGGTATGGGATTTCATAACAAAAGATATCGTAAAGCAATAGGATATCTGGCCTATTTCCAGGCTTATTCAAATACGTATGCTCCCCTGGAAATCCTGAAAAAAAGGTATGAAGAAGCGCTGGGGATTGAAGGTATCAAAGGACTCATCATTGGCACCCGCCCGGATTGCATTGATGATGAAATTCTGGATTACCTGGCCGGGCTGAGTGAAAGCTACTATGTGACCCTTGAATTTGGAATTGAATCTTGTTACGATAATACCCTCGAACGAATAAATCGCGGTCATGATTTTACTTCGACGGTAAATGCATTAAAAAAATGTGAAAAACGGAATATCCGGACCGGTGGCCACATGATTATCGGACTTCCCGGAGAAACAAAAGATGAAATTTTACAGGAGGCTGGGATACTCTCAGGGTTACCGGTAAATCAATTGAAATTTCATCAACTACAAATCGTGAAAGGATCTGCAATGGCCCTTGAGTATCGGAATAATCCCGATGCCTTTTCGTTTTATAATCTTGATGAATATCTTAAACTGATGACCGAGTTCATAGAAAGCTTAAATCCTCAGATTGTTATTGAACGAATTGCAGGTGAAACCATTCAAGGTTATAATTTAAGGCAAAACTGGGGATTACGATACGATGAGATTTTAAGACTTTTCGAACTAAGACTGGAAGAAAAAAACACCTGGCAAGGCAGAAAGTTTAATCCCTGAATTACATAAAACATATAAATGGAATCTTTCTTACATAAACTGGCTTTTCACATCGGGAAAAAATATCCCGATGGCCTGAGTAATTATTGTTTTCTTTTTCCTAACCGAAGGGCGGGGGTGTTTTTTAAAAAATATTATGCCTCTCTGATCAAAACCCCGGGGTGGTTTCCAGAGATCCTTACTATCGATGATTTTATGAAACAGATTTCCGGGATCGAACCTGCAGATCCTCTTGAGCTTTCTTTCGAGACTTACCGTTCGTACAGGCAAATGACCAGCTCACCTGAAAGTTATGATGAGTTTTATCCCTGGGGGGAAATGATGATCAATGATTTCAATGATATAGATAAATACCTTGTTGATGCAGAGCAAATATTTACAAATATTAATGATCTTAAGGAAATAGATCAGGTTTTTGATTACCTCGATCAGGATCAAAAGCTATTAATTACCCGTTTTTGGAAAAATTTCAATCCTGAAAAATTAACCGGACAAAAGGAATCCTTTTTATTCATCTGGAAAATCCTCTTTTCGGTTTATCAAAATTTGAACGCAAATCTTAGAAAAAAAGGTCTGGGTTATGAAGGAATGATATATCGAATGGTCGTTGAAGAAAAAATATCTCACAAGGATTTTATCCTGCCCTGGAAAAAAATATTCATTTGTGGTTTTAATGCCTTGAGCAAGGCTGAAGATAAATTATTTTCCTGGTTGCGTGATAAGGGCTTAGCTGAATTTTACTGGGATTTTGATTCCTCCTTTATGCAAGATGCTGTTCATGAAGCGGGAAGATTCCTCAGAATAAATTTGAAAAAATTCCCTCCTGATGAGAAATTCAGTCCCTATAATTCCGACGCAGATAGAAACAGGGAGGTCAAAATCTATAACCTTCCGTCAGATGTTCTCCAGACGAAGCAAATTCATGAGATTCTTTACCAGTTGGAAGCAAGCCACGACGATGCAGGGGATCAAAAATCAGATCCCTTTGATTTTAACAAAACTGCCATAATTCTTGGAGATGAATCGCTTTTACCGGCCGTGCTTACTTCTCTTCCGGATTCCATGAGGAATCTTAATGTTACCATGGGGTTTCCGCTTTCCCAAACTCCTGTTTTTAGCTTTTTGGATGCGGTGTTGAGAATGCAGTTGAATTTTACCCGGAGAAAAATGAAGCATAAGTTGTACTTCCGGGATCTGTTGACAATTCTGAATCATCAGTATATAAGGACCTTTTACCAGGAAAAGACAGATGTTCTCATCGCGAAAATACACCGTGAAAATAAAATTTATGTCGAAACAGAAGAATTGGAAACAGATGAACTTTTCGCCAAACTTTTCAGGAAAATCAATACTGTAGATGGAATTACCCCTTATCTTTTGCAATTATTGCAATCCGTTTTTGATGCTTTTCCAGTGGAAGATCCCACTTTTAAAATGGAAAAGGAATATATCTTTCATATCAGGACCCGCCTTAATAAATTAAAAAATCTTCTGGAAGAACAAGTTTCAGATCTAAGCCTGCAGAGTTTTATTCATTTGTTTCGTCAGATTCTTAAGGATTTCCGGATACCCTTCGAAGGAGAACCTCTGCAGGGTACTCAAGTTATGGGGATCCTTGAATCACGACTTCTGGATTTTCAGCATCTGATTTTTCTATCCATGAATGAAGGGGTAATGCCTGCTTCCGGAATGGATTTCTCTTATATTCCCACGAATTTAAAATACGCATTTGGAATGCCGGTAAGAGAAGACAAAGACGCTATTTATGCTTATTATTTTTACCGTCTCCTTCCTCGCGCAAAAAACATCCATATTTTATATAACAGTCAGACAGAGGGGGTAAAATCTGGAGAACCGACAAGGTATATTTATCAGATGCAATATCTTACCGACTGGAACATTAAGCATTATACCCGTGCTTTCCATGTAATTGAAAGGGAATCCGCAGAAATAAAGATCAAAAAGTCGGAGAATGTCAGGGTAATTCTGAAAAAATACGCTGAACCTGAAAAAAGGGACTACCTCTCACCTTCTGCACTCACTTCTTACCTGGATTGTTCGCTGAGATTCTATTTCACTTATGTTGCCGGACTCAGAGAAGAGGATGAAGCTACTGAAGAAATTGATGCCTCTGGTTTTGGAGGTTTGTATCATAAAACGATGGAGTTCATCTACAGGAATAAAAAAAACCAGGAAATCACTCGACAAAATATTCAGGAATTAATGGAGCCTGATACAATTAAAACTCATATTGATCAAGCCTTTCGTGAAGAATTCCTAAAATCGGATGATGCGAATACAAGGGTAAAACCGGAGGGGAAAAATATCATCATTTACGAGATCATCAGAAAACTGGTCGATCAAACCCTTCGGATCGATAAACAGGCAACCCCTTTTGTTTTGGTCGATACGGAACAAAAGAAAGTCCATAAACACCTGAATGTTGAAAATATCGGAAAGGTGCATCTGGGAGGAACCATCGACCGGCTGGATTCCCGCAATGGATTTTTACATCTCGTAGATTATAAAACCGGGAAAGTAAATCGTGAATTTCCTTCACTAAAGACCATCTTTGACCGGGATAGCTGGAAAGAATCAGATTATTTTAAAGGGGTTTTTCAAGTTTTTATGTATTGCTGGTTATATTTAAAAGAACATCCGGAAGTGAAATTCATAACGCCCTCGATATATCTTACCAAAGAGCTTTTTTCAGAAAATTTCTCTCCTTATTTGACCGATAAAGCCTCGTCGGGGTTCATCAATAATTTCCTGGATTATGCTGACGAATTTGAAAGTTTACTGAAAGATCTTCTCGAAAGTATCTTTGATCCGACAATTGACTTCGTACAAACAGAAGATGAAAAACGTTGTCAGTATTGTCCGTATAAAGACATTTGCCACAGAGACTAGGAAGGAGAAAAACCGATTATAACAGCCTTGTAATGCCCCTGATGTACTATGTGAAAAAACGAATACTTCTTAACTTAGTCCTCATTTTCTTCCAGTAAATCAGGTCTTAACTCAATTGTTCGTTCCATTGCCTTTTGCATTTTCCATTCTTCGATTCTTTTTGAATTGCCTGAAAGCAGAATATCAGGTACTTTCCATCCTTTGTACTCTGAAGGTCGTGTGTATACAGGAGGAGATAGCAAACCATCCTGAAAAGAATCGCTCAATGCAGAAGATTCATCAGAAATAGCCCCCGGCAATAACCTCACGACACTGTCGGTAATGACGGCCGCTGCCAATTCCCCCCCGGTCATTACATAATCACCGATAGATATTTCCATAGTTATCAAATGATCACGTACCCGTTGGTCAACCCCCTTGTAATGACCACAGAGTATGATAATACTGTTTAAGGTTGAAAGTTTATTGGCTGTTTTTTGAACAAATTTCTCCCCGTCAGGAGAAGTAAATATTATTTCATCATAATTTCTTTTCTCTTTAAGTGCGCTTATTGCACGATCGATGGGTTCAACCTGTAATACCATTCCGGCGCCGCCGCTGAAAGGATAATCGTCAACTTTTCGATGCCTGTCGGTTGAATAATCTCTCAGGTTATGGAGATGGATCTCTACGATGCCGGCATCCTTGGCTCTTTTTATTATTGAATGATTAAGAGGATTTTCAATAAGTTCAGGCAGCACGGTTATGATGTCGATTCGCATATTGTTTTTTTACAAAGATAAGCAATTGGGAGGTTTATTTGGATTTATTGGTATAATGGTTTAAGGGGTTAATCTTCTATGTGTTTAGTCACAGCACAGGTTAATCAGAAAAAAACAGCTCTTCGATTTGTGTAATTATTCCGGCCTGCCCGCGAGTCACTTAGATACCGCATCCTTCCGGCTATTGAAAAAAAAACCGCCCCGAACTTACATTCGGGACGGTCTACTTAAACACAAACCCTACCTGCCTGCCAAAGCACAGGCTAGCGCGTCGGCAGGCGGGAACCATAAACGAATCCAAAAACCGGATCAAAACCTCCTTAACTTGAGGCTGATCCACCTTCTACCTCAAATCTGTTATTTAAGAAATCGTAATTTCTC
Source organism: uncultured Bacteroidaceae bacterium (assembly GCA_964595055.1). GTDB lineage: Bacteria > Bacteroidota > Bacteroidia > Bacteroidales > CAYRTD01. Next base: position 27,871 of record CAZQOV010000001.1, on the reverse strand, counting down.
TGGGTCCTCTGTCAATCGCCTCTTCTCTTTTTGGAAGTTTAACCGTCAATATTCCATTATCCATTTTAGCCTGAATCATTTCGCTATTGATGGTTTTGGGAATATAAAACGACTTCTTAAACTGACTAAAATCAAATTCTCTCCGACTGTAGATATCTTTCTCTTCAGCCTTCTCCAATTCTTTATGCGAGATATTTAAACTATCTTTCTCAACATTTATTAAAATGTCTTTCTTGGAAACTCCTGGCAGGGCAATCTCAAGTTCAAAATATTCCTTTTCCTCCCTTATATTTACCTTTGGAGTGGAGTAAACCTGGTGGAAGTTTTCTTCACCAAAAAAGTCATGTAATGAATCAGAGAACAGGCAGGCATCTTCACCCTGCTGAACAGGACTTCCATTTTTCTTATAAACTCTTAATAGTGTCATTATTGTAAAATTTTAATTAAACATTCTTACATTTGTTTTGAGACAAGACAAATGAAATGCCATTATACATATATGCGTTTACAGAAAGAAAAGATGTTCTATATAACGCCATTTTGTCGCTCAATTACCTTTTAGTCATGACAAAATGACCTTATAAGATAATTTTTATGGAAATTTATTATACTTTAGATTTGAATTTATTATTGGGAAAACAAATGATTTAAAAACATTGTTAGCTCAAGGAAAATCGGTAATTTAGAAATTCGAAGTTACGAAACTGGAAAAACTTTTTCCAATGGAACAAAAAGACCCCAAAAACTCTGTTCATAATCCAAATGAACAATTCAGCAAAGAAGCTGAAAATGAGAAAGAAGAAAGGAAAAAATCACAAACAACGGAAAATTCTCTGAGTCAGGAGAAACAGCAGAACAAAGAAGAAAAAGAAAGTCATGCTGACTCTGAGGAAGAATCTGCGGGTAAAAATCGGCAGGAAACCAGGGATCAATCTACCGGTTCTGAGGAGGATGAAAATAAAAAATCACAAACTTCTCCGGAAACAGATAAGGAGGGGTCAAAGAAAGACGAATCGGATCAGGAAACAGGCAATGCTGAAGAACCAGGTAAAACACTGTCTGAATCACGAAGACCTGAAGAATATTCAGATTCCGGATCAGGGAAAAAAGATGCCGAAAAGCCAAAGGAACAGCCTGCTAAAGATGAGTCCCGGGATCTTTCTCAAGCAAAAGAAACAGAGCGTGAGGAAGATAAAAAGAAACCTGAGGCATTACCCAAGAAGGAAGAGATCAATTATTCTTTACTAAGTAAGCCTGACTTACTGGAAATTTTCAAAGAATTGTTGCATGAAGGTAAGATAAATCAGATTGGAAAGGATGTTGCCGCCATAAAGTCGGCCTTTTACAGAAAGATACATGCTGAAATTGAAGAGAAAAAAGAAAAATTTTTTCGGGAAGGAGGCAATGAAGCGGATTTTTCTCCAGGGGTTAGCGAGGAGGAGGAAGAGTTAAAAGCCTTACTGAAAAAATATGCAGAATTGCGGACTGAATATAACCGGCTCAGGGAAGATGAAAAAAAAGAAAATCTTGAAAAGAAGCATCAGATCATTGAAGAAATTAAAGAGCTTGCAAACAGAGATGAGGCAATAAATATAACTTTTCAGGAGTTCAGGGACCTGCAACGCCGGTGGCATGAAATCGGAGCGGTTCCCCAGGAAGAACTGAAAAATTTATGGGAAACGTATCATTATTATGTTGAGAAGTTTTACGATTACATCAAAATCAACAAAGAACTGCGGGATCTGGATCTCAGGAAAAATCTGGAAACCAAAATAAAACTCTGCGAGAAGGCCGAAGAGCTCATCCTTGAACCCAATATTGTTAATGCTTTTAAAACACTTCAAAAATATCATGATCAGTGGAGGGAAATTGGTCCGGTTCCCCGGGAAAAAAGAACAGAAATTTGGGAAAGGTTTAAGGAAGCAACTTCCAAGATAAATAAAAAGCATCAGCAATATTATCAGGAACTAAAAGAAACTCAGAAGAAAAATCTGGAGTCCAAAAAAGTATTGTGTGAGAAAGCGGAGACCCTTGCTGAAATGGAAATTGAGGATCATTCAACATGGGTAGAAAAAACACGGGAGATTTTCGAAATTCAAAAAGTTTGGAAAACTATAGGTTTCGCACCGAAAAAAGATAACAATAAAATATATGCACGGTTCAGGCAGGCTTGCGATACCTTCTTCGACAAAAAGCGGGAGTATTATGCCAAGGGACTTGAAGAGCAGCAGGAAAACCTTCAGAAAAAAATGGATCTTTGTATCCAGGCTGAAGCGCTTCAGGATAGCACAGATTGGAAAAAAACAACAAGTGAGCTGATAGAACTTCAAAAAAAATGGAAGCGAATAGGACCCGTTCCCAGAAAAAAATCTGATCAGATCTGGAAACGGTTCCGGTCGGCTTGTGATCAGTTTTTTAATCGTAAATCTGAATTTTTTGCAAATATAGAAGAGAGATACGAAGATAATCTTAAGAAGAAGCAAGAACTGATTCAGGAGATTAAAGATTTCATTCCCGTAGAATCTCAGAAAGAAAATCTTGCTAAACTCAATGAATTTCAGAAGAGATGGTCAAACATCGGATTTGTGCCCTATGATAAGAAAGAGTCGATTATGCAGGAATTCAGGGATGCTATTAATCAGCAATATGATAAGATGGAAATGGATGATCATCGAAAGAATGTTCTGAAATTTAAAAATAAACTTGAATCCATCAAGAACAAACCCCGCCCCGGTAATAAATTGCGATTTGAGCGGGAAAAGCTTATGAATAAGCTTCAGCAACTGCGAAATGATATCGTTTTGTGGGAAAATAATATAGGTTTTTTTACCGAATCTAAAAAAGCAGATTCGATGATCAGGGATTTTGAGAAAAAAATTCAGGATGCCAAAAACAAAATAAAATTGCTAGAAGATAAGATCACCATGATTGATGAAGTGGAAGAGGAAGGATAATCTTCCCGGTTGAAATTTCTTAGCTCAAATATTACTCCGTTAGGGAATAAATTGTTTACTTTGCGGTTTAACTGTAAAAATCAAAAAATTGGCGTCAACCAAATATGTTTTTGTTACAGGCGGAGTAGCATCATCACTGGGAAAAGGGATTATTTCCTCTTCTTTGGCAAAATTGCTTCAGGCCAGAGGGTATAATGTAACGATTCAAAAACTGGATCCCTACATCAATGTCGACCCGGGAACCTTGAACCCTTATGAACATGGGGAGTGTTATGTAACTGATGACGGAGCGGAAACTGATTTGGATCTTGGTCATTACGAAAGATTTTTGGGTTTCCCTACCTCTCAGGCAAATAATATCACTACCGGAAGAATCTATCAATCCGTAATAAATAAAGAGAGAAAAGGAGATTATCTGGGCAAAACGGTTCAAGTCATACCTCATATTACGGATGAGATTAAGAGAAGGATTAAAATCCTGGGGACAAGCCATAATTATGATGTGGTGATTACCGAAATAGGGGGAACGGTTGGGGATATCGAGTCACTCCCATATATAGAAACCGTCAGGCAGATGAAGTGGGAACTTGGACCCGGAAATGCCATGGTGGTTCACCTTACCCTTGTTCCCTACCTGAGGGCTTCCGGTGAGCTTAAAACAAAACCTACCCAGCATTCTGTTAAGGCTTTACTGGAAAATGGAGTTCAGCCCGACATTCTGGTGCTCAGAACCGAAAAGACCCTGACCAAAGATATACGGAAAAAAGTGGCTTTGTTTTGTAATGTTGATCTTTCTTCTGTGATTGAATCCATTGATGTTAGCACCATTTATGAGGTTCCTCTTTTAATGCAAAAAGAAAAACTCGATATCACTGCCTTAAAAAAAATGAACCTTTCATTAGGAAAGGAACCGGAATTAAAACGTTGGAAGGAATTTGTTGATAAACTTAAAAATCCGAAAAAAGAGGTGAAAATTGCCCTGGTGGGTAAATATGTAGAACTTTATGATTCTTATAAATCTATCATTGAGTCCCTTACCCATGCAGGAGCAATTAATCATGCAAAAATAGATCTCAAGTGCTTGCATTCGGAAACTATATTTCCGGATAATCTTCTGGAACAACTTAACGGCTTTGATGGAATAATTGTAGCACCAGGATTTGGAGACCGGGGCATAGAAGGAAAAATTCTGGCTGTCAGTTATGCACGTGAAAACAGGATCCCTTATTTTGGCATTTGTCTTGGGATGCAGTGTGCTGTAATTGAATTTGCCCGCAACGTTCTTGGCTATAAGGATGCTCATTCAACAGAGATGACCCGAATGACAAAACACTCGGTAATCGATCTCAAGGGAGAGCAGAAAGACGTCAAAGAAAAAGGCAGGACAATGCGAATAGGCGAAGACAGTTGTGAAATAAAACAAGGAACTCTTGTACATTCCATATATAGAGAGCAACGGATTAGTGAACGGCATAGACACCGTTTTGAATTTAATTCTGATTTTCTGGAAGAATATGAAAAAGCGGGTATGATTGCTTCAGGAATAAATCCGGATAGTCAGCTTGTTGAAATTATGGAACTGTCTCAACATCCTTGGTTTGTTGGGGTGCAGTTTCATCCTGAATATAAAAGCAGTGTGCTTAATCCCCATCCTTTATTCGTGAGTTTTATCAAGGCCGCCCTGTATAATAAGAAGGATGATATAAAATAGTTTTCTATTTAACTTTAAACAACAAAATGGACAGAAATTCAATAATTGGAATCGTTTTAATTGGGGTAATATTAATTGGCTACAGCATAATTTCCAAGCCTCAGCGGGAGGAGATGGCCGAGCAGAGAAGAGTGGCAGATTCACTACGCAGGGCACAGCAGGAGGTGGAAGCAGAACCTGAAATACAGCCGGAAGAGGAAGAAAGCCCGGCTGCTGAGGCTTTCCAAGAGCTTGGGGATACGACCGATTTGGGTATTTATTCCGGTCAGTTAAGCGGTGAAAACGCATTTTATACACTTGAAAATGACCAGATTGTCCTGAAAATCTCCAAAAAAGGAGGTAAGCCCTATTCTGTTGAACTAAAAAACTATAAGACCGCTGATTCCCTTCCTTTAATTCTTTTTGAGGGACCTGAAAATCGCTTTGGGCTTGAGTTTTTTTCTGACGGGAAAACCGTAAGGACTGATGAATTATTTTTTCAGCTTGCAGAAGGAGAGAAGGTAATGGTGGCGGAAAACTCTTCCAAAACTCTCGTAATGCAGCTGCCTGTCGATCAGAATGGTGCGAGCATTGACTTTACATACACCATCAAGCCGGACAGCTATATGGTTGATTTTAATATCCATATGAAAAATATGGATAAATACCGGACAGATTTTGTTCATCTGAAATGGGATTTATTTGCCCCCCAACAAGAATTGGGAAGACAGAATGAACTGAATTATACCAACCTGAAATATCGTTTTTATCAGGGCGATGTAGAAAAGTTTAAAACCCGATCAAAGAAAGAGGTACAAACAGCTGATGAAACCACAAAATTACATTGGGTTGCCTATAAACAGCAATTCTTTTCTACAATTTTGATTACAGACCAAAAACCTTTCGAAGGTGGGACCATGAATATGGAAACTACACCGGAAGAAAGCCGGTATATCCGTTATTATCGTTCTGAGCTTGATATTCCTTACGACAGAACTTCAGATTTTAACATGCCCATACAGATCTATTACGGCCCCAATCACTTTCAAAGTCTTAAAAAAATAGGTCATGAATTGGAAAACCTTGTGACCGTGGGTGGTTCCATTATTCGATGGATTAATGCTTTTGTGATTATTCCGGTATTTAACTGGCTTAACAACTTCATTGGAAGTTATGGACTTATCATCCTGCTTCTGACAATCATTATCAAATTAGCTTTGCTACCTCTTACCTATCGCTCATATATGTCACAGGCAAAGATGCGTGCCCTCAAACCTGAAATTGATGAGATCAATAAAAAGATCCCCAAGGAAAAAGCTATGGAAAGGCAACAGGCTACCATGGCACTTTACCGAAAAGCAGGAGCAAATCCCATGGGTGGGTGTTTACCTTTGCTACTGCAAATGCCCATTTTGTATGCCATGTTCCGGTTTTTTCCGGCATCAATAGAGTTAAGACAGGAATCATTTCTCTGGGCAAATGACCTCAGTACCTATGATTCTATCCTTCAGCTGCCTTTCGAAATACCTATGTATGGCGATCATGTTAGTCTTTTTACCCTGCTTATGACAGTCTCAACAATTTTGTCGATGAAATTAAACAGTAACCCAACTGGAGCGGATAGCCAGATGCCTGGAATGAAAGGGATGATGTATATTATGCCGGTTATGTTTATGCTCATATTGAATAGTTTTCCGGCAGGTTTAACCTATTATTATTTCCTCGCTAACCTCATCACCATCGGGCAGAATTATCTCTTTAAACAATTTGTGGATGAAGAAAAACTCAGGAAAAAACTGCACGCAAAAAAGGCAAAACCGGCTAAAAAATCGGGATTCCAGAAAAGGCTCGAGGAGGCTGCCAAACAAAGAGGATATAAGATGCCCAAAAAATGAGCTTAAAAATTCGTAAATTAAATGGCAACAAACCTTAAGAATCTATCATCATACGATCCTGAAAGTATACCCAATGCTTCATCTATGCGATTTGGAATTGTGGTCTCCGAATGGAACCATGAAATCACCGGAGCTTTGCTCGACGGTTGTCTGAAGACATTAAAAAAGCATAGAGCAAACGAAAAAAACCTTGGCATATCAATGGTGCCGGGGAGCTTTGAACTCATCTATGGGGCAAAATTATTTGCCGAACAGAATAAGTTTGAAGCTATTATATGCCTGGGCTGTGTAATTCAAGGTGAAACCCGGCACTTCGATTATGTTTGTCAAGGGGTTACCAGTGGAATAACACAACTGAATATACGCTATCAAACTCCCGTAGTCTTTGGTGTATTAACAACTGATAACCTCCAGCAGGCAAAAGACAGGGCAGGGGGGAAGCATGGAAATAAAGGAGATGAAGCTGCGATAACAGCCATTAAAATGGCCCATTTAATTGCAGAAAGCAGTTTTTAACCTTCTTTTATTTTGGGGAATATGGGATCCTGTGTTATTTTGCATATTCAAAAACTTACTCAGCCATTCTCCTTCATCTCGGTTCTGGCGATGTATTTTTCAATATCACGGGCTTCTTCTGAATCAGGAAAATCAGTTTTGATTTTGCGGTAATATTCATTTGCTCTGTCATATTCCTCCATTTCCTCGTACACCAGAGCAGTTTTTTTGAGAATAATGGGGGTGCTGTAATCATTTTTGTAATCAGAGACAGCGTTTTGATAGGCTTTCACCGCCGATTCATATTCGCCCAATTCCACATATGCATCTCCCAGGGAGGAAAATTTTGCTGCACCAAGCAGAAGATCCCGGGTCTTGAATCCCCGTAAAAAGTCTATGGCTTCTTCGTAATTGCCAACCTTAAGATGAGCAATGCCTGCGTAATATTCGGCAAGATTAGCTGTTTTTGTAAGACGATAGTCTTCTGTTATCTGAATAAAACCCGGATAGGTGCCATAACCGTATAATGCGAGATTGAAAGAATCTCTCTCAAAAAATTTCTCAGCAATAAACATCTGCTCTGAAGCTTCTTCTTCGAGGGGATTCAGATAAAACCGCTTTGTTCCCATAATAATAAGTATAAGGGCTATGATTCCAAGTATTATATAGCTGATAACCTTCGAATTATCCTCAATGAATTGTTCCGTGCGGGTTAATGCGCTTTCAATACCTTCAAAACTATCGGGTTCTTTTTGATTTGCTTTTTTAGCCATTTTCTATGTAAGATTAATTACGTTTTCAAAAATCAACCGCAAATGTAATTTTTTTTTGTTAAAGCTCCATATAATAAAACAAAAAGAGGGGTTAAATCCTTTATAAGATAGAATTTTTCATCAACCTTATCCTTTTTGCATTCTTTTGGGTATTATTTAAGGTAGGTTTAATAACTTTACATAAAATCTGAATGATGTATTTGAAAAAATTATCCCTGGTAAATTTTAAAAATTATGGGGAGGTTGAACTGGATTTTACATCCCGCATAAATTGCTTCGTCGGACCCAATGGAGTTGGAAAAACCAATTTATTGGATGCGATACATTACCTTTCCTTGTGTAAGAGTTATTTTAATGCAGTAGACAGCCAGAATATAAAGCATAAAGAAGATTTTAGCATCATCCAGGGAGATTATCAAATCGATGGGGAAAATGAAGCGATCTATTGTGGGATTCAAAAAAGTAAGAGAAAAAATTTCAGTCGGAATAAAAAAGAATACAAAAAGCTATCTGAACATATCGGACTTATTCCTCTGGTGATGATTTCTCCGGCTGATACCAGTTTAATTATCGATGGCGGGGAAGAGCGCAGAAAATTCATAAATGGTGTAATTGCTCAATATGACAGGGTTTACCTGAATGATATCCTGAATTACAACAGGATATTATCCCAGAGGAATAAATTATTGAAAAACATAGCCGATCAAAATAATCCGGACATGACCATGATGGACGTATATGATGATCAGATTGTTGAATTTGGAAAAAAAATATTTGAAAAAAGAAAAGAATTCGTTGCCGAATTAATTCCGGTATTTGAACGCTTCTACAAGTATATTTCACTTGAAAAAGAAGATGTTACCCTGGAATACCGCAGTCAGCTCCTCAATAATGATTTTTCTCTATTGCTAAAAAAACATTTACAAAAGGACAGAATTCTTCAATATACTACTTCCGGCATCCATAGGGATGATTTGAGTATGAAACTGGCGGGATACCCATTAAAAAAAGTTGGGTCTCAGGGACAACAAAAAACTTTTCAACTAGCACTAAAACTGGGCAAGTTTGAGTTTATACGACAGGTGTCAGGAAAAAATCCTATTCTGCTTCTTGATGATGTTTTCGATAAATTTGACAGTGAGAGGGTAAAACAAATTGTTCGTCTTGTATCGGAAAATAACTTTGGTCAGATTTTCATCACCGATACTGATGAAGAACGAATGATCAGTATTCTTGGACAACTGGGAATTGAAAACCGGGTATTTACTATTGATGGAGACAAAATAAATTACCGAACATGAGACGAAGCGAAACATTAAACATATCAGAGATTATAGCCTCCTTATTAAAACAGCAAGGTTTGGAGGATAAACTGTATGAAAACAGGTTAATGAATAATTGGGAAGAACTTCTGGGAAAAAGCATTGCAAAGGCTACCCGTCATATGTATATCAAGGAACAGGTGCTTTTTGTGCAGATCACCTCATCGGTTGTGAAACACGAAATAATGATGATAAGAGGGGATCTTGTTAAACGACTGAATGAAAAAGTTGGCAAAAAGGTGATTGACAAAATCGTAGTCCGATAGCCTTTTCTTTTAACCACAACATTCTTCTGCCTTATAAAATCTTTCAATCTGGGAAAAGAAAAAATCACATTCTTTACCCGCTGTTTCATCACTGTCGGAACCATGCACTGCATTTTTTTGCATAGACTCTGCAAATAATTTTCTGATGGTTCCTTCTTCTGCTTTCTCAGGATCAGTGGATCCAATAAGTTTGCGGTAATCTTCAACCGCATTATCTTTTTCAAGAATAGCTACAACAATGGGACCGGAGGTCATAAAGTCAATCAATCCCGGGTAAAAAGGTTTTCCATCATGTACTGCGTAAAATAATTCCGCTTGTCTTCTTGTTAATCGCGTCAATTTCATCGCCGCAATATGAAACTCGTTTTCATAAATCATGTTTAGTATAGGTCCAATATATTCAGATTGAACAGCACCGGGTTTGATAATGGTTAAGGTAATTTTTCCTTTCATTGATTTGTTTTTTTAGGAAATATCATACATAATTTAGGGCAAAGAGTCTTTTATTCCTTTTGACAGTGTACCTTTGCCCCTTAAATATAAGTAAATCGCGAATGAAATTTTAATTTCTGGCAAAAAGATTTATTCTTTATAAACGAAATTTTAAACAATGAGAATAGGGATTGGTTTAACAAATTAACTGATTTATCGTTTTACTGTAAATTTAATTAAGGGGTTACATTAAAGTTTTTAAAAAAAGTTGTTTAATTTATGTTTAAAATAAATATCACTACTTTGCTTAATAATTGCTAATCGAAAAAATATCTTTTGGAGGAAATGAAATATCAAAAATCCCGATTTCTCAGTGATAAACTGGCCAAGAGTGATAGAATAATAATCATAACACATGTAAATCCCGATGGAGATGCAATAGGTTCTACCCTTGCGATGGCAGGTATCATCAAAAAGTTAGGTAAGGAGGTAAACATAGTTACCCCAAATGACTTTCCTAAATTTCTTCACTGGATGTCAGGTTCTGAAGATATATTGGTTCATTTTCGAAAAAAAAAGGAAGTAGAAAAACGCATTTCTGATGCTGATCTTATCATATGCATTGATTTCAGTGATAGTGGAAGGTTAGAACAAGCAGAGAAAATTGTTGTGAATAGTTCGTCCTTTAAAGTTCTTATTGACCATCATCCAGATCCTTCAAACTTTACCGACCTGGTGATTTCGGATCCGGCTCTGGGTTCTTCAGCTGAAATTGTCTATTACCTCATTAAGGATATGGGATATGAACATCTGATAGACAAATCCATTGCAGAAAATCTTTATACGGGAGTTATGACGGATACAGGGAATTTCAGTTTTGCCTCTTCTTATCCCATGGTTTGGAAAATGGTGGCGGAATTGCTGAAGAAAGGAATAGATAAAGATGAAATTTACGCAAAGGTTTATGATAATTATTCGGAAAAACGAATGCGGTTAATGGGATATTGCCTGTATAAAAATATGCAAATTTTTGAGGAATATAATACGGCGATTATCAGTCTTTCAAAAGAGGAAATGGACCGATTTGACCATGAACCCGGAGACACAGAAGGATTTGTAAATTTGCCTTTTTCAATTCGGGGAATCAAATTAACTGCCCTTTTTCTTGAGAAAAAAGATCACATTCGAATATCCCTTCGTTCGAGGGGTAGTTTTTCCGTGAATGAAATGTCAAGAAAATATCTAAATGGAGGGGGGCATAAAAATGCTGCCGGTGGAGAATTGCGAATGTCACTTGATAAAGCGATTGAAGAATTTAAAAGCATCCTGAACCATTACAAAGAAGAATTGAAATGAGAATTTATATTTTTCACCTTTTAATTTTGATTTTCTTAATTTCGTGCCAGGAAAGAACTCCAAAAAGAGCAATAGATTTGCCCACAGAAGGAGAAATCGGAAAAGCCATCTTTGAGGTCAATAAATACATCCTGAAACGAAATCGCGATCATATTGAAGGATTCGTTCGGCGGGCAGCTTGGGATATGAAGAAAACCGGATCTGGACTCTGGTATCAACTTGAAAATTCCGGTAGTGGTTCACAAATCAGAGAGGGCGATTATATCCGGATGGACTATGAAATGTATTTGATAGACGGAACATTTATTTCATCTTCGGAAAATGATGGAGTTCTTGAGTTTACTGTTGGACAGGGAGGAGTAGAATCGGGTCTCGAAGAAGCTGTTATGCTTTTTAAAGAAGGTACCCGGGCAAAGCTGATCTTACCCCCTCATCTTGCCTATGGAAATTTCGGTAATCCGGAAATAGGTATTCCTCCTGATGCTATTCTTTTTTATAAACTGAAAGTGCTTGATCTTCAATCCAGATGAAATGAAGATAAGGGATCAATTTAATCAGGACCTGAAAAAGCTGGCTCTAATACGGAGTCCCGGAAAATTAGTTCCCTCCGTTTTTGTTTTTTTTGGATTATTCTTCTGGACCTGCAATTTCTCACCCCATCCGGGATATTCAAAACTTGAATCTGGTTTGTACATGAATTTAATAGAAATAGGAGAAGAGGAAAAGCCTGCCAACACCGGTGATTTCATCCTTCTTGATATAAATTATGCGACCATGGACGATTCGGTTTTTTTTAAAGCCAGAAGAATGCTAAAGCTTGAAAGTAGTCCATATGAAGGTTCGGTAAATACTGCACTAATGCAATTATCCAAAGGTGATAGTGCAGCTTTGATTCTCAATGCTGAAAAATTCTTCAATTATACCCTTGGTCGTGAAATCCCCGATTTTCTAAAGGAGGAGGAAAAGATAAAAATTAATGTGCGAATTCAAAACGTTCAAACTCCTGAAGATTTTGAAAAAGAGAAAGCTATGTTTCTGAAATGGGTTGAGGAGTTTCAGCTTTCTGAAATTGATCGTATAAGTCGGTACCTTAATGAAAATCAAATTGATATAGAGCTTGAATCCAATGGGATTTATTTCTTGAGTTGGGAGAAGGGAACCGGCCCACCCGTTGAAAAAGGGAAGCACATCTGGATACATTATGAGGGGAAATTCCTGAACGGAGAATTTATTGATAGTTCCAAAAGGCGGAATGTCCCGCTAGACTTTATCTATGGGAATGAAATGTATTTGATAAAAGGACTGGAGTATGCAGTGGGCAGGATGCGTGAGGGAGGGAAAGCGATGGTGCTTATTCCCTCCGAACTGGGTTTTGGACCTTCTGGTTCTGCTTTTGGAATAGTGCCTCCCTATACCGCTATGATATACCTCATTGAGGTTATCAAGGTAAAATAAAGAATAAAAATGAAATTCCAGGCAACGTTTTTGTTTAAATTTGCATCTGCATGTTAACGGAAAAAATAAACCTTCCGGCTTATCGTTTTATATCTAAATAATTTATGAATATGAAAACCCAAGGAATTATTATTTTAACATTCGCTTTAATGACAGGTATAATTTCTTGTCAGAAAGAGGACGATTCAGAACTAATTGCGTTGGAGGAACGCATACTTAATGCCTACCTGGAAAATAATAATATTTCTGTTGAGCCTACGGAAAGCGGGTTATATTTCATTCAGGAAACAGAAGGGACCGGAGCCACTCCAGCCATGGATGATTGGGTTTTAATTAATTATGATCTTTATCTAATCCATGGGGAACAATTAATATATACCTCAGAAAAAGAAAAAGCCATTGAGTATGGCATTTACGATTCTAACTTAATTTACGGTCCTTCCAAAAATCCAATGGGCAGGAATATAAAAGCTTTGGATGAAGGATTAACCATGATGAAGGAAGGAGGAAAGGCAACCCTTCTGTTTAAGTCCGATCTGGGTTTTGGAAAACAGCGAACAGGTTTGATTAATCCTTACGAACCTCTTAAAATTGTGGTGGAGTTAGTCGAGGTAATTGAAGATCCGGTAGAACATGAAAAAGAAAAGCTTAGTGAGTATTTGGCCACTCATAATTTCAGCAATCTGGATACTATGGAAAGCGGATTATTATATGTAGAAATTGAAGAAGGCGAAGGAGACTCTGCCAGGAATAATTTCTATGTAAGCATTAATGTAAAGGGTTATCTTTTAGATGGCAGAAAATTCCTTGATGAAGAGGTCTATTCTTTCCAGCTTGGCCAGTATTACTATGAAGTTCCAATAGGACTTGCCGAGGGGGTGAGTTATATGAAGGAGAAAGGAAAATCCCGGTTAATCGTACCTTCTGATCTTGGTTATGGTAAAGAAGGCAAGATTTATTATGAAGGAGTCGGGAAAAAACCCATTCCCCCTTATTCCACACTGGTCTATGATGTTGAATTGCTTACCGCAAAATAGAGAAAATCAGGATAGTAAAAATATAGAAGGTCGTTTTTTCAAATCGACCCTTTCTTTTTTCCACTCTCTGATGGTTAGGGTTTTGATGAATTCAGTAGGCATTGTTATATCGCAGGCAATGCATAAAGAAGTATCTGGCCGGCAAGTTTCTTTTAGTGATTCGAATACTGCATTATTTCGATACGGTGTTTCAATAAATATCTGAGTAAATCCCGTTCTTTTGGCTTCAGCCTCCAACTGCCTGATCTTGCTCTTTCTTTCGTGTGGTTTGACAGGGAGGTAGCCATGAAAACAGAAATGTTGACCATTCATACCTGAAGCCATCAGTGCAAGAATAATCGAAGAAGGACCGGAAAGCGGGACCACAGTGATTTTTGCTTTATGTGCCATGGCTACAATGTCTGACCCCGGATCTGCCACTCCGGGGACACCCGCTTCAGAAATAATTCCCATATCCTGGCCATTCAGACATGGATGAAGAAAAGTATTTATTTCTTCTTTGGAAGTGTGTTTATTCAATACAAAAAAACTAAGATCATCAATCGGCTTCTGATACCCGCATTTGATGAGAAAACGTCTTGCACTTTTTTCGTTTTCAACGATAAAATGATCAAGATCCCGTAAAATTTCCAATACACCTGTTGGGATAACATCATTGGGATTCTCACCACCTAAAGTGTTCGGAATAAGATATATTTTACCTTTCATTATTTGCCATCTATTGCGGGAAAATGGTACAAAGATAAAAGCAAAAATAAAGAATCTCAGATTTTTCACCCGAATTCATCTGCTCAGGGATATAAAAATGCAATGGATAATTGATTCTATGATATAAAAAATCGGATGGAAACTGTTTCTTTCCATGAATCTTATTAATTTCGCCTGCAAAAGAATTAAAATTGAAGATTAATTTTCTTGGTACAGGGACCTCTCAGGGAGTGCCGGTAATAGCCTGCGAATGCGAGACATGCCGTTCAGATGATCCCAGAGATAAGAGATTGAGGACTTCAGTTCTGATCGAAACTTCTTCCGCGAATATCGTCATTGATACCGGTCCGGATTTCAGACAACAAATGCTAAATCTCCATGTAAAAAAACTGGATGCTGTTTTATTCACTCATGAACATCGTGATCATATCGCAGGGCTTGATGATATCAGGGCATATAATTTCAGGCAAAAGAAAGCTATGGAGATTTATACCGAAGATCGAGTTTTAAATGCTTTGAAGTATCAGTATCCCTATATTTTTGCTGAAAAGAAATACCCCGGTGCTCCACAGGTAAATATACATATAATCGATAACCAGGAATTTCATATTGGGGAATTAAAGATTCTTCCCATTCGGGTTATGCATTATCGTTTGCCGGTTCTTGGATTTCGTATCGGTGAGTTGGCTTACATTACAGATGCTAATTTTATTTCAGAAGAAGAAAAAGAGAAATTATATGGTGTTAAATACTTTATTGTTAATTCGTTAAGAAGAGAAAAACACATGTCTCACTTCACCCTTTCAGAGGCCCTTGATCTGATAAGAGAAATTAGTCCAAAAAGAGCTTACCTAACCCATATCAGTCACCTGATGGGACCACATAAACAACTTGAGAGCGAACTGCCGGATCATGTTCAGCCGGCTTACGATGGACTGAGTTTTACATTTTGACTTCTGTTTTCAATGATTTTAGAAATAGAATTACAGTAAAAATTGACAGGGAGAAGAAGATTATGCCTGCCAGAAAAAAAGCTTGTTTTAAAGTATAGTTATCTGTATACCATCCCAAAAAAGGAGCGATAAGTACAAAATTTAATCGAATAATAAAGTTTCTTACTGAGAGAATGGTGGCCCTGATATTGGCTTCTGAGATTATATTTATATAATCTTTCAAAACCGGAGTAGCAAATCCTCTTACCATATAGAAAATCGCCAGAATTCCAATAGCCATATAGCTTAGTGTGAAACCCAGCGCAAGGTAACCGGCAGGAACCAGAATAGCAATGCTGATAATGGTAAAGGTTTTTCCCAATTTATGTTCAATTTTATGTGCAAAAATAGCTGTTATTCCCACCAAAAGGTTTAATGCTGTCCATAAAAGCCCGAATAACTCAATGGCTAAGTTCAACTCAAGGAAAACCGGTTGCACAAACCAGGCCATGGTTAAGGTTGCAGTGCCTATTAATGAAGAAAAAAGGATATTCCTTTGAAGTTCTTTGTTTTTAAAGAGAGAATAATGGACAATGTTCCATACATCCTTAAACTTCATTACGGTCAATGCTTTATGTCTAAGGGGTTCGATAAGAAGAAAAGCTGAAGGTATGGCTAACAGAGCAACCATGGTCTGGCTGATATAGGGAGTTCTCAGGCTAATTCCAGCAAGCAGTCCGCCAAGGGTGCCAGCAACTGCTTCAGCTATATTTCCCAGTGAGGTAATCCTGCCTTCGTATTTCATATACTCCTTCTCTCTTTTCATTTCTGCCAGGCTGTCATAAAGCATAGCAGAATCCGCTCCCGATATCATGCTTTGTCCGAATCCCAGGATAATTTCAGCCAGTAGAAACATCCAGAAGCCATTTCCGAGAGAATAGGT
The DNA here is from genome assembly GCA_964595055.1 of uncultured Bacteroidaceae bacterium. Taxonomy (GTDB): domain Bacteria; phylum Bacteroidota; class Bacteroidia; order Bacteroidales; genus CAYRTD01. Next base: position 11,613 of record CAZQOV010000001.1, on the reverse strand, counting down.
GAGAAATCCGAAAAAGCCAAAGAATGAACCCAGGATGAGCGTTTTTCTTCTCCCTAATACATCGGCAAAATACCCTGATGGAATTTCCAGCAGAACAATGGTGATGGAATATATACCCTGCAACAATAGCACATCTTTCATGCCCAGATCGTTTGCCATATAGAAAGGTACGATAATGGGCATAAAAAGCATAAACCATTTGGCAATCTTTATCAGATAGAGTTTAATAATATTCCCCTGGATGGAAGAATTCAGCAACAAAATTTAGATATTGGTTTTAACCCGCAAAACTAGCAAAAATTGTGATTTTTTGCATGAATTCTTACCGGAACAGAAAATTAGCAAACAGGAAATTGAATATTTGGTGTTGAATGACATATTAAGATTATTTCCATAATTTTTTCTTTGTAATGTTCCACCCAAAGAATTCATTATTTTTGAAAGAAAAAATACCTATGGGACATACTCTGGTTGAAAAAATATTAGCAGAGCATTCGGATAAAATAAATCTAAAACCTGGTGATATTTTGGATGTTAAAATCGATGCAAGGGTGGCTAGAGATTTTGGGGGTGCGAATGTTGTAAAAAATATAGAAGATCATGAACTTAAAATCGATGATCCGGTAAACACATTTTTTACTTTTGATTGTAATCCTACAGGGTCTGATCAGAAATATGCAGAGAATCAACACATATGCCGGATATTTGCTCGAAAAACCGGAATAAAGGTTTATGATATTGACCGGGGTATCGGAACTCACATACTTATAGAGGAAGGTCTTGCTTATCCCGGCTCTACTGCTGTTTCTACCGATTCTCATGCGAATATTTTAGGAGCCGTTTGCGCTTTCGGTCAGGGGATGGGGGATAAAGACATTGCAGCGACATGGAGTAAAGGAAAGATCTGGTTTAAAGTTCCGGAATCGGTTAAAATCATCATAAAGGGAAATTTCCCTGAAGGAATTTCGGCAAAGGATTTTGCCATGAATCTTCTGAATCGTTTCGGCGCTAATACTTTACTGGGAAAATCCATAGAGATTTATGGAGAAGCCACGGAAAATCTTAGCATTGATGACCGAATAACCATATCTTCTATGGCTACTGAAATGGGGGCAATTATTTTATTATTTCCACCTAACCGCGAAGTGCTTAGATATTGCCAGGCACGCTCAGGAAGGCAGATGCCGATGATTCAGGCCGACCCTGATGCTCACTATGCCCAAACCTTCAAGATAGATGCTTCAGAATTTAAGCTTATGGTTGCCCGGCCGGGTAAACCCCACGATACGGTTGCCATAGAATCGTTGGGCAAAATTAAAATTGACTCTGCTTTTATTGGTTCATGCACCAATGGAAGGATTGAAGATATGAGAGTTGCGGCTGATGTTTTAAAAGACAGAAGAGTAGCACCCGGCGTTGTTCTCAAAGTAGTCCCCTCAACCGACCTGGTTTGGCAAAGATGCCTCGATGAAGGCTTATTTGATATTTTTAAAGAATCGGGAGCTATGATTTCAAATGCCGGTTGTGCCGGTTGTGCTGCCGGACAGGTAGGTCAGAATGGCCCGGGGGAAGTAACCATAAGTACCGGGAACAGGAATTTTCCCGGCAAACAGGGGAAAGGCGAGGTTTACCTTGGTTCCCCGGCAGTAGCTGCTGCGTCGGCAGTAGCAGGTTATATTACAACTCCTGAAAATATTCCGGATGAACCGATGATATTTTCTTTTGAGATTCCCGGTAAAAATGACGGCCGGAGAAGCAAGGAGATTGAAAAGAAAGAAGAAGCTTTTACAGAAATTGAAGGAAGGGCCTGGTATATCCCAATAAATAACATTGATACCGATATGATTTTTCATAATCAATATCTAACCCTTACAGATACTGGTGAAATGGGTAAATATACTTTTGATAATCTCAATGGCTATGAAGATTTCGCCCTGAAAGCAAAAGAGGGAGATATCATATTTGTCGGTGAAAATTTTGGAGCCGGAAGTTCCCGGCAACAGGCCGTAGATTGTTTTAAATCATTGGGGATAACTGCGATTGTCGCACCATCTTTTGGTTCTATCTATGAACGGAATGCTATTAATGCCGCTCTACCTGTAATAACTTGCCATGAAATTGATAAATTAAAATTAAAAACCGGAGAAAAGGTAAAAATTGATTTAAAAACCGGAGAAATTATTAATTTAGCAAAGAAAATCCGCATAAACGCTTTAGAATTTTCAGAAGTTCAAATGGAAATTTATATGAATGGCGGATTATTCTGAAAAATTCACGAATCCGAAAAATTATAATGTATGAAGCTTATCATTCCCGAGGGATACAAAACACTTCTTGATTTAAAACAAACGGAGAAGGCTATTAAACTTGTAAAAGATAATTTTGAACTGGCCTTAGCCTCTGAGCTCAGGCTAAGGCGTGTTACAGCACCCTTATTTGTTTTAAGGGGCACCGGTATAAATGATGATCTTAACGGCATTGAACGTCCTGTATCTTTTGCCATAAAGGACATGAATGAAAAGGTAGCAGAAGTAGTACATTCACTTGCCAAATGGAAACGAATGATGCTCAGGGATTATGACATCCGGACAGGTTATGGGATTTATACTGATATGAACGCTTTGCGACCAGATGAAGAATTGGACAATACCCATAGCATTTATGTAGACCAATGGGATTGGGAGGTTGCCATAAGTGAGCACGACAGAAATCTTAGTTTTCTGAAAAATGTAGTAGCAAGGATTTATGAGACCATAAAACGAACAGAGTTCCTTATTTATGAATACTATCCTCAGATAGAGCCTTCTCTTCCGGGAGAGATACATTTTATTCATGCGGAAGAACTGTTGAAACGGTATCCTGATTTAACGCCCAAGGAAAGAGAAGATGAAATAGCGAGGGAATATGGAGCGGTTTTTATTATTGGAATTGGTGGTGATCTAACTAATGGTCAACCCCATGATGGGAGAGCTCCCGATTATGATGACTGGTCAACCCCTAATGCTGAAAATTATATCGGATTAAATGGAGACATTATTGTTTGGAATCCTGTTCTTGAGATGGCTTTCGAACTTTCTTCCATGGGCATCAGGGTAGATAAGCATGCCTTAGATCGTCAGCTAAAAATTAAGGGCGCCGAGGAGCGTGCTGAATTACTTTTTCACCGCCGGCTTCTTAACGGTGATCTTCCGGAATCCATTGGGGGTGGTATCGGTCAATCTCGTTTATGTATGTTTTTATTGCGCAAAGCTCACATTGGAGAAATACAGAGCAGTATTTGGCCGGGCGAGATGGTCGATCACTGCAAAAAATCCGGGATTTTTCTTATTTAAGTTTGGAATGTTTTTTTTGCTATTCCAGTCTTCCCTAATCCATTGATTTTAGAGTGATTCAGAAGAGGCTGGGATTTTTTTTTTGGACTGCAATGTCGTTGCAGTGCTGGACTTTATCTTAGAAGACCTTCGAGGTCTTAAAACCTCGAAGGTTATTGAGGAGAAAAAATCAAAATCAAAGCACTATGCAAGTCCTTGAACCACTAGAATTCGGATGCACATATCATATCTATAACCGCGGCATTGACAAATGTAGTCTCTTTAAAGAGAAAGCGAATTATGAACATTTTATCAGGCTGTATGATAAATACATTAACCCTGTAGCAAATACGTTTGCCTGGGTGCTGATGAAAAATCATTTTCATTTTTTAGTGAAGATCAAAAACTATGATGAGGTAAAAGAAAAAATGAAAAACCTGCCAGCAAAAAAGACAGTTTTAGCTCCTTTTCAATATTTTTCAAATATGTTTAATGCCTATTCAAAAGCATTCAATAAAAAATACGACCGCACAGGCAGTTTGTTTGAAAATAGATTTAAACGAAAATTAGTCAAGGATATTGAATATTTCCAATATCTGGTTCTTTATATACATAATAACCCTGTAAACCATCGTATAGTTGATGATCCTATCAAATATCCATGGTCTTCATATATGTCCTGTGTGACCTTGAAATCAGCTACAATAGATTGCCAGGCAGTTGTAGGATATTTTGATAATTTAGGAAACTTCAAGAGCATGCACCATACAGAAATGAATTTTGAGGACATAGAAAAATGGCTTGGTCTGGGCTCATATTATTAATTGTTAAGCATTGAGAATATAATTCACCAGCCCTTTTTTCTCTAGAATCTTATTGAGCTTTTCTGGCAGGGCAGGAATTCTAAATTTTCTTTCACCTGTTATTATCAGATTATTCTCTGGATCCAGCTTAATTATACCAGTTTCTTTAAAACTTTCTACTGCTTCCGGACATACAATAATAAGTAAACCCTGATTTATAGCAGATCTAAAAAAAATCCTGTTCACCGATTTTGCTATAACAGCCCTAATCCCCAGACAGGCAAGTCCTACCGCAGGATGTTCACGTGAACTTCCGCATCCGAAGTTATGCCCGGCAACAATTAGATCACCTTTTCTGGCCTTTTTGCTGAAGTTTGGATCAAAACCTTCGAACAAATGAGGTACTATAGCCATAGCATCCGAACTTAAAATATTATATGTCAAGTTGCCCGCAAACATCTGATCTGTATTTATGTTATCGGCATCAGAATAGTCCCAGACGTCATTTTTTCTTCGATTTTCATCCATGGAAACCTCAACTTTTCCTGAAATTTTTCTGCCATATGGATACTTTTCTTTACAGGGATCGAGACGTGGATCAGTGATCTTTCCTTTTATGGAACTCCATGCAACTGTTGCCGGTGAAGCAAGGTAAATGGAAGCATTCTTATTTCCCATTCTTCCGATGAAATTTCTATTGGCCGTTGAAATGACATTCATACCGTCGGCCGGGATTCCCTGACCCGTGCCAAGACAGGGTCCACAACTGGCACTTAGAAAATTTGCACCTGATTCTATTAAAGATTCAACCAACCCTTCTTTTATTGCCTGCAAATAAATTTCTTTTGAGGCAGGAATAATTAGTAATTGAAATCCAGGTTTTACCCTGTATTCTTTTAAAATTTCAGCTGCTACCCTGATATCTTCAATTCTTCCGTTAGTGCAGGTGCCGATCAAACCCTGCTGAACGGAAATGCCCTCAACCTCCGGAACAGATTTGATATTATCCACATGATGTGGAACGGCTACCAATGGATAAACATCTTCGAGGTCTATGGTTATTTCTCTTTCATAGTTTGCATCGGGATCAGCCCAGATTGCATTCTCAAGCTGGTTTTCTCCGAAAAACTCTTTCAGAACCTCATCTGCAGGAAAAACCGCGTTCTTGGCACCCATTTCTGATGCAAGATTGGCAAGTGTCATCCTATCGGAAATGCTAAGATTCTTCAATCCTTCTCCATGAAATTCAATAGCCGTGTAATTAGCTCCTGCTGAGCCAATCATGCCGATAATCCACAGTGAAATGTCCTTTGCATATACACCTGGTTTTAGTTTCCCGTTGAGGGTTATTTTTATTGAAGGGGGAACACGAAACCAGGTTTCGCCAGTTTTCCATAATCCTGCTGCTTCGGTACGGTCAATTCCAGCTGCCAGGACATTGAAAGCACCAGCCGTACAGGTATGGCTATCGCTTCCAACAATTATCATCCCGGGCTTTGCATGATATGACATGATTTGATGACAAATTCCTTTCCCCGCATCATAAAATTTTTTTATTCCTTCCCTGTTAACAAAATCTCTGATTGCCTGGTAGTCATTGGCGAGTTTCGCGCTGTTAGGTGGGGCATTATGATCCAGAACAATGAGCAATTTGTCGGGATCATAAATGTTTTTGCCATTCATCTTATCGAAGGTTTTCAGGATACTGGCCGTATTATCATGAGTTAAAACCAGATCGGGTTCTCGAAAAACCATGTTTCCTTCTTTTGCTCCAAGAATTTTTTCAATAAAGGTTCTGGCCATGTTTTTTAATTACAAATATGGTGTAATTCCGTGTGAAAGTGAATCGTGTAAATATGTTCTTAAAAATCTAGTCCAATAATTAAAGTATCATCCAAATCGGGCGGCGGTTTCTTTGGTAGGGAATCAAAGCTTCCGCTTCATCCATTAAGATGATGTAAGCCTAAGGCTGCAGGTATTCGATCTAATTCAACATTTTTAGATCGAAATTATCCATTGAAGTCGAAAAACCATAATATTTCGCTATACCATATAAACCTATTTAGGAATAAGTATTATTTGTGGTATCATTTCAGGGTATTTGTAAATCAGGTGTTAAAATTTGCTCATATGTTTATATTGCGGCAAATTTGTCCTTATCCAGTTTTTAAGAATTCAAGAATCACTTCCCTGAATTTTTTTTTGGTTAAACCTTCGGGATATTTTCCAGAATAATACAGCAATTAATTAAAATGAGGGTAATTATATAAAAAAAGTTTCTGTGCCTGGCTGTTTTATTCCTAAGATCAGATATTGGTCACTTCCTAAAATAAGGATTTTAATGATATGAAACCAATAAATCATTTTAGCAGATAAAGTGGTCATTCATAAACTCGAAGATAAGTATAAGGGTTTTTTTCGCAGTGAACAAAGATCAACATATGATTTGCAAGATATTCACTTTATGGCGTCTTGGTTAAGAAGACCTCGAACCTGAAGGTTTTTAAGCTGTAAATTCTAAGGTTCTTAAATAGTATATGAAGTGATGAGATCCTTGCATTGAGTCTTTTCTTGCAAAAAGTATTTAAACTAAAACCTAAAGGAAATGTTAAATACTTTAATTATTCCTCCAGATTTTGTTTTTTTGACTAATTTAAATTTAATGAATTATGCCAATAAATGTTCCCAATAATCTTCCTGCCATTAAAGAACTGAGAGATGAGAATATTTTTATAATGGAAGAATCCAGAGCGATACATCAGGATATACGTCCATTAAGATTGGCGATGCTCAATCTTATGCCCATTAAACAAGTCGCTGAGACGGATCTTCTCCGGAATTTATCCAATACTTCCCTACAGGTTGAACTCGATCTTATATACATGGATGAGCATGAGTCAAAAAACACTCCCAGGGAGCATATGGAGGTCTTTTATAAAACTTTTCACGAAATTTCCCATAAAAGATATGATGGACTAATAATTACCGGAGCACCGGTTGAATTGCTGCCTTTTGAGGAGGTGGATTACTGGCATAAACTTTGTGAAGTAATGGACTGGAGCAAAACCAATGTTACCAATACTCTCCACATTTGCTGGGGAGCCCAGGCAGGACTTTTTCATCATTATGGGCTTCAAAAATACCCCCTTCCGAAAAAGGTGTTTGGTGTTTTCGACCATTTTATAACGGACAGAAAAGTTCCACTTGTAAGGGGATTTGATGATGTATTTCCTGCTCCTCATTCAAGGTATACCGAGAATAGACTGGATGATATCAAGGAACATCCTGACCTGTCTCTAATTGCCTGGTCGGAGAAAGTTGGTTCCAATATTGTGATTTCTAAGGATAACCGTCAGATTTTCATTTCCGGTCATCTTGAGTATAATCCTCTAACACTTAAAAATGAATATGAGAGGGATGTTGCCAAAGGTCTGAATATTGATGTACCTGAGAATTATTTTCCTGGTAATAATCCATCAAACCCCCCGGTTATCCGCTGGAGAGCCCATGCCAATCTTCTTTTTTCCAACTGGCTTAATTATTATGTTTATCAGGTTACTCCCTATGAATGGAAATGATATTTTTTTGTAAGGCTTCCGACTGTTTATCGTTCTAATTGAAGTTTGTCAATATAGTCGAGAGTCTGTTTCAGAATGTTCGGGATCAAAGCCTGCCCCATTCTTGCCGGAGATTCTTCGAGGATCTGTCATTGCAGATATCTCCTGCTTATGTCAGGTGCAAATGGGCAGTTTTTGATGGGGATAAGGATCTCTTCGCAATTAACACAGAAGGAGTTTATTATTTTTCGGAATTATTCAGTATCAGACTCGATTATTCATATTTTCTGAACCACAGAATGAAAGAAGGAGATTTTCATAATCACCTGGGAATTGGTATGGATTTTTTTACCGGTTTACACATATTTCATATCAACTTCACCAATTCAACAGGAATTATCCCCCATATAAACTGAGCAACTGGAAAAGAAAAAAGATTTTCTTCAAAAAATAGAAAAAGAAAAAACACAATTGAAAGATGAGCTCAAAAAGATAAAAGATGAGGAAGAAATAGAAAGGATAAAATCTTCGAGTGACCGACTTAAGGAATTCGGAAAAGATTGAGGAAAGTATCAGGAAGCAAAGTGTGGGCGAGGAGGAGAAGTAGGCAGGAAAATGGAAACCTGATCCTGAAATCTATTTAGAATATTTCTTGGATATTCTGGCTCAAAATTTGATAGCTTTTTAACCCGCCTAAAAAAGAAAAAATTAATCGTCTAAAATATTTTATTATGAGACAGGCAATTTTTTTCTTTTTTTTCTTTTTTTGTAGTTCTTATTTTTTACCGGCACAGCAGCCCGTTCAGACCATCAGGGGTGAAGTGATTGATGCCAGCACCAGGGAAAAGCTTTTCGGAGCGAATGTAGTTCTTGTAGAAATGAATAATGGCACTATTACCAACAGTGATGGAAGATTTATCCTGGAATCCATCCCTGTTGGCCGATATCAATTACAGGTCAGTTTTATTGGTTATGAAAGTGTGATTATACCTGAATTACTTGTTGGGTCGGGTAGGGAAGTGGTTCTCACCATTAAAATGGAACCTTCTGTTTCAGAGATAAAAGAGGTAACTGTTCGACCGGAAATCCGAAAGGACCGTCCTATAAATAGCATGGCAAATATAAGTGCACGTACTTTCTCCGTTGAAGAAGCCGGTCGTTACGCAGGTGCCCTTGACGATCCAGGCAGAATGGCAAGTAATTTTGCCGGGGTAACAGGCATGGGAGCCAGTGTTAACGCTATTGTGGTAAGGGGGAATGCACCTAAAGGATTGCTATGGCGTTTCGAGGGTGTGGATATACCCGTTCCCAGTCATTTTTCCGGTGCCAATGTAGCCGGTGGGGGAGGATTAACGATCTTCAGCAGCAGAATTCTTGCCAATTCTGATTTTTATACCGGAGCTTTCCCGGCGGAATTCGGAAATGCCACAGCCGGAGTGTTTGATATGAAACTAAGGAATGGAAATAACCGGAAACATGAATATGGATTCCAGATCGGCGTTCAGGGAATCGAAGCGGCCGCTGAAGGTCCCCTGGCTACGGGAAATGATGCATCCTATCTCTTTAATTATCGTTACTCCACCATGGCTTTGATCTTTCCTCTCCTCCCTGAATTGGAAGGTTCGGATGAAGTGCCGGTTTACCAGGATCTTTCTTTCAAGGTCCATTTTTCAGATGAAAAGTTAGGGAATTTCTCGATCTGGGGAATAGGAGGTTTAAGTACAAGTAAAATGGAAGGAACAGATAAAATAGAGGAATGGATCTACCCTGAGAGCCGCGTGAAGATGAATTTTCATTACAATATGGGCGTAGGAGGGATCAGACATTCTAAAAGCCTGACTTCAAATACCTACATTAAATCAACCCTGGCGTTGAATGCTGGTCAGCACAGCTACCATCAGAAATCAAGATTATTCGAAACTTCTCCGGGAGAATTAATACCTCTTTATAACATTGACAGGATTAAGGGAGCGTTTACCGCATCATCGGTTATCACTCATGTACCCGGTTCCCGATTAAGTTTAAAAGCAGGTCTGGATGCAGAGAATCATTTTTACGAACTTACAGGGGATGCCAGGGATTATCAGATGGGTGAGCTGAACGAAATATTGGATGGCAAGGGCAATAGCCTGTTAATTGATGGTTTTGTACAGGGAAACTATAAACCGGCTCCGGGATTATCGCTGAGTGCAGGACTCAATGCCTCATGGTTTGAGATGAACGATGAATTACGTATAGAACCACGTATTTCAGCAGGCTGGCAGATCCGTGTCCGGCACAGATTCAGTGTTGGTTACGGTAATCATAGCCAGATTGAGCCTCTGTTTATTTATTTCGTTTCGGTTGAAAACCAGGCTACCGGCGAAATTCACAGACCCAATAAAGGCCTGGATCGGATGGGAGCACACCATTTTGTTTTTGGATACGACCTTAAAATCAATTCCAATCTCCGGCTGAAGGTGGAACCCTATTACCAGAAACTCTACGATGTGCCTGTTGTGGATGGGACGGCTTACTCCATGATTAATTTTAAAAGTGACTGGACTTTTGATCACGCACTGGAAAATGAAGGTAACGGAAGAAACAGGGGGATTGACTTTACCCTGGAACGCTTCCTGAAAAATGGCTATTATTATATGTCCACTTTTTCACTTTATAGTTCCAGGTATACAGGTGGCGATGGAGTGGAACGGAGGACACGGTATGACGGAGGCTATGTTCTCAACCTTCTCGGGGGTCACGAATGGCTTGTCCGTGAAAAAAATATGTTGAGCATCAATTTCAAAATCACTTTTATGGGACCTTACTGGCATCATCCGGTTGACCTGAATGCCACCTCCCTGCAAGGGCAGATCGTTTATGATGAGGATAAACCCTTCCTTTATCGGAATTCAGATATTGAGTGTAATTCGGATCTTGCATTTACTTACAGGATTAACGGGCAAAAAGTGTCTTCCCTGTTAAGCCTTCAGCTTAAGAATATTTTCGGACGACAATATATGGGTAAACGATACAATCTTGAAACAGGGGGGATTGAGGATGATTTTTTCTCGAGTCCCGTACCATTTTTGAGTTATAAATTGGAATTTTAATATGTGAGGAGTAAGTATACCTTGTGTAATACCTGGCTTATAGATCCTGTCAATCTGTTCCAGGAATATAATACTTTCAAGATTATCAAGTATTGAGTATATTCATCAAAATTTAGCTTTACATATATGGAAAAGAAATCCGAACAACTTGCCGGTATAATTTTGATTGTTTTGCCTACCGTAGCTTATGGTGGTTTCAGCTTGCTGGGTTTTTTAATAAATCAGGAAAGTGGTTATGCAGATAATCCCATACGGCAGGATCTGTGGAGAGCTGGTCATGCCCATGCCGGTGTTTTACTGGGGTTATCCCTGGTGATTTTGAAATATGTGGATCAGGCCCGTTTGTCAAATAAACTGAAACAACTGGTCAGAACAGGAACACCGCTTGCTGCTATCCTTATCCCGGCAGCTTTTTTTCTTTCTATCCTTGATCCTGAAAATACTGAACCAAACTCATTGATTTATCTTGCTTATGCAGGCTTCGCAGTGCTTATTTTCACTTTTGTGACGCTTGGGATCGGGCTAATCAGGAAAAAAGCATAAGCATGATCATCAAGAATAAGCTTGACAATGCCTTCGGACCTGTTGGTAAACCTGCAGGCATATTTATTTTCGGGGTAGGTGTTATTGCCAGCTTTTATCCCTATTTCATGTTTTTTTATTTCATCCGTTTCCAAATCCATGCTTTTCGGAACATTTTAATAAATAATTCTATTTTATTTATGGAATGTTTTCTTAAAAATGGTATTTTCGGATTTCCTTTCATAAATGAAAGTAACCAAACGTATTGTTCAATAATTAATTATGAAGAACTCGCGGGGAATTGTTCAACTGAATGTAAAACTTTGGT